>JAPPEF010000005.1 GCA_028875335.1 Gemmatimonadota bacterium
CTTTTGACCTCGCCTTCTACACGGCCGATATGTGCATCAAGGCCATGCAGAATACTGCCCAAAAAGCCGCTTATTTAGAAGCCGTCAATGTATTCTGGAATAGCTATTTTCAGAGCGCGAGCTACAAGAAAGCCGAGGAAGTCAAACACCAAGCCGTGCGCGACCTCGGCTGCCTGCTGTTGAGCGCGACCGACGGCCGCCAGCCAGTCGCACTCGACGACGAACGCATCGTCGGGCTCTCGCGGCGCATTGCCCAGAGCCTGATTCTAACGGGGTTGGGGCGAATCGAGGAAGTCACTGAATTCGTCAACCGGACCCTGATCGACGGCTAATCCGCTGCAAATCCCCGCTGCTGGAGCGGATGTGCGCCGCCATCGCTTGCCGCGCGGCCTCCGCATCCCGCCGCTGCAATGCTTCCAAAATCTGGCGGTGTTCCGCCAGCGACAGTTCGGCCCGAGGGCCAGCCAGCGCCGGCTCCGCCAAGCTTTCTTTGATCCATTCTTGGAGATAGTTGCGCGTGGTTTCGAGCAAGCTGTAGAGAATGGAATTGTGCGTGGCCCGGGCGATAAGTAGGTGGAACTGCAAATCGCTGGCGAGAAAGCGTCCCTCGTCAGAAAGCCCCCTGGCCATGCCGGCCAGCGCATCGGCAATGGCCGCCAAATCCTCGGCGGTAGCCCGCTCGGCTGCCAAATAGGCGTTTTGCGACTCGAGCATCATCCGCGTCTCGCTCAGGTCTTGGAGTTTCTTGCCGTCGAGCAAAAACCCCCACTGCAACGCCCGCTCCACGTATTGGCCCTTGTCGCAAACAAAGGTGCCCTCGCCCACGCGGCCATCGAGCAGGCCCATCATGGACAACGAGCGCAGAGCTTCGCGCAGCGAAGAGCGCCCAACCTGAAAGCGCTTGCACAGCTCCCGCTCTGGCGGCAGCCTGTCGCCGGGCTTGAGAACGTTGCGCTCAATTAAGTCCGTTATCTGCGCGATAATTTCATCGCTTACAGACGTGCGCTGCACCGGGCGCATGGCATCGTCAATCGGAGCCGTAGCTTTCTTCATAGTGGGTGCCAAACGTTAAGTGGAAAAAAATAAAAATTTGCCGATGGTCAGACCATTAGCTATTTTCTAAAACAGTACTCAATCCCGCGCTTCGCTGTCAAGAGGAAATGCAGATGGCACAAACTTTGGACCTTGGCTCGCGCGTCGAATTGGTCTCCATGGATCCCCACTTCGACGACATTTCCATTGCGCTCTACTCCCCGGACGACTCTGGCTCTCCCTGCTACCAAGTCCACACCTACAGCCATCTCCCCGGAGCCGCCGAGCGCGTCGCCGGAGTCGCGGACGCCATGCAGATACTCGGAGGTATGGAGCAAACCAGCGACGGTCTGCTCCGCTTCCCCTGCGGCCACGCGCATCTGCTCGCGGTCAAACGACTTTTCCTAGAGGCTTGCAAGCTACCGCCGGGGCAACCCATAGAGCCGCGTCCGCTGCACATTTTCGACAAAAAGGCCAACACCACCATCGCCGTCGCCAGCCTCGGACAAGGCCTGTACGAAGCCCGCGCCACCGAACAGGTCCGAGGCGTGGAACGCCGCGTTGCCACCATCGCCCGCGGCCTGATCCGCCTTGGCGAAATGGACGAGGTCGCCGACCAACCCAACCAAGCTCGCTTCGGCTGCGGCCACTCCCACGACGCCCTAATCGGCCTGCTGCTGGTCCGCGCCCCCAACGTGCGCGCTGCCGTGCGCGAGGCCGAAGCTATGGCCAGCCGCGGCGTCCTCTCAGCCCCCAGCGCCCAAGAGTAAAGGAGCCTATCATGCCTTCTTCGATGACCAGTCGCGAGCGCGTCCTCGCCGCTCTTGCCCGCGAGCCTGTGGACCGCACTCCGCTCTGCAACCCGACCTCGGTGGCCACCGTCGAATTAATGGACCTCGTCGATGCCCCCTTCCCCGCGGCCAACCGCGAGCCCGAACTCATGGCGCGGCTAGCCGCCACTGGCTACACCGAGTTGGGCTTTGACACCATCATGCCGGTTTTCACCATCATTCAAGAGTCCTCGGCCCTCGGGTGCAAAATCCAGTGGGAGCAAAAGGACAACTGGCCCACTGTCCGCATGAGCGAGCCAATCTGGCACGAACCAGACGACATCAAAATCCCCGCCGACCTCTGCACCCATCCCGACACGGCCTGCGTCACTGAGGCGATCAAAATTCTGCGCAGGGAATACGGCGACGAAGTCGCCATCGTCGGCAAGACCATGGGCCCTTGGTCGCTGGGCTACCACTGCTTCGGAGTCGAGCCTTTTCTTCTGCTGTCGCTCGACGACCCAGGCAAGACCAAGCTCTGTCTCGACCGCATGAAAGAGATCACCATTGAGTTTGGGCAGGCGCAGATCGAAGCCGGTGCCGACGCCCTGACCCTGCCCGACCACGCCACCGGCGACCTCGTCAGCGGCGAGTACTACGAGCGCTATCTGCGCGACTTGCACATTGAGTTTGCCGAGCGGCTTTCGGTGCCCATCATCCTCCACATCTGCGGCCGCACGGTTGACCGCATGGAGTACATCGCCCAAACCGGCATGGCGGCCTTCCACTTCGATTCCAAGAACACGCCCGAAGAATCCACCCAAATCGTGCGCGACCGCATCTCGTTAGTAGGCAACATCAACAACCCCGAAACCCTTTTTTCTAAAGGGCCAGAAGTCGTCGGCGCCGAAGTCGTGCGCAACCTCGAAGCCGGCGTCCAGCTCATCGGCCCAGAGTGCGCCATCCCCTTGCAGACTTCCATCGAAAACCTCAAGGCCATTCCCCGCACGGTACAAGAGTGGCACCGCGACCAAGCGCGCAACTAAAAGAAGAGATCCTATGGCAGACATTAACGATATCGCCAACGAATTTATCCGCGACGAGATCGAAGAGTTCATCGAGCGCGACGAAGAGCGCGAACGCATCATCGGCATCTTTGCCCAAGCCAGTGAGCAGATGCAAAACATCGCCGCGGCCCTCATCGACGGCGACCACCTAACGGTCGACGAGTTGACCGGCCAAGCCCTTGCCGCGGGCGTGGAGGCCCTCGAAGTCATGGACGACGGGCTGATCGCCGGCATGGCCATCGTCGGCATCAAATTCCGCGAAAACTTCATCTTCGTCCCCGAAGTGTTAGCTTGCGCCCGCGCCATGAAAGCCGGCATGACCCATATCGAACCCATTCTCTCGGCCTCGGGCGTCGAGCCTATCGGCATTGTGATCATGGGCACGGTCAAGGGCGATCTCCACGACATCGGCAAAAACTTGTGCATTATGATGCTGCGCGGGGCCGGCTTCGTCGTCCACGACCTAGGCGTAGATACCTCCGAAGACGAGTTCATCGACGCCGTCGAAGAGCACGAAGCTCCACTCTTGGGCATGTCGGCCTTGTTGACCACCACTATGCCCAACATGGGCAAGACCATTGAGGCCTTTATCGACTCCGACTTGCGCGACGATGTCAAAATCATGGTCGGCGGCGCGCCCGTGACCCAGGAATTTGCCGACGACATGGGTGCCGATGGCTACGGCAAGGACGCACTCGCTTGCGTGGCTTTGGCCAAGGATTTGCTGAGCGAAATTGAGGACGAGTAGCGCCCCTGACTCCCAATGACCCAAATCGACCCCCAAGAGTATCAAAAGAGCCTTGACAAGCAGACGTGCCGATCTACCGATCTTTCCGATAGCTATGGGAAAGACTCCCTAGTCAAGGAACCTCTAAATGTGCGGGAAACCACAACCTCAGGCATGCTAGATTTGAACGATCTTGGTAATGGCCTTCCGGCTATCACAAAGTACTTCGGCATGGTACTGGCAGAGGCCGGAGGCATATGTTTGGAATCACAAGGCCACGTTCAAGGTGTCCAACTTTGCGTCCGAGGATACAGTAACGGAAGCTATCCCTTGGCATGGCCTCCAATTACTGAGCAAATCCGCAGGTGCTGGAATGACCATGAGGTTGCCACTGAACATGGCGCGATGGGTATCGCGGTTTTGCTAGCACAGAAGGAGATCGGTTACACAGTAATCAAGCGTTCACGGAAAGGTACTGGCTTTGACTACTGGATGGGAGATGTATCAGCTTATCCTTTCCAAAACAAGGCAAGGTTAGAAATCTCGGGAATTCGTGGGGGAAACGATCAGCAAGTGAAGGCAAGAGTGCAGCAGAAGCTAAAACAGACAGGCCGATCTGACGGTGCCCTACCAGCTTATGTAATCGTAGTCGAGTTTGGACAACCCCTTGCTGAGGTGCAAGAAAAATGAGCGTCAACGATTTCCACAATAAGGCCATGGATTTTGCCGAACGCGCTTTTGTGGCGCGCATACAAGGCCGGCGAGAACAGGCACACAATTTTTTTGTTCAAGCATTGGAATATGAACTTGAAGCGATCGCCCAATTAGAAGTAGAGGGACGAATCGAACCAACTTACTCGGTACTGCATCGCAGTGCTGCGACGCTTGCATTGGACTGCAACCAGCCACAGAAAGCCAAGGAGATCGCAACCCAAGCTCTCAATCAAAATCCACATCCAGAGATCGCCGACGAGCTACATGAGCTTCTACTTCGAATATCCTTGCTCCTATCGCCACAATCATTGCGGAACGATTTGAATGATGAAGACATGAAGAAAAGACCTTGGGAACGAGGAAACCTCACTCTCGAAACAGACTCGGCATCGGAGGAGTTGAAACTGATTTTTAGAGAGGTAGCCTAATGTATCTCACCGCAAAACGGATTCTACGAACAAAAGATGAGACGACTGAGGTCGGCATCAATGCCTTCCTGTATCAACACAGCGAGTATAACCTGCCTCCAAATGTGCAATTTCATACCGCAGGGACCATTGACTGGATCATCGATAAATCTCCGGGAAAACTCATTGCAGAATCTGTGGACTTGGTTCCGATTGGCAATCAAGTCCTCAGCTTTGTCGATATTGTTGGAAGGGAAACTATTGGCAAAGAGTATATCCAGAATTTTCTTGCTCTAGTAGAAAGTGATATTACAGAGAAACATACACCCGTTACCAAAATTACTTCAGAACGCGATATCGCCGTTAGATTTAAATTCACTGATGGATTACAGGGAAATGAGGTAAGAGAGTATAAAGCCCTTACGGAGCGAGCCCTGAATCTGTTCGAGTCTCGTAACCCTCCCAAGTGGCGTTCTGAAGAGCCTTGGATAGAGATCATCCATACTATTTCTGATGAGAAATCAGTCTTCAACGTATCGTCAGAAACTGCCAAGAAACTGAAACAGATTCACGGCAAAATCTGGGTTCCTGTGAGGAAGATCTCAGTAGATCATCAAACAAAAAACCTCGTTGAATCCATGTATGGCGATCTGATACAGCACATTGCCCCAACTTTGACCAACTTAACCCTTGAACAAATTGAGGCACAAGGCGGATTGATTCTTTGCGACTCGTCGCGCCCTAAAAAAACCAAATGGCCCGAACTAACAGAATTATAGGCCAACGACCTCAGACTCCTATGACCCAAATCGACCCCCAAGAGTACCAAAAGAGCCTCGACCGCCTGTCGGGTATCCTCGCTGGCATTGCCACCCACGCCGACGTGCAGGCGACCTTCCGCTGTCCGTACAAGAATCGCTTCGACCAATGCACCGCCCACTTCGGCTGCCGCAACCAGCGCAAGCCAAAAGAGCCGGGTGGGCTGTTCCAGTGCGGCAGCGATGACCAACTCGACTACCGCTCGGCTTGGGAGACGGACCAACGCCCGGCCACACCCGGCCGAGGACAAATCCGCTGCGACGGCACCTCCTATCCGCTATCGACCGGCGGGACCCTCTTCGACTATGCGGATCAACTCGGCGCCCGCGTGCCCACCTCCTGCGGGCGCACTGGCCATTGCCACGAGTGCATCGTCGAGGTCACAAGCGGCGCGCAAGCCCTCAACGCATCAACACCGGCCGAGGAATTTCTCGGCGGTGAGTTCCGCCTCGCCTGCCAAGCCAAAGTCGAAGACGCCGATGTCGATATCGAGTTTGCACCTCTTTTTCGCACGCCTCGGATACTGACCCAGACCGTAGATCGCCCCGCCGAGATTGATCCAGTAGTCCAGCGGCGCGGGCAAGCTATCTACTACGGCGACGAGGAAATCGACCAATACCGCGGCCACCTCTACGGCTTAGCCATCGACTTGGGCACCACCACCATCGTCCTCGACTTAGTCGATCTGGAGACGGGCGAGAGCGTGCATTTGAGCGCGTTTGAAAACCCGCAGCGCTTTGGCGGCAGCGACATCATGCACCGCATCTCCTACGACGGGCAACACCCCGGCGAGCTGCGCCAAGCCCTAGTCAAGGCGCTCAACCACGAAATCGCAGATCTGTGCCGGCGCGGTGGCTTTGTGCGGCAGGAAATTTACGAGATCGTGGTCGCTGGCAACTCGACGATGCGCGACATCCTCTTCCGCCTCGACGTGCAGAGCATCGGCCAAAAGCCCTACAAATCTCGCATTGAGCACGAATACCTAAGCGGCGAACGCACCGCGACCAGCCTAGTCGAGAAGACCCGCCGCCTCGGCCTGAAGGCCAATCCCAAAGCACGCGCGTACTCGCTGCCGCTGATCGCCAGCCACGTCGGCGCGGATGTAGCCGCCGACTTAGTCGCCGTCGATATGGACCTTTCCAGCGAGAGCGCAATGCTGGTCGATGTGGGTACCAACACCGAAGTCGTCGTCGCGCACCAAGGCCGCCTCGTCGCAGCCTCTTGCCCGGCTGGCCCGGCCTTTGAAGGCGGCGGCATCACCTATGGTATGCCCGGCTGCGACGGAGCAATTGAATCCATCCGCTGGGACGGTGCGCGCTGGCAGTGGGACACCATCGGCGACACCGCGCCGGCAGGACTGTGCGGCTCCGGGCTAATCGACCTCCTCGCCGAGTTGCGCCGCTACAACTTAATGACCCCCAAAGGCGTCTTTGCCGCCAAAAAGCGTCAGTTCGAGCTAGTCCCCGAGCGCGGCATCACCTTTTCCCGCCTCGACGCCTCCAACCTCGCCCAAGCCAAAGCCGCCAATTTCTGCGGCCAGTACATCGTCTTGCGGACTTTGGGCCTAAATCCAGGCGACGTGCAACAGCTCTACCTCGCCGGCGGCTTTGCCAACTACGTCGATGTCCAAGCCGCCATTGACATCGGCTTTTTGGCCCCCGTGCCCACAGCGCGCATCGCCAAGGTCGGCAATGCCGCTGTTCAAGGGGCGCGCGAAGTCCTTCTTTCCGCCCGCAAACGCGCTCGCATCGAAGCACTGGCCAAGCGCATTGAGCACGTCGAACTGGAGACGACCCCCGACTTTTTTGAACTCTTCGTCGAGGGCTGCCAATTCAAACCCATGCCCCGCAAACTGACCGCGGCCTCCGTCTGAGCAGGCCATGCAGCAAACCGCCACCCTGCGCCATCTGCTAGAAGAGACCGACCGCTTTATCACCTGCGTCGAACTGGTCACGTCCCGGGGCACCCTAGCCGATCGCGGCGGCAAGCGGGTGCTGGAGATGGCCCAGGCCCTAGCCGCCGATCCGCGCTTTGACGCCCTCTCGATTACCGACAACCCCGGCGGCAATCCCATGATCTCTGCGGACGCGCTGGGAACTCCGCTCAAAGAGGGCGGCCAAGAAGTCATCATCCACCTCTCCTGCAAGGACTTCAACCGCAACGGACTGATGGGCCAAGCCTGGAAGCTGGCCGATGGGGGTTTCGACAACATTCTCACCTTGTCGGGCGATTATCCCATCACCGGGTATCAAGGCCAAGCCAGCGGCGTGTTCGACATCGATTCAGTCGGCCTGTTGCAATTGCTCTCCGACATGAACGAGGGACGCTTTGAAGACGCCTCGCCGGGTCGCAAACCGCGTCCGTTAAAACCCACCCGCTTTTTTCTTGGCGCTGTAGTCAACAACCACAAGCGGCTCGAAGCCGAGGTCATGCCACAGTATTTCAAGCTGGCCAAAAAGATTCACACTGGCGCCCGCTTCATCATCAACCAAATCGGCTACGACGCCCGCAAGCAGGACGAGCTACTCAAGTACATGGCCCTGCACGACCTCCGCGTTCCAGTCATCGCCAACGTCTTCGTCTTGTCCGGAGGAGTGGCCCGCTTCTTCCACGCTGGTCGCATCCCTGGCGTCGAAGTCACCGACGAATTGCTCGCGGTGGCACAGAAGCAAGCCGCTTCCCCCGATAAGGGCAAAGCCTTCTTCCTCGAATTCGCCGCCCAGCAATGCGCCATTGCCCGAGGTCTAGGCTATCGCGGCGTGTACTTGGGGGGCCACATCGGAGCCGAGGAATACGGCCGCATCTTGGAACTAGTCTCCCAGTACGCCGCAGATGACTGGCGCGATTTTGCCCGCCAGATTCTCTACTCGCGCCCCGGCGAATTCTTCTACTTTGAAGAAGACCCCGACACGGGCTTGGCCTCCACCCAAGTCAATCAATCCTATCTCGACTCAAAGACGTCTAGTGGCCGTCGCCGAGCTCCTCTAACGTACAGGATCAATCGCCAGCTCCACGACCGCGTCTTTGAGCCGGGCAAGGCCCTGTTTCGCCTCGGAGCGTCCCTGGCGCGCAAAGTCGAGGGCGGAAAACTGCAAAAGCCCCTGCACACCGCAGAACACGCGCTCAAAATCGCCGCTTTTGACTGCCGCGACTGCGGCGATTGCTCATTGCCGGACATCGCCTATTTGTGCCCGGAATCGCAGTGCGTCAAAAACCAGCGCAATGGCCCCTGCGGCGGCACGCGCCAAGGCAAGTGCGAAATCGGCGACAAGGACTGCATTTGGGCGCGCGCGTACGACCGCCTCAAGGCCTATGGCGAAGAAGAACAAATGCTCGGCGACAAGGCCGTCATCAAGGACGCGGCACTACAGGGCACCAGCGCCTGGGCCAACGCCTTTTTGCAAAGAGATCACAACGGGAAGAAGAACGACTAAATTAGCGACTATCCCGCTACATCTCGCGCAGGCCGTCGGCTGCGGCCTCTTATGTGATTATCCTCAACACACAGTGACAAAACTCGTGGGCTTAGGGGTTAGACAAGCAAACGACCGAGAGGAGGATGAATCATGCAGCGTTTAAAACTATTGGCCTTCCCATTCGGGATTTTGCTCTTGCTATCTGGATGTATAGTCCGATCTCTGCACCCACTATATACCGAGGAAAATGTGATCTTTGATGCACGCCTTATTGGCCAGTGGGCAGAGGAAGACTCAAAAGAGATATGGGAATTCTCGCAACAGGGCGAGCAACAATATAAGTGCGTCGTTTACGAGAAGGACGGCGAACAGAGTATCCTTGTGGCTCGCCTTTTGGAAATCAAAGGAAAAATGTTTTTGGATTTTTTTCCTACAGAATCAGATTGGCAGGAAGGTGTTTTCTACCAACTTCACGTCCTGCCCGTCCATTCCTTTGCATATATCAAGCAAATTGAGCCAACATTACAGATAAGTTTTCCTAGTTCAGACTGGTTGCAAGAGTTGCTTGAGAAGAATCCCGATGCAATTCGCCATGAAGAGCTTGGCAAAGACGATATTATCCTCAGCGCCTCAACTGAGGCATTGCAAACTTTCTGGCTCGCACACCTAGATACAGAAGGTGCCTTTGCTGAACTGAGCGACCTGCAACGAAAACAGACATCTACCCAATAGAGTAAACAGTGTCCAGAGTACGGCGAGAGATACTACGCGACTTTCTTCTTTGACCCTGACGGTATCAAGCTCGAAGGAACTTACACCTCTGAGTAAACCAGAAAACGGCAGTATATGTATTCCTATAACTGTGCAGAACTCATGCGAAAACCTCTATCTTTCCTTCCCTCCAATCCCCTGTATCCGATCGTCCTGATCCTCGCGTCAGCCCTCGTTCCACCGACCTTTGCCGATGTGCGTCTGCCCAAGATATTCGGCGATCACATGGTATTGCAGCGCGATAGCCCCCTACCCATCTGGGGCTGGGCTGAGCCTAACGAGCAGGTCATCGTCGAATTTCTTGGTCAAATCGACAGTACCAGTGCCAATGCACAGGGCGAGTGGAAGGTGGAATTGCTACCGGTCAAAGCCGGTGGTCCCCATGCGCTGACGGTGACGGGCACCAACAGCATTGAACTGCAAAACGTGCTCGTCGGCGAAGTCTGGCTCTGTTCGGGGCAATCGAATATGGAAATGGGCGTCAGTCTCTGCCTCAACCCAGAAGCGGAAATCGCCGCAGCCAACTATCCACAAATCCGTCTCTTCCAGATTTCCAAAAAACTCAGTGCTGAACCACAAACGGACATCGAGGCCGATTGGCTCCTCTGTACCCCGGAGACGATCGCCAAGGGCGGCTGGGGTGGATTCTCAGCCGCCGCCTACTATTTTGGCCGCCACTTGCAGCGCGAACTCGACGTGCCCATCGGCCTGATTCAGGCAGCTTGGGGCGGCACCCGCATCGAACCCTGGATCCCGCCCTCCGGTTTTGCCGCAGTACCTGCGGTGCGCGATATCTACGAGCAACTACAATTGCAAAATCCGCGCAGTGATCTGTACAAAGAGCGCTTAGGAGGCGTATTGGACGAAGTCGAGGATTGGCTTAACGCCGCCCAGGCGGCACGACAAAGCGAAGAGCCAGTACCGAAAATGCCGATCTATCCCCCCGAACTCCTGCCGCCAAACGACCCGCAGCAACCCGCAGTACTCTACAACGCCATGATCCACCCCCTCGTCCCCTTTGCATTGCGCGGCGCTATCTGGTACCAGGGCGAGTCCAACCACACCGAGGGCATGCGCTATACCGAGAAAATGAAGGCACTCATCAAGGGTTGGCGCGACCTTTGGCCAAGCGGTGAGTTTCCATTTTACTACGTGCAGATCGCCCCTTATTCCTACGGCGATGAAGCCTCTGATGTCCTACCCAAATTCTGGGAAGCGCAAACGGCCGCACTGGAAATTCCCCACACCGGCATGGTCGTCATCCACGACGTTGGCGACCTCAATGATATCCACCCTAAAAACAAGCAGGAAGTCGGGCGGCGCCTGGCGCTGGTAGCACTGGCCAAGACCTATAACCAAGAAGAGAGCTATTCAGGTCCGCTCTACCGTTCGATGCAGATAAAAGGCGACAAAATTCACTTGCGTTTTGATCACGGCGACGGCCTGCAAACACGCGACGGCGCGGCACCAGATCACTTTGCGGTAATCGACCAAAAACGCGGTGGATTTGTCAGGGCAACCGCCGAGATAGTAGGCGATGAGATCGTAGTTTCAGCGCCGGGTGTTGCAAACCCCGTGGCGGTGCGCTTTGCTTGGCATAAGCTGGCCGAACCCAACCTAGTCAACGCCGCCGGCCTACCCGCCGCCCCATTCCGCGCTGGTGCCGTGCCCCAACGCGACCGGCTCGAAATGGAAGTGCCCGAAGCGGCAGACTATCGCCTTGTTTACGACCTCGATCTAGCCAACCTCGGCGCGGATATTCACTACGACGTCGACAATAGCGCTGCGATTACCGAGCCTTTTGACCGCATCGCCTATTTTGTGGAATTGCAACACAGCGATGGCGAAACGCACTTTCTTTACGTTTCACTGGATACCTTTACCGATGATCTCAAAATGATCGGCGTACCCACCTTGGCCTCGGGGGCCCACTTCCAACAACCCGTCACCCAGATGAACATCTGGTCCAACACGAGCGTGCACAACGGCATCGGCCTAGTAGGAGGTCACATCGAATTCTGGCCTAACAACTACGCTCCAGCCAATGCCGCGGCCGTGCCCAATGCCTCTCAGCATAGCTACGACTTTGGCGACCAGCCCGTAGATCCCGCCGATGGCTATGGCAGTATGCAGATACACAACGCCACTACAGAACAGACGCTATTTGCCATCAACCACTGGCGTCGAGGTGAACGCGCCGATATCGGCATTGGCAATCGGGCTGATAAACACTCCGATTGGACTTTTGCTGGCAATGCACAGAGCTATTCTGCCAAAAGACTGAGAATACTGGTGCGAAATCTCGATAGGCGATGACTCCCAAGCGTGAGGACGACAGGAATTGACCAAGAACGAGGGAGGTGATACCTTAAAAAGCTTTAGCTTCTTGGACGAGATGGCAGTGATTTTCTTAGTAGTGAATCGCTCCCCCATTCATTGAAGAAGCCTATCTTTATTCAACTTCATCCAACAACGCCCATTCTAATCACCAATTCACCCAAACACGGAATCCCTATGAACATCCCCGGTACGGACCGTCCCTTCTTCGTCATCGGCGAAAACATCCACACCACCCGCGTCGTCTTGCGCAAAGGCAAGCTCATCGGCCCAGACCCCCAAGGCGTCGAATCCGTACGCTTCCGCGACGCCGACAACAAACGCCGCTTCCTCCAAATCCCCGAAGCAGTCAAAACAACCCAAGACTACGAGGAAGGCCGCGTCAAACACCTCAAGATCGCCGTTCAACAAGCCATGCTCGGCAATGAGGATGCCCTCGACTACCTCCGCCGCCAAGTGCAGCGCCAAGAAGCGGCTGGCACCGATTTCCTCGACCTCAATGTCGATGAGATCTCCCTCAAGCCCGCAGATCGGCAAGAGGCCATGCGCTGGTTGGTGCAGGCGGTATTGGCCATGTCGCCGACGGCACTGGCCATCGACTCCTCCCAGCTAGATACCCTCGCCGTCGGCCTCGAAGCCGGAGCCGACCATCCCCAGCGCCTGCTGCTCAACTCCGCGTCCTTAGAGCGGCCCGAAGCCCTAGAGCTGGCCAAACGGTACAACGCCCAAGTCATCATCACCTCGGCGGGCGAGTCCGGTATGCCACAAAGCGCGCAAGAACGGATCGATCACGCCCGGCAAATGGTCGACAAAGCCCTCGCCTTGGGGCTGCAACTCGCCGACTTGTACATCGACCCCCTGATCTTCCCCATCTCGGTTGATGCGCAATTCGGCCACCACGCCTTTGACGCCATCCGCCAACTGCGCGATGAGCTAGGTGCCGAAATCCACATCACCGGTGGCTTCTCCAATGTCTCCTTCGGCCTGCCCTGCCGCCACTTGATCAACGACGTCTTCCTGCTGCTGGCCGTCGAAGCCGGTGCCGACAGCGCAATCATGGATCCGACTACTACCTCTCTAGCCGACATCTTTGTCACGGACCGCCAAGCCCGTCCCTACCAGCTAGCTGAGGATATGTTACTGGGCCGAGACGAGTACTGCGCCGCCTTCCTCCGCGCCTATCGCAAGGGCGAACTGGCCGCCTAGCGCGTTGGTCATTATTGGCCTTGTCCCGTAAATTAAAAACTGAGCTTAGGACGAGCTTTGTCGCCTCGTCCCGTAGATCGCCAACGGAAAGGAGGGTCAATATGCGGAACGACAAAATCTGTACCTTTGCTGCTCTGCTGTCGTTGACCTTCATCGCCTGCGGCGAAGAAATATCCCATACCGAACTGGTCGCCGACCTGGGCAAGAATCACATCGTCCACACGTTGGGTGGTCAACGCCCGGCTTTCTTGGTCCTCCCAGCCGGTCACGACCCCGAGACACCCATTCCACTCGTGCTCAGCCTACACGGCTTCACCAGTCACTCGGCTCAGCACGACCGCTATTTTGGCCTCTCAAAGCGGGTGAACGCTGATCGCTTCGCCCTCATTATGGCCAACGGCACGCGCGACCCCGATGGCAAACGCTTCTGGAACGCCACGGACTTTTGCTGCGACCTCCACAACACCCAGGTCGATGACGTGCAGTACCTTTCTGCGCTACTTGAAGAGGCCGCCACGCATATTGCCGTAGAGCGCATCTTCGCCCTCGGGCACTCCAACGGCGGCTTCATGTCCTACCGACTCGCCTGCGAAGGCATCCCGGACCTAGTCGCCATTGCCAGCCTCGCCGGCACTTCCTTTAGCGACCCCTCCCGTTGTGCCTTCGCATCCCCAGTCTCGGTGCTGCAAATCCACGGCACAAACGACAAGGTCGTAGCCTACGACGGGAGCACGGGTGAACATGAGTACGCCGGCGCAGAAGAAGTTGCGCTGCGCTGGGCTGCACTCGCCCGCTGCGACCTCACCGACCCAGAAACCCTCCCCCCACTCGACCTCGACCAAAAACTCGACGGCCCCGAGACCGTCCGCACCCGCTACCGCACGGGCTGCCGCAACGACGTCACCATCGAGCTGTGGACCATAGAGCAAGGCGCGCACGTACCGGACTTTGCGCCGGACTTTGGCCAACGCTTGCTCGAATGGCTATTCAGCGACTCCCGCGCCGACACCCTATCTTAGACGGAGATCAATCTGTGTCCCTTTTCCTCCAGCGTCTCAACGACCCGCATCCCCTCTTATACGACGGCGGTTTTGGCTCCGAGCTTTTTGCCCACCAAATCGAACTGACCAACTCCACCCTTGCCAACGAAAGCTATCCAGAGGAGGTCGTCGATATCCACGCCGAATACATCGCCGCAGGTGTCGATTGCATTGGCACCAATACCTTTGTCGCCTCTGAGCTACACCTCGCCATGGCCGATAAAGACCCGACCCAAGCCGGTGCACTGGCCCGGCGCGGAGCCGAGTTGGCACAGCGCGCCCGGGAGCGCAGCGAGCGGGATGTCTTCATCGCCGGCTCCATCGGCCCCTCCCCTGGGGCCATCGAGGCCGACGCCGGCAGCACGGATTTCGGCATTGCCAACGACAAGGTTCGCGCCGCGCATCAGCGCATCATCGACGCGCTCTGCGAAGGCGGAGTCGATTTTTTCTCTATTGAGACCCAGTTTTCAGCCGTCGAAGCGGCCATGGTATGCGACATCGCCCGCCAGACCGGCCTGCCCATTGCCGTCAATCTCGCGCTCAAATACACGCAGGACCGCAAAAGCAAGCAGATAGTCTATCGCACCGATTGGGGGCATTCGGTCGCCGACCTTTTGGACATACTCGCCTCGGGCCAATACTCCAGCGGCGACAACCTCCTCGACCACGTCCACCTCGTCGGAGTCAACTGCGGCGCTGAAACCCGGCGCAGCGAGCACACCGGCATGCCGTACGCCCTCCACGGCGTCGAGCAGTTTAAGGCCGCCATGCAGGAGCGCGGCCTCGACAAGAAGCTGATGACCTATCCCAATGCCGGTATGCCGCAGCTCAACAGCGCCCTCCGCACCATCTACTCGCAGAGCCCCGAGGAAATGGCCGCGTATATCCCGGACTTAGCAGCCGCCGGCGTTCAAATCATCGGCGGCTGCTGCGGCACCACGCCGGACCACATCCGCGCCTTTCGCCGAGCACTCGACTCATGATTCAATACCAAGTCCTCTACTGGCGCGACATTCCCGTGCAAATCAAGCTCTTTGCCGGCCGCCGACCGAGCTCGCACACCTTGCCCGGCCGCTTCCAACTGGCGATCGACCGCATCGCCATGCAGGAAGGGCTAGTGGGCACCGACGCCTATCTAGACCAGTGGCACTGGTCCGCAAAGCAAGAGCGCGCCGGCACACCCGAAGACGTGCTGCAAGCGCTCTTGCGCGAAACCGAAGAGGAAGGCGACCGCATCCTCGCCGAGTATAAACGATCGTGATTTTCTACGACAAAGCGTACCAAGTCATCGTCGTCGGCGGCGGCCACGCCGGCACCGAGGCCGCGCTCGCCGCGGCGCGCATGGGAGCCGAGACTCTGCTCCTGACCATGAACTTGGACACCATTGGCCAGCTATCCTGCAACCCGGCTATCGGCGGAATCGGCAAGGGGCACATCGTCAAGGAAATCGACGCGCTTGGCGGTCAGATGGCCGTCAACATCGACCGCACCGGCATCCAATTCCGCCGCCTCAACACCTCGCGCGGCCCAGCCGTGCGCGCCTCGCGAGCCCAAGCCGACAAAAAGGACTATCAATTTGAATTGAAGTACACCTGCGAACAGCAGGAGCATCTCGACATCCGCCAGGGCCTGATGGAGAGCTTGCTGATTGAGGATGGAACCGTCCAAGGCATCGGCGTCAAAGGCGGCATCGCCTATCGCAGTCGCACCGTCATCCTTACGACCGGCACCTTCCTCCGAGGCAAAATTCACGTCGGCGATTTCTCCTATAGCGCAGGGCGCGCTGGCGAGACTGCCGCTGAAAAGGCCGCTGAGGGCTTGGTCGCACTCGGCTTTGAAACCGGCCGCCTCAAGACCGGAACCCCACCGCGCGTCAATGGCCGCACCCTCGACTTTGCCGCGTTCGAAGAACAGCCCGGCGACGCTCCACCCCGCCCCTTTTCCTATGCGGTGCAAAAAATCACCCAGCCGCAAATGCCCTGCTGGATCACCTACACCAACGCCCACACCCACGAACTCGTCCAAGACAACCTATCGCGTTCGGCCATGTACAGCGGCCGCATCGAGGGCATCGGCCCGCGCTACTGCCCCTCCATAGAGGACAAAATCGCGCGCTTTGCCGACAAAGAGCGGCACCAAGTTTTCGTCGAGCCAGAGGGGCGGCGCACGCTCGAATTTTATCTCAACGGCCTGTCGATGAGCCTGCCGGAGACCCTGCAACCCCAGATCGTGCGCTCCCTGCCCGGCCTCGAACGGGCCGAGATCCTGCGCCCGGCGTACGCGGTCGAATACGATTACGCCCCGCCGACCCAACTCTATCCACACCTAGAGACCAAGCGCGTGGCCAATCTCTTCTTCGCCGGCCAGATCAACGGCACCACCGGCTATGAAGAAGCCGCGGCTCAAGGGATTATGGCCGGCATCAATGCCGTGCTCAAGGCGCGCGGCGACGACCCGCTCGTGCTCTCGCGCGCCGACGCCTACATCGGCGTGCTAATCGACGACCTCGTGACCAAAGGCACGCTAGAGCCGTACCGCATCTTCACCTCGCGCGCCGAGCATCGCCTGCTCTTGCGCGAGGACAACGCCGACGAACGCCTGATGGCCAAGGGTCGGGCGCTGGGATTGATCGGCGACGACCTATGGCGTCAATTTCAAGCCAAACAGCAACAGGTCGCCGCCGAGCGCGAACGCCTACAGCACGAGCGCGTCAAACCGACCGAAAAGGTGCAAGAGGTCTTGGCGCGTCAGGGCACCGCTCCCATCGCCGAATCTACTTCGCTCGCCGAGCTGCTGCGCCGCCCCCAACTCAACTACGACCACCTCTGCGAATTTGCCCCGCCGCCACAGCCGCTCTCCCCGGACGCGGCCGAACACGTCGAGGCCGAGATCAAATACGCGGGGTACATCAAGCGCCAAGAGACCCAAGCGCAAAAGCTCAAGCGCCTCGAATCCCTGCGCTTGCCGACCGACTTTGACTTCGCCGCTCCCGGCCTGAACATTTCAACCGAGGCGCGCCAAAAGCTCGCGGCGATCCGCCCGCAGACCCTAGGCCAGGCTTCGCGTATTTCCGGGGTCTCGCCCGCGGACCTCGCTTCGCTCATGGTCTTCTTGCACGCCCGCACTCAATCCGCCACCTAGCGCGCACAAAAAAACGCCCCTGCACGACAACAGCCGTACAAGAGCGTCTAAGCGCGGCGCAGCGAGAGTGCCCTCAGATCTCGGACTCTAGCTCGCTGATGCGGTCGCGGACCTTGGCTGCCTGCTCGTAGGCCTCGCAGGCGATGAGCCAGTCCAAGTGCGCCTTGAGCTGTTCCAACTGGCTTATCGGCTCGCCTGTCTGCGGATCCACGAACGCCTCCGGCTTATTCGCGGCACTTTCGCACTCAGCCGCTTTGTCCTCTGCGGGCGCATCCTGGACCACCTCGGGCGCAGCGGCTTGTTCGCCCTCAGCCCCTTCGCGCTGGTCGGAGTGTTCCAGCGGCTGGCCGGCCGCCTCAATGACCTCTGGGGTCAGGAAGAGCGGCACGCCCAAAAGCGTGGCCACGATCATGCCGTCGCTGGGGCGACAGTCGAGATAGAAGGACTGGCCTTGGGCTTGGATCAACAGGTACGCGTGAAAAACATCCTCTTTGAGCGTGTGGACTACTAGCTTGTGGACCACGGCGTCGATTCGCTTGAGCAGGTTGCATAACAGATCGTGCGGCAGGGGCCGCGGCAAGGCAATTTTGCGCAGGGCCATGGCGAGGGCTTGGCCCTCGAAGTGACCGATCGTGATGGGCACCACGGTGTTTTCCGTGCCCTTGAGCAAGACCAAGAACTTCTGCGGCATACCCAAGCCCTGTTCCGAGTCTGGATAGGGGTACATGTCGAAAATGTACACTGGAATTAGATGACTTTCTTCGTCTTTCATCGCTCGCGTACCCTTGTATAAATTGCTGCGTTTGTCAGTAATATAGGCTTTTGCCGGGCAAATACAATTTTCTTTCTTTAGATCAATCCGCGCTCCTTCAAGCTGATAAAATCATCGCTGCCGATGATGAGATGGTCCAGCACGTCAATGCCCATGATTTCGCCGGCCTGTACCAAGCGCCGCGTCAGATTGATGTCGTCTTGGCTAGGCGACACGTCGCCAGAGGGATGGTTGTGCGCCAAAATCACGCTGGCCGCAGCCTGCGCCACAGCCGTGCGAAAGACCTCGCGCGGATGCACGATGGCCGAAGATAGACTGCCGATGGACACGACCTCCTTGTGGATCACCTGATTGCGGGCGTTGAGGTACAGGCAGAGAAAGTGCTCGCGTTGCTGATCCTTGATATCGGACAGCATGGACAGTGCGTCGCCGGGCGCGCTAATCACCGGCCGCACCCCCAGACCCTTGTGCAACCCGCGGCGCGCCAATTCAAATGCCGCGACCAAGACTCCGGCCTTGGCCTTGCCCAGTCCCTTGATCCGGCTCAATTGTCCTAAGTCCATGTCCACCAGCGCTTCCTTGGGGTAATCGGCGAGGATACTCTCGGCCAAGTCCAGCACGTGTCGGCCGCGATACCCCGTCCCCAAGGTCACGGCCAACAGCTCTTGGTCTTTGAGCGCCTGCGGCCCCAAGCGCGCGAGTCGCTCCCTTGGCAGTTCATCGCGGT
>JAPPEF010000340.1 GCA_028875335.1 Gemmatimonadota bacterium
CCTCCTTACTTGGTGGTTTGGAGAGATAAATAAAGGGTACAAGGCCAGCACTTGGGTCTAACTGGTATGAGATAATCTCAAGCTACGACCAAAGTACCCGTAATCAGCTAAAGCCAGTGTACGATAGTGTTAGCCATGTATTTGGAATTGAAAGCCTGCTTCCAGATATGGATATAGATGACTACTATATTTTTCCTACTCCCGATCCCCGTTATAACAATTTTTACAATAAAAACAATTTTGAGTCCGATTTGCTTTGGCGTTTGTTTAGGCAGGCAGTAAAGAACGACCCAGAGATAGATTCAGATGATTTTGAGAAGGCCCTAAGAATAGATGGAGTTGGAGTTGCGAGATTAACTCAAACCCTATTCTTAATAAATTCCGAATACTTTCTGACCGTAGATGAGACGACTTTTCATTTGTCAGAAGCCTTGGGTTTGCCAACGTGGCCAAAAATACAAAAAGAGATCGAAGATGGTGGCTATGAGAAGTATCAATCCCTTCTCGAAGAGATCAAGGAAGTATTTCCAGAGTGTCAGCCCTATGAAATCAATTTGTTCTTATGGATGCAAAGAGATGGACGCATAAAAGTGAGCAATAATTTTTTTCATATAAGCACTAATGCATATAACGACGGAAAAGATTATTGGGATTCCAGCGAAAATAAAAACCTTAACTTCAAAGAAAATAACTATGTCTATACCGGTGGTGATTTTCCTGATCTAATCAAACCTGCCCCAGGGGACGTTATTCTGGTCAGGAGGGGAATGAAAAAAGGCAAAGCGAAAGGCAAAGCGATTGGTGTTGTTTATCAAAATGAATATGCCGATAAAGGCGGATGGGAAGAAGAAAGCATAATTCACGTCTTATGGATAAACAAATCGGAACATCCTTTGTCCCATAATACGGAACAGTATGCTTTTAGAAAGCTCGATCCAAGCCGACATGATACATATTTGGCCTTTGAAGAAACAAGGGGCTATAAACCTTCGTTTGACTTGATTAAAAAATTGACAGGTCATTCTATTAAAAATAGCTCTGAACTTAATCAGGAAATCCAGCAACCAGGATCAGATACTATGAAATACTCCTATCCCTTGAACCAAATCCTTTATGGCCCACCGGGTACGGGTAAAACTTGGAATACAATCAATTACGCCATGGCGATTATCGAGGATAAACCTTTGGAGGAACTTGAAAGAGAAGATCGTAAAGGCGTAAAAGAGCGATTTGATGAGTTGAAAGGGGATGGCCAGATTGCAATGGTGACTTTTCATCAGAACTTTACCTACGAAGATTTTATTGAGGGTATCAGACCCGCCCTACTAGATGGGGATGAGGATGAAAGCGAAAAAATCCGATATGAAAGGCACAAGGGTATTTTCAGGGAAATTGCAGAACGGGCTAATGAAAACAGGACACAATCCGAGCAGACAGGTGATGAGTCATGGAATATGGATGATTTGCTTCAAGCATTCGCTGATTCGATAGGGACGAGACTGAACTTAGGAGAAGAAATCAATCTCTTTCCTCCCGGTGGCAAAAGCGGCGCAACCGTTGGGAAAATAAATTGGTCAAGAGACCGTGAGTTCAAATCTGTACAGCTTGGAGGTAGCATACAGGATCAGAGACTTACCGCAAAGATAATCAAGCGGGATTATGAGGCTTTTTACAGAGGAGAGATCAAGTCAGCAAAAGATATTAAACCTACTTATGAGTCAAAGATGAGTCACCATGGAAACGCCATGTACTACTTTCCTTTATTTAAAATGATAAAAAAATTTCACGATGGCCATGAGTGGCAGGCGAAAGAACAAGCGGCAGTAAAGAAGCAAAATTACGTCCTGATTATTGACGAAATCAATCGAGGTAATATCGCCAAGATTTTCAGCGAGTTGATCACGCTAGTTGAGCTATCCAAGCGGCTTGGACAGGATGACGAAACAACGGTTACTCTCCCGTATTCCAAAGAGAAATTTGGTGTGCCAGATAACCTCTACATCATAGGAACGATGAATACCGCTGACCGCTCCATTGCCCAGTTAGATACCGCATTGCGGCGACGGTTTGAGTTTATCGAGATGATGCCGGACTCAAAGTATATCAGCGATAATATCGACGGTGTGGATTGCCAGAAATTACTTGATGCAATGAACAAACGCATTCGTTTTCTGCTTAGCCGAGAGCATCAGATCGGACATACGTATCTCATGGATATTAAGAACATGGACCAACTGGTCAAGAAATTTCAAAACAGCGTTATTCCGTTACTGCAGGAATACTTTTACGATAACTGGGAAAAGATATATCTGGTGTTGAATGGAAAAGAAAGAGGATTTATTGAAAAAATTGAGGTTCCAGAAGGTTTGCGTGAATCTTTGGTATATGATAACCGTGAAGCCTATGAGTTATTGCCTTTCTATAGAAAAGAATGGAAAGACCCGGAAAGTTACCAAGCGATCTACAGGGAAGACGGACAGGGCGAAAAAGGTGAAACCGAACAGGACTCCTGACCATGCCCATCAGCAACGAACCTCTCATCATTAGAGAACATGACAAGCTGATAGATCTAACTCAAGACGAACAGACAGATCTAGAGAAGTTTGCTCTTGCTAATCAAACGGACGTGCAGGGTAACTATCGCCCTGTTTTGTCGTTGAAAAACAATCGTCTGTATGCTCAAAACTACGTCGGTATTATTGAAACGCGCAAGGGAACCGTGCTCGAAATTCTGCCGAAGGTAGATTTTTCCGAAGATGCCGAAGATGAAGACATAGAGAAAACCAAACAAGTTTTTTTTAAAATGCTGCGATCATGGCGCGGGCTCAAATCGTTGGCACAATTCAATGAGAGTCACATCAATGCTGTGCGGCGTTTCAATATGCTGGAAGTGTTTTTCCACCTGTTTCTGAACAATCTCGTTTTGCTAACACAACGCGGCCTCGCTCGTTACTATCATCCAGTGGAAGACAACCTGCCTTGCCTACGTGGGCGGATCCTGTTTCCACAGCACATTCGTGAAAATTCAGCCAACCGTGCGCGTTTCTACGTCGGCTATGACGAGTTTAGTGCCAACCGCCCGGCCAATCGCTTAATTCACAGCACCATTCACAAATTGATCGGTCTCGCACGGCAGCCGAGAAACCAACAGTTGCTCCATCAGTTGCGTATCTTCTTTTCCGATATTCCGCAATCGGCGAACCTCGAAAGCGACTGGGAGCAGCATCGGCATCGGATGGATCGCTCGACTCAGCATTACGGTGCGGTGATGCAGTGGGTCGGGCTATTTCTGTTCGATCATGGTCTGACCACGTTTGTCGGCAAACACGTCAATCAGGCACTGTTGTTCCCCATGTGGGAAGTGTTTGAGGACTTTGTTGCGGCGTGTTTTCGGCGACATCAACAGCAATTTTCCGTGAGCGAGCAGGGGTCGCAAAAACCGCAACCGCTGGCCAGCATTGACGGAAAAGGTGTTTTTTATATGAAACCGGATATTTGTCTGATGTCTGGCGACAAGACAAAATTCATCTTGGATACGAAATGGAAGCGGATTAAGGAAGAAGGTGATGATCTAAAACACGGCATCAGTCAAGCCGATATGTACCAGTTATTCGCTTACGGAAAAAAGTATGGCTGCAAGCAGGTCGCGCTTGTCTATCCTAAGACAAAGCAGTTTCAGGAAATGTTGCGGTACAAGTTTGATGAGGAATTGTCTTTGTTCTGTTTTCCATTTGACGTGAATAATCCAAAAGACAGCGTAGAAACAATACTGAAAGATCTACGCGGCTAACGGTTGCCGCTTGCAACCGCCTACTGCCAACCACGCCCGATTGCCAGCCGCAACCCCGACATCTTTACCCCACTCCCTTCGCTTTCTAATTTACTCTATACGCTTGTTCATGTTCCACAGGTTAGATACTCAATGAGCGGGCTTGAGGTGCGCGTCCAGCAGCCTCGATCCAGCCACCCGCGAAGGAGCTAAGCGATGGTCGATACCGGAGAACTGACAGCGGTCGAGCGCCGCGCTATAGCCGCCTCTCCCTTCGACGCCCTCTATCCGCCGACTGAAAAGATCAAAACCATTGTGGTAGAGAACTTCCCGGGGCTGGGTAAGCTGGCGGCGATGCGCTTCATCGAATGGGTGCAGGAGCATCCCGAGGGCGTGATCTCGCTGCCGACGGGCAAGACTCCGCAGTACTTCATCCGCTGGGTCCAGCGGATGGTGCAGCATTGGGACGAAGCCGAAGTCCAGAGCACGCTTACAGAGGCCGGTGTCGATCCAGCGCGCAAACCGGACCTGCGCGGCTTGCACTTCGTGCAGATCGACGAGTTCTATCCTATAGACCCCCAGCAGGACAACAGTTTCTACAGCTATGTAAACCGATTCTACATCGACGGCTTTGGGCTCGATCCAGCTAAGGCACTGCTGATCAATTGCGCGGAGATCGGCTTGCGGCCCGGCCAGACCCTCGCCGAGGTGTGGCCCGACGGCGCGGTTGACTTGTCGCTGCGCTACCGGCCTGCGCGCACCCTATTGGAGCAAGTGCAGCAAGACGCGCTGCAAAGGATCGACCAGTGGTGTTTGGAATACGAGGAGCGGATCCGCGCCCTTGGCGGCATTGGCTTCTTTTTGGGCGGCATTGGCCCGGACGGGCACATTGGCTTCAACGTGCGCGGCGCAGACCACTTCTCGACGACGCGGCTGACCGAGGTCAACTACGAAACGCAAGCGGCCGCGGCCGCCGATCTAGGCGGCATGGAGGTGGCGCGCAAGCGGTTGGTCATTACCATTGGCCTCGGCACCATCGCCGCCCGTCCCGATGCCTGTGCCGTAATTATCGCCGCGGGCGAGGCCAAGGCGGGCATTGTCGCCGCCGCCATCGAGGAAGTGGCTGATGTGCGCTATCCGGCTTCGGTCCTGCACCGCCTGCCCCGTGCGCGGTTTTACATCACGCGCGGCGCGGCCAAGTTGCTGCGGGTGCGGCAGCGGGTGCTTTTGCAACAGCAGGAGGTCATCGACGACGAAGGGGTGGAAAAGATCGTCGTCGAGCTCGCTGGCAAATTGGGCAAGAAGGTCGTCGATTTGACCGAGCAGGAGCTGGCGCAAGACGAGCTAGGTGCGGTGCTGTTGCAGCGACGCGCCGAATCGGTTGAGACCCTGACGCGCATGGTGCGCGACCGCTTGATCGGCAAGATCGAGCGGGGCTGCCAGACCCTTGCCGGCACGCGCTTCCTCCACACCGAGCCGCACCACGACGACCTGATGCTGGGCTATTTGCCCTATATCGTCCGCCACGTGCGCGACGCCACCAATGTGCATTACTTCGTCTGCTTCACCGGCGGCTTTACCGCGGTGACTAACCGCTTTATCGAGGACCACATTGAGCGGCTGCGGCGCTTCCTGCCTAGCGACGAGTGCGCTGCGCTGCTAGCCGAAGGCTACTTTGCGCCGAGCTACGAGCACGGCCGCAACCGCGATGTCTGGCTGTATCTCGACGGAGTAGCAGCCGACGATGCGCGGATGTGCGACGAAGGGATGGCGCGGCGCTTTTTGCGGAACCTCGTCGCGCTGTATGGCGTCGAGGACCGCGAGGGCATTGAGGCGCTGCTGGCCGAGCTAGATGCTTATTTTGTCAGCCGCTATCCCGGGCAAAAGGATGCGCCTCAAGTCCAGACCCTCAAGGGCTTGTGCCGAGAATGGGAGGCTGAATGCACGTGGGGTTATCTCGGGTGGGACTGCACCAGCGTCAAGCACTTGCGCCTCGGGTTTTACACGGGCGACCTCTTCACTAAGGATCCGACAGTAGAAGGCGATGTGCTGCCCGTGCTCGCGCTCCTTGAAGAAGTCGCCCCCGATGTGGTCAGCGTGGCGCTGGACCCGGAGGCCAGCGGCCCGGACACTCACTACAAGGTGTTGCAGGCCGTCACCGAGGCCCTGCGACGCTACGAGCAGCAGCGCAAAGACGCGCCCATCAAGGTTTGGGGTTATCGCAATGTGTGGTACCGCTTCGATCCGAGTGAGGCCAACATTTTCGTGCCGGTCTCGCTCAACATGCTCTCGGTGATGCAGAGCGCGTTTATGAGCAATTTTATCTCTCAGCGCGACGCTTCGTTCCCCAGCTACGAACACGACGGCCCGTTCTCCGAGCTGGCGCGCCGGGTGCAGGTGGAACAGTATCAGAAAATCAAAACGTGCCTCGGCCGCGAGTGGTTTCAAGAGCACCCTAGCCCCCTAATTCGCGCTACGCGGGGCTTGGTGTTTCTCAGAGAAATGGACTTAGCCGAATTGTACGAGCGCAGCCGGGTACTCAAACAGGCGACTGAGCAGTCCGGCCACAGTGGCCGTCCGACCGCAGAATTGCGGTCGCTTGTGGCCGCGAACCGATGAGAAAGGAACAGACAATGCTTAGCGAAAAAATACAACAAGCCCTCAACGATCAGCTCAATTCCGAGTTTTCCTCGGCCTATACGTACCTGTCGTTAGCGGCTTATTTCGAGGACCTCGAGCTCAATGGTTTTGCCCACTGGATGAAGATCCAGTACCAAGAGGAGCTGATGCACGCGGAAAAGATCTACGCCTTCATCAACGACCGCGACGGCCGCGTGCGCTTGCAGGCCATAGCTGAGCCACACAGCGAGTGGGACTCGCCGCTGGACGCCTTCAAGTTCGCTCTGGAAGGCGAGCGGGCTTTGAGCGAGCGAATCTACGCGGTAGTAAACGAGGCCCTAGCCGAGGGCGACCACGCCACGCACACCTTTATGCAGTGGTTCGTCAACGAGCAGGTGGAGGAGGAGGCCATCGTCCGCAATATCGTCAGCGACATGGAGTTGATCATCGAAAGCCGCGATGGACTCTTTTTGATGGATCGGGATCTAGCGGGTAGGAGGCCGCAGGGCGAGGAGTAAATTTCAGGCGCGTTGGAGGGATTTCCAGCGGTAAGGACAGGATCGATTACCCCTGAATGTCGAAGAGTTGCTGGTTACTTATAGTACGCGATTTATACATGGCAACCCAGCCTTCTACGATTTCCGGCAGTCGCTCAACTGTTTCGTAGCCGAAAAGCACTTCATCTACATATCCCATGTGAAGCATGTCGATGATCCTGCAAAGGTATGATCTCCCTAAGTCCCACCATGTACCGTAGGCGTCCACTATCAAAAGATGCTGAACGTCAACCCCTAGACTCTCACGAGCCTCCGCAATCTCGTATCCATCAAGTAGGGTTTCATAGACTCCGTCTGCGACTCGGCTGCCGAACGTGGTCGTGTAGTAGTATTCCTTAATCTCCCATGCGGCGATCGGATTGACTGTCTTGGGGAAGCAGCCGTCGAGGCGGCGAGATAGGGTTCTGGCTGGCTTTGCTGCTTGCGTCAGTGTCGTGAGTCGTCTAGGATCATAGTCGCAAGGCAGACCTTTGATCCCAGCCTCGACGAGCATATTCACGATACACGTTAAGAAGTTGTGCGCCCTCATGGAACCCTTCTGCTTGTTCATTGGTAATGGACATTTTGGAGAGAGCTGCGATCGGAGTTGCTCGAACGTGTTGCGAGCCCGGTTGGCATCCATCAGCCGTGGTTCGACGTATGTATTCAGGACCTCAGCACGGTGTTCGAAATAGTCTTGGAGTTGCTCCGCGAATGCAGTAATATTGCCGCTTTGATCGGCCAAATGCCCCCACTCTAATCCAAGAGTCTCCATAACATGGATCATGTCGCCCAGCGAATAGACGCGAATCTTCTTTGTTGGCCTCTCAGTATAGCGCAGTGTCTCGCTGATGGACCGCACGTTTGCCCAGAAGACGGGATCCAAGCCGCTGAATCGAGCGTCTGCTTTCAATTTGTCTCCTTTACCTCATTGAGGTTCCGTTCAAACAACGCAATCACGTGCCCAAGCGAGCACTCTAGGGCAACACATATTCTGCGCAATTCGACGACGTCAATGCGACGCTCGCCGGATTCGACCTTGCTGACGAATGACTGAGGCACCCCCAAACGTGTCGCCAATTCAGTCTGACTTACCCCGGCCTCCTTGCGAATTGCTCGGAGTAATGAACGCAAGGCTACATATTCGTGGTTTCGTTCTTCCTGCTCCCCCATCGCGTTGGCTCATTGAATTAGTAGTAGCAATTTTCTTGATAGGGTGGTACTCATCTTGACAATATCCCAAAATAGGATATATTTATCATTCATTCTTTTACCTTTCGGAAGCCGGCAGTAGATGCAGTTGGGACTATTCCACAAAGCAGTCGGTCAAGTGAGCCGCTCGCACCCATTTAAGACGCAACTCCTGAAATGGGTCGGAAACAAGCAACGGTTCGCACATGAGATAATCGGGTATTTCCCGAATCAGTTCGCCACCTATTTCGAGCCGTTTCTCGGTACGGGTAGCGTCCTTGCGACGCTAGCTCCAGAGGATGCAGTAGCCTCCGACGCACTTGCCCCTTTGATCGGGATTTTCGAAGCACTCAAGAGTGATCCTGAACGACTGAAGCAGTGGTACAAGACGCGATGGTGTCGCTGTGCTGAAAATAAAAAGGTTGAAGGCTACGAGGCCATCAAAGCGTCTTACAATAGGAATCCGAATGCAGCGGATCTTGTTTTTCTTAGCCGCGCGTGCTACGGTGGAGTCGTCCGCTTCACAACAAACGGCCACATGAGCACTCCCTGCGGTGTCCACGCTCCCATCACCCCCGATTCTTTTTCGGCGAGGGTGGACCTTTGGAGACTTAGAGTTCAAAATACCCAGTTTCTTAATTTAGACTTTGAAGAAGCTATGGAGCAAGCCAGACCGGGCGACCTAGTCTACTGCGATCCTCCATACCGACATACCCAGGCCATCCTCTACGGTGCTCAGACATTCACCCTTGAGCGTCTTCTAAGGGCTATCGAGAGATGTAAACATAGATCAGTCTATGTTGCTCTCTCCATCGATGGATCTAAGAAGACCGGAGCGCAAGAATGTGCATTACCTATTCCTGAAGGTCTCTTTGAACAGGAGGCCTTTGTCAACTGCGGTCGCTCTATGCTCCGACGCTTTCAGATGTCTGGCCAGACACTCGAGTCGGAGGTCGTAGAGGATCGACTTTTACTAACATATTCAGTAACGTGAAGGCAAGAGGCGGGCTGTCACGGTCGCGGCAAAATGACAAACCCCACCGAATCTACCGACGCCGAGCCAAATAGCCCGATGCCTCCCTCCACCTGAAAGAACGGCCGATCGAAATTGTCGCCGGCCATCCCTCCAAAGCCGCCCTGTTCCTGCTGTTCGGGGCTAGAGCGGGCGTACTCGAACCAGTTGTGATCGACTGCATACACTTTTATTAGAGAACGCCCGGTATAAACTACGGCGAACCACGGCCAGCGCAGGATTCCGTCGCTGGCGGCGAAGGGCGGCGATTGGTTGGTGCGCAAGTCCTCCCGGTCCCGGTCGTATATCTCTATGAAATCCTCGTCGAGCAATTGCGCGTCCTCTTCCAAGGTGAAGAGCGCCGCTTGGTAGGCTTCCCCCGCCTTTTCCAAGCGGAGTTCGATTATGCCCTCCAGATGCGTAAGCTGATTCTCCGGTGCCGTGTACACCTCGTCCCCCACCTCGGCAAATGACTTGAGAGTCCGCATGATCTCTTGGGTGTCTTCGTCCAATAAAACCACCTGTCGCACCCGCATTCGCTCCGGCGTGGTGGTGCGGGCGCGCACCTTCTTGCCTTCGACATCCACTTCCAGCCGATACTCGGTCGTGGTTTGCACGAGAGGAGCCTCTAGCGGTGGCAAATAGCGACCGGGTGTTGGATCAGGTGCATACTCAAAGACCTGATCCCCTTGGAAGACGCGCACTTGGGCATCGGGCACCCCGGCCGCATCCCGACTATAGGTTTGGCCGGGAGGCAGGATGCGCCGCACGAACAATTCGGGTAGGGGCTGATCGACTATCAGCACCCCGTCCACCACCAACTCGCTCCCTTCCTCTACCGAGCCGAAAAGCTCACCCGGCTGGCGCTCGGCAGCGCAGGCTATTAGGCATAGGATGATAAAAACGTAGCGCACAATTTCCTCCTCAAAACGAAAAATTGAAACCCAGCGTCGGCACGATGGGCAATTGCTTGATCACCTCCGGCTCGGTCTCGGGATTGTTCGTGTTGAACTCCACGAACCACTCGTTGCGCCGACTGTAGATATTGAAAATTTGCAAGTAGAACTCGACGTCGAGGCCCCACAGCCCAAACTCGCGGCTGGCACTGGCATCGAGGCGGTGATAGGGCAGCAGGCGGGCGCTGTTGCGCTCGGCTGCTAGCACGTAGTCTTCTACATCCCCAGTGGTCGGCTCGCGCAGCGAATAGCGGGCTGAGGCCGGGGTGAAAGCCTGTCCAGTGGCGTACACTAAGTTTGAGCCAAGGCGCCATTTCCCCAAGTTGTAAGAGAGCACGAAAGACAGATCGTGGCGGCGGTCGTACTTGGGGGGGAAGGCGCGTCCTCTGTTTAGTTCGGGGAAGGTGCGCCGCGTCCAGCCCAGCGTATAGCCTATCCAGCCGGTGAGTGCGCCGGTGCGCCGCTGCAAAAAGACTTCGACTCCGCTGGCCCAGCCGCTGCCCCCGCTTTTGAATATGTCATCCGAGCGCGTGCCTTCGCTATCGACGGCCACCGCGTTGTCCAGCACCACCAGATTGGCCAAATCAGTGTAGTAGGCCTCCACGGAGAGCTGGTAGCGCCGCGAGGGGTTCCACTCGGTTCCTACGACTCCTTGATACGAGCGGCCTGGCTCGACGCTGCTGTCGAGCGGCACCCAGAAATCGCCGCCGCTGAAGACTTCGGTGGTGATCAATTGCAAGTACTGGCGGTACATCCCAGCGGCGGCCTTGACGCGGATGTTTTCGCTGAGGGCGCGGCTGAGGGACAGCCTCGGCATGAAGTGCAGGCGGTCCCCAACGCTGAAATAGGCCCCCCGGCCCCCGAGCCGCAGCCGCGTGGTGGGCCCGGCTTGCCACTCGTCTTGGATGTAGGCCGAGGCCAACACCGACTTCTGGTACAAGGATTGCCCCTCTTGGTTGAAGGATTGGGAAAAGTCGAACTCAAACAGGGTAGCTAGGAAGCCGAGGGTAAGGGTGTGGTCGCGGTTGGCGAAGTAATCCACGTCGCCCTTGAGCGACCAATCGCGGATGCTGTTGGTAACGCTGAACGGCGTGTCAAAAAAGCTGAACAAGAGGGAATTTTCGTACGACGAGCCGGCGGCCATGAAGTGCCCGAATAGGGTCGGCGAAAACACTCGCGTCCAGCGCGCGGTCACGGCGCGGTTGCCCCAACGCAAATCGGCGAAGGATTCATCCTCTTCTTCCGCGTCCACTCGCAGATCGTCTTGGCCCCAGTACGTGCTCACGGTAAAGGTGTCGTCGCCCCACCGCTGGTTGACTTTGCCGTTGAAGTCGTAGAAGTAATAGTTCAAGGGGATGTCTACATCGAAAGAGCGGACGGCGCTGAGCACAGGTTCCAAGTACGTGCGACGGCCGGCCATCATCCACGAGCCTTGCCCCACCGGCCCTTCGGCCAGCAAGCGGCTCGCGATTAAGCTGATGCCGCCCCGGCCACTGAAGCGTTGTCGGTTGCCCTCGCGGTTGCTCACGTCGAGCACTGCCCCGAGCGTGCGGCCGTACGCCGCCGGGTAGGCTCCCTTGTAGAGCTGGACGTCCTTGATGGCGTCTGGGTTGAAGGTCGAGAAGAAGCCGAACAGGTGCGAGGGGTTGTACAGAGGGATGTGGTCGAGCAAGATGGCCGTCTGGTCGGGGCCGCCGCCGCGCACGTACAGGCCGCTGCTGACATCCGACGCCGACTGGATGCCCGGCAGCAGTTGCAAGCTGCGGAGGAGATCGGCCTCGCCAACGGCCGGCATTTGCTGCAACGGCTCGACTTGCAGGGCGATAAAACTGCTCTGGGTGGCCTGCTCCAGCTCTTCGCTGCGCTCGGCCTCCACCACGACCTCTTCGCCAATATCTACCGGTTTGGGCACTAGCGCCACGTCGAGTCGCACGGCCCCGTCGGCGCTAAAACTCAGCGTGTCCCACCGGGTCTGGTAGCCTATGTGCGACGTGCTCACCACGTGGGTGCCAGCCGGTACTTGCTTGATGGCATAGTAGCCGCTGTTGTTGCTGGTCGCTCCGAGCTGAAGCTCCTCCACTACGACGACTGCCAAGATCAGGGCTTCGCCGTTGTCGGCGTCGGTGACAAAACCGCTCAAAGTGGCACCTAGAGTCTGGGCCACCACGGGCATGGCCACCAAGAGAGCCACCATCCAATACCTAATAATCGCCATTCTTTCTCCGTTCAAAAATAATGCGAAACTCACCACTTTCTTTTAACCCCCTAAACCCGCCTTGCCGTTACCCGTCCGTTTAAAACGATAGTGCGACACCCACCACTCCTGCCCGCTGTTGTAGCTCCACAATTCGGCGCAAGCCATGAAGAACATACGCCAGCGCTGTAACCAACGATGCTTTGCGGCTGCGCCGTACTGGCGTTCCAAAATGGCGAGGGCCTCTGAGCGCCGAGCGTCGAGATTGGCCAGCCAATGCTCGGCCGTGCGAGCGTAGTGCCGACCATCGACCCGCCACTGTGCCTCTAGGACTAGGTCGTCCTGGAAGTAGTGCAGCAGATCGTCGGAGGGCATGATGCCGCCGGTGAAAAAATAACGCCCCATCCAGTTTTCTTCACCTTCGGCGGCAAAGGTGTATGCGTAGAGGCGATGGACGAAAATGTGGATGAATAGCGAGCCAGCCGGTTTGAGCCAGCCGGCGATGCGCCGCATTAACTCGCGGTAATTGCGCATGTGCTCGAACATCTCCACCGATACTACCCGGTCGTAGCGTCCCGGTGCCGCGAACTGGTTCATATCCGCAGTGATTACCGTGACGTTGTCTAGCCCTAGGGCTTTGCAGCGCTCTTCGATAAAATTGCGCTGCAAGGTTGAATTGGACACTGCGGTGATGCGGCTGCCGGGATAATGCTGCGCCATCCACAGGGTCAGCGAACCCCAGCCGCAGCCCAATTCCAGCACATCTTGGCCGTCTTGCAAGTCGGCGCGCTGACAGGTCAGTTTTAGCATGGCCGCTTCGGCTTGGTCTAGGCTGGCCGTATTCTCGGGGAAATAACAGCCGCTGTACTTGAGATGGCGGCCCAGAACCAGTTGGAAAAACTCGGGTGGTAACTCGTAGTGCTGCTCGTTGGCGCTCTGCGTATGCAGGGCGATGGGTGCTTGATCCATTGAGGCGATGAAGCGGCATTTGGCCGCCTGCTCGGCCTCGCAGTCGGCACCTCGCTCTTGCCGCAGGCGTCCGCGATTGAGACGGCGGATGCCCCAGCGGATAAGGGCATCGGGTAACAGGCCGCGCTCGGCCCAATCAATCGCGTTCAAGATTTTTCTCTGCGGGGAACCCACGGAATAAAGGGACTGGTGGTGCGCTGGTAGCGGCGGTAGTTCTCGCCGCGGCTGACTAATGCCCGCTTTTCAGTGTAGGGAATGCCGGTCACGCGGTACAGCAGAAACAACATCAGCACCGGCCCGATCCAAGCCAACCACCCGATCGCCGACCCGACCGCCATGACCACGTAGGCCCACCAGTGGATCCATTCAAAGAAATAATTGGGATGGCGCGAATAGCGCCACAGGCCGCGGTCGCAGGTGCGTCCTTGGTTGGCGGCTTGGCGGCGGAAGGAGGCCAATTGGCGATCGGCTATCCACTCGCCGACCACGGCCACCGTCCACACCAGCACGCCGGCGATGTCCCAAGCGGTCCATCCTACATGAGCTTTAGCCGCCACGGAGACAAAAGGCAGACCAAATAAAACTACCAGCAGGGCCTGCGCTTGGAATAAATAGAAAAAGTGCCCTTGGGCCTTGGCACCCCATTGGGCACGCAGCATCTGGTAGCGGCCGTCCTCTTCTTTGGCTCGTACTATCCGGTCGATCACCAAATAAGCGGTTAGGCGGAAGGACCACACCGCGCCCATCAGACCGAGCAACAGCCGCCTCGGCTCCCAACCGTCGCCACTATAGGCTGCGGCCACGGCCACCAGCCCAATGCCACCGGCCCAGCCTACGTCAACGACGCCCGCGTCGCCCCGACGCCGCTGCAGCCAATACAGCGCGGCCATACCCGCCATGGCCACCGGCAGACTATAGGCCAATACGCTTAACACGGGGCCCTAAACCTCGCCGTGACCAATCTCGGGCAACTGCGCCGAGCGCCGGTTGGCCGGCCGGGCCAAGAGCATTTGCACATCGGATATGTAGCGCTCTTCAAAGCCGCCGATGCAGTAAGCAAAATAGAAGTCCCACATGCGAATGAATTCCTCGGTAAATCCTAGCTGACGCACTTGTTCTTCTGAGTCCCAAAAACGCGTCCGCCAAGCCCGCAAGGTGCGAGCGTAGTGCGGACCAATATCCTCCAGATGCACCAAGCGCATATCCGTGGTCGCCGCCAGCGAGCGGCTGATGGCCGCCACCGACGGAATGCAACTGCCCGGAAAGATATAGGCCTTGATGAAATCGACTGAGCGGCGCGCCCGTTCGTAGGCCCAATCGCCAATGACGATGGCCTGCAATAGCATCAGTCCCTCGGGCTTGAGCAGGCGGGCGCAACAGCCGAAATAAGTGTCGAAGTAGTGATGTCCCACGGCTTCGATCATCTCTATGGAGACCAGTTTGTCGTACTGTCCCTGTAGATCGCGGTAGTCGGCCAACACTACCTCCACCCGGCCATCTAAGCCGGCCGCGCGCACTCGTTGACGAGCTAGTTCGCACTGTTGCTGCGAAATGGTCGCCGTGGTCACCCGGCAGCCGTACTCGCGGGCTGCGTGCAGGGCGAAACCGCCCCATCCGGTGCCGATCTCCAACAGGTGGTCCTCGGGCACTAAGGCGAGCTTTTTGCAGATGCGGTCCACCTTGTAGCAAGAGGCCTCTTCCAGCGAACTGTCCGGGCGCGGGAATACGGCGCTCGAATACATCATGTTGTCGTCGAGAAAGAGGCGGAAAAAGTCGTTGCTCAAATCGTAGTGGGCGGCGATGTTGCGCCGACTGCCTCGGAGCGTATTGCGCTTGAGGGCATGCCCCAATATGCGGGCCGGTACAGCTAACCGGGCCCAGCCCCGCTCGCCCTGCTGCATCCACTCCATATTGGCCACGGCCAAGCGACACATAGCCGGCAGATCGTCGCAACTCCACCACTCCTGTATGTAGGCTTCTGCCGCGCCGATGGTGCCCCCTAAGGCCAAGGCGCGGAAAAACCGAGGATGGTGGATCTGCAAAACCACTTCAAGACCGTCTTCGCCCTGCCCAAAGGTGCGATGCTGTTCGCCTTCGACTAGGCAAATCGCCCCGCGTTGCAAGCGCTGCAATTGCCCCAATACCAATCGCCGCGCCCAGCGATCCAGCCAGCCGCCGAGGCCGATGGGCCGTTTTTTAACTGCGGGAGAGAGAGCCACTTGCGACATAGTCTTTTTCCTTTGCCAATGACTTAGGATGCGGGTAGAACGGACAGCGCTTGAGCCACAGTTTTAGCGCCTGCCAGTGAATGGCACCAATGACTTTTGTCGTTATCAGCGGATACTGCACCAGCACCCGCGCCAGCACCGCCGTGCTCATTTCCCGCCGCTGCAGCACTAGGGTCGCGTCGAATAAATGGCTGCCATCCTGCCAATTGTCCATCTGTACTGATAGCGTGCGTCGCGGCGTCGTAAAACGCCAAGTGTAGTCCTGCTGCATGGCCATGAAGGGCGAAACGTGGAATGCCTTGGAGAATTGGTAGCACTTGCGCGCTCCGCGGCCGCGGTCGAGACCTTGGTGCAAGACGTAGCAGTGCTGTTCGCCCCAAGGGGTATTGTTTACCTCTCCCACCACCGTCTCGACGCGCCTATCGGCTCGGTCGAAGCAATAGTAAAAGCTGACCGGGTTGAAGCCGTATCCGCCGTAGCGCAGGTGGGTTAGCAGGCGAATCGGCCCGTCGGGATAGCGTCCGCTCTCGTCTTTAACCAATTGTCGCACGCAGTCCGCTAGGGGATGCTGCGGCGCGCCCAAGTGGTCGGCGCGGCGGAAATAAGCCACATTGGGCCGCTCCGACGACCACAGCCAATGCCCGTCGAACACGTTGGGCAATTCGGCTAAATCGAGGTACATCATAAAGAGTCGGTACTCAAAGGCGTGGGCCACCGGCGCAAAGCGGCGATGCCGCACACGCCCTTCGTATATGCAGCTATGGTGGCTCACAGCGTCTTGCCAAAGCGCCGCGTCACTTCCAAGGCGCTGACGACCCCGTCCTCGTGAAAACCAAACCCCCAATAGGCCCCGCAGTAGTGGATGCGATCGACCCCGTCGATGCGCGATCGCTGCTTTTGCGCGGCTACTGAGGCTGGCGAATAGACTGGATGGTGATAGGTCATGCGGGCGATCATCTGCTCTGACGCAATGTCGGAGGTGCGGTTGAGGCTGACGCAGAAGGGTCGGCGGCTCTCCAGGCTTTGGAGGATATTCATATTGTAGGTGACTGTAGCGGGGCATCCCTTGTCGGGCGGGATATAGTAATTCCAGCTAGCCCAAGCGCGCCGGCGCTGGGGCAGTACGGACGCGTCGGTGTGCAGTGCGACATCGTTGGCCTGATACCGCATAGCCCCCAGAATTTGGCGCTCAGCCGGGGTAGGCTCGGCCAATAGCCGCAGTGCTTGGTCGCTGTGTACAGCCAAGATGACCTCGTCGAAGCGCTCGGGCTCTCCAGTCTGGGTGCGTACTTCTACTCCTTGGTGCAAACGCCGCACGGAAGTCACGGGGCAATTGACGCGGATGCGCTCTCTAAAGGGGCGGATCAGCGCCTCGACGTAGCGCTGCGAGCCTCCTTTGATGACGCGCCAGGGCGTCCGCCCGCGCACTTGCAAAAAGGCGTGGTTGGCGAAAAACTGGACGAAGTAGCGCGCTGGGAATTCGTACATGCGGTCGGGCAAGGCCGACCACAGCGCCGAGCCCAATGGGATGATGTGGTGTTGGACAAAAGCCTTGGAATAGCCGTTGTCGGCCAGATAGTCTCCGAGGGTGGTCGCATCATTGGGATCGCGCAATAATTCCGGTGCCTCGCGGTTGAAGCGCAGGATGTCAGCCAACATGCGGTAGAACGACGGCCGCAGCGCATTGCGCCGCTGGGCCAACAGACTGCTCAGCGGCGTGCTAGCGTATTCGAGACCGGTGCGGCCGCACTTGACGCTAAACCCCATTTGAGTCGGCTGGGAAGCCACCCCTAAACGCTGCAGCAGGCGATTGAATTGCGGGTAGTTGGGTTCGTTGAAGACGATAAAGCCCGTATCCACCGCATAAGAGCACCCCTCCTGCTCGACTTCCAAGGTATGGGTATGCCCACCGATATAATCGTTGGCTTCAAACAGCGTGAGGTGGTGATCTGGGTGCAGCAGATAGGCCGCCACCAAGCCGGAAATACCACCTCCCACCACGGCGATGCGCCGTCCCTGCGCCGGTTTCATGGCCCGCTGACGGCTCGGTCGTAAACCCGCTCGGGCACGGGCCTGAGATCGCGCACCAGACCGATCCAAGACAGCACTTTGAGCAGGTAATAGGTCGGATCGAACTCCCACCAGTAAAAACCCTGCCGCGCTGTCCCCGGGTAATAGTGATGGTTGTTGTGCCAGCCTTCGCCCATGGTGATGAGGGCCAGCCAGATGTTATTGCGGCTGTGGTCTTGGGTGGCAAAGCGGCGGCGACCAAAAAGATGGGAAAGCGAATTGATGGTACAGGTGCCGTGGAACAGGACGATGGTGGAGATGGAGAAGCCCCAGACGAGCATCTGCCAGCCGCTGGTTTCCAACGCGGGAAAGCGGCTACCGCAATACTCCCCCAAGGCGTACATCGCCGCTGCTAGCAAAACGGGCACGATGATGTCGAAGCGGTCGAGAAAGCGCAATTCGGGAAAACGGGCCAAGTCGCGCACATTGTACAGACGGGTGGGGAAATTCGACCGCGAGGTGATCCACAATACGTGGCTCCACCAAAACCCGTGCTCCTTGGGCGAATGCACGTCGCTGGCGACATCGGAGTGGCGATGGTGGTGGCGGTGGTGCCCGGCCCACCACAACGGCCCCCGCTGCACTGCCGTATTGCCCAGCACGGCAAAGAGTAACTGCACGGGCCGTGAGGTCTTAAATGTGCGGTGCGAAAAGTAGCGGTGGTAAAACCCGGTTATGGCGAACATCCGCACCCAGTAGGCCACAACGGCCACGCCCACGGCCACGGGACTCCAACCGACCCACAAAACCCCGAGGCAACTCAAGTGCAGTGCTGCAAAAGGCAACATGCGCACCCAATCGACCTGATGATCGTCTTCGGCGACTGCGGAGACAACTGCGTCATCGCCTTTGAACCAGCGCAGGAAAGCTAGCCGCCAACCTTTGAGCGACCGCACATTGCCCTCAACCTTCGTAGGTTCCATTCGATCCCTATCTGTCAATTGTTTTACCTGTTGATCAGGCGCTTTTAACCTTGGGCCGATATGGTCTCTTGGCGCAAAAGACGCA
>JAPPEF010000315.1 GCA_028875335.1 Gemmatimonadota bacterium
CCTCCTTACTTGGTGGTTTGGAGAGATAAATAAAGGGTACAAGGCCAGCACTTGGTTTAACGGGTATGAGATAATCTCAAGCTACGACCCGCGTTTACCAGTTAGCCGATACACATAAAGAGTTCATCCAAGACATCACCTACGCTACCAACAGTCAGAATCCAGTGGATCTCAAGGATTTGCGATCCAATGATGAGATACAGAAGCAGTTAGAACTGGGCCTATCTGGTCTGGGCTATACATACAAACGCCAGAGGGAGGAAGGTGGAGGTGGATCGTCGGTTATCACTAGTTCGATTATGGCAGAAGCCGTGCTTGCAATCTGGCGAGAAAGGCCGCATCAAGCCAAGTTTCGCCACAAAGAGCATTTTGGAAAACTGTACGAGGATATCTTTAAACAACTCAACGCGGCTCAGGCATTGCTTGCGGTCTTGATTTTCAGGGCTGTCGAGAACGAAAGGAAACGCCCGACAACGGTAACACAGCCGGACTTTCTGCCCTATTCATCCCACTACATCGCCATGTTGATCGGGCGCAATCTCTTAAAAGATAAGGGGATCTCCCTCGATCAAGTTTCCCATCAAAATATTCAGAAACTCTTAACGGCGCTTGAGGACAAGCAACCTCAATACCATGAGGATGCCATCCAATCCCTAGAAAATGCGTTAAAGGCTTGCTACGGAGACAGGAATGTTTCGCTCCAGCAGTTGTCGGCAACCTTCAGGCGCGGCGACCTACTGGAAATGCTCGACGATACCTAGCATATGAAGCCGTAGATGTTTGACGACTTAAAACAAGCTCGATTTCGCTCTTGAACGCCCACCCGTCTCTAAAATCTCTGCCGCAGAGCAATGTCCGTTTATCCGCTTGGTCGACCACATCCTGACGGCTAAAGAGACCAACTCGTCGTCGGACACCAGCGATCAGGAAGCAGAAATAGACCGACTGGTCTATGCTCTGTACGGCCTGACGGACGAGGAGGTTGTGGCGGTGGAGGGGCGGTGAATTGACGCCGGCGTTTCTGCAAGAATAAGGGGAGTAATTGACACGAGACGATTCGCAGATAATCTATAGGAGAAGCGACATGAGCCGAGTAGCTTTTCAGTTGTCCGATACAGTTTTTGAACGGCTACAAAAACTGGCTGCCCACACGGGACGCAGCGAAACCGAATACATGATTGAGGCTATCCGGGAGTATCTGGACGACCTCGAAGACTTCCATCTTGCCGAACAACGACTGAAGAATATTCACGAGGGAAAATCTCAGACTGTGCCCCTTGAGAAAGTCATGAAAGAGCATGACTTGGCAGATTGAGTTTGCCAAGGACGCTAGGACGCTGAGCGCGAATTGAAAAGAATAGATCGACAAGCGGCAATGAAAAGGAGATGGACTCGTGATCAAGTCAACTCTAACCGATAAATGGCAAACCACCATCCCGGTCGAAGTCCGCAAGGCACTCCACCTCAAGCCTCGGCAGCAGCTCATCTATGAGTTGACTGACGGTGCCGTTTTGGTGAAGCCCCAGCCCGAGACGCTCAAGGATCTATATGGCTGTCTTGCGGATGACAAACCCTCTGCATCCAAATCCGAGGAACGAGAAGCAGCACGCAAAGCAAGAGCGGCCAGATACGAATGATCAAGTATCTCAAACGATGATAGCAATGAACGTTCATCAAAGTACTCGCCGCCATTCGCTCTCCGAGTGAGCGATTTCGCACCTAAAATGAATTCTTTCCGCAACAACCGCCTACGCGACCACGAAACCCCCCTAAGCACGGTGTGGCTGCTCAACGACATCGCCGAGTCAAGGGGCAAACAGGAGCTATTCACGCGCCAGTCGCCACAAGCTCTCAAAGCGCTCCGCGACACGGCTGTCATTCAGAGTGCTGAATCCTCCAACCGCATCGAGGGAGTGACGGTCGCACAAGCCCGCCTTTATCCGCTAGTGCTCGGCCAAGCGAAACCCCGTGATCGCTCCGAGCAGGAGGTGCAAGACTATCGCCGCGCCTTGAACGAGATTCACTCCGACTACGCCGCGCTTTCTATCACGCCGGACACCCTGCAACGCCTACATGCCTTTTGCCAATCCGCCAGCGGCGACGCGGGCCAATTCAAACGAGTCGATAACGATATCGTGGAATTCCTGCCCGGACAGGCCCCGGTCGTCCGGTTCCTCTGCGTTAAGGCTGCGGAGACCCCTGCGGCTGTAGAAGAACTCTGCCAGTATTACCAGCATGCCCTCGACCAAGAGAATATCCCGCCGCTCATCGCTATCGCCGCCCTCGTCTTGGATTTTCTTTGCATCCATCCTTTCCGAGACGGCAACGGCCGCGTGTCTCGACTGCTCACCCTGTTGGCGCTCTACCAGCACGGCTACGAGGTTGGTCGCTACATCAGCTTGGAACGCCTCGTTGAGGAATCCCGGGAGTCTTACTACGAATGCCTCCGGCTCAGTTCACAGCACTGGCACGATGGTAAACACGAACTGACGCCTTGGTTTAACTTCCTCTTTGCGATCATCCGCCGTGCTTACGTCGAGTTCGAAGAACGAGCCGGTCAGATCAAGGCTCCAAGAGGTGCCAAGTCCGAGCGGGTGCTCGCCGCGATTCGCGCCCAACCGGGCGAATTCCGCCTGAGCGACTTAGAACGCGATTGTCCCGGCGTTGGCCGCGAATGGATTCGCACTCTCTTAGCGGAGCTAAAGAAATCCGGCGATGTAGCTTGCAGCGGCCGCGGCCCGGGTGCGCGTTGGCGTTTTCTCGGGAATAAGGGTAGTAACGCTTGAGTGAGGGTAGTAATAAGGGTATTAACTGAAATCCCGGCTGCGAGTTGTCCAAATGTTATATTAAATGACGGATCACGCATCCAACTCCTAACCAAGAGCATCCATGACCACTCTGTTCGTCACCGGCGGTGCCGGTTTCATCGGCTCCAATTTTATTCGCTACTGGCTATCGACCTACCCCGACGACCGCATTGTCAACTACGACCTGCTCACCTACGCCGGCAACTTGGCCAGCCTGCAGGACGTGGAAGAAGACTACGGCGACCGCTACACTTTTGTCCGCGGCGATATTCAGAATGCCGATCTGACCCGCCATCTTTTTGAAGTCCACCGCCCCGACTACGTGGTCAACTTTGCCGCGGAATCGCACAATAGCTTGGCCATTGTCAATCCCTCGGCCTTTTTCCAGGCCAATGTCGTGGGGACGCAAAAGCTGTTGCAGGCCGCGGCCGATGCCCAAGTGCCGCGCTTCCATCACATTTCCACCTGTGAAGTGTACGGCGATTTGGCCCTCGATTCGGACGAGTCCTTCAGTGAGGAATCGCCCTACCGGCCGCGCACTCCGTACAACGCGGCCAAGGCTGCCGCCGACTTGGCCGTGCGCGCTTATGGCCACACCTTCGGCCTGCCTGTGACGCTGTCGAACTGCTCCAACAACTTCGGCCCCTATCAATTCCCGGAGAAAGTCATCCCCTTCTTCGTCGTCCGTCTGCTCACCGGCCAGAAGATGCCGCTGTACAAATCCAGCCAGAACCGCCGCGAGTGGCTCCACGTTGACGATCACTGCCGGGCTATCGACCTAGTGCTGAAAAAGGGCGAGATCGGCGAGACGTACAACGTTGGCAGCGGCATTGAAAAAGACGTCGAAACCATTGCCAACCTGATCCTCGACGCCTTGGGGCTGGACGCTGCGCACAAAACCTACGTCGAAGACCGGCCCGGCCACGACCGGCGCTACCTACTCGATTCGACCAAAATCCGCACTCAACTAGGCTGGGAACCGCAAGTCGATTTTGCCCAGAGCTTCCGCGATACGGTCCACTGGTACCGCGACAACGAAGCTTGGTGGCGTCCCCTGCTAAAGAAAATCCAAGTCCGCGAAGAGGGCTGGTAAAATAACGAGGTCGCATGAGCACTGATTCCTTTGCAGAAATCGTCGGCGAGACCGACGATGAAATCTACCAAATCCGCACCCGCGCGCCCGGCCCCAGCGGCAAGCTGCCGCTGACCATAGAGCAAGTAGTAGAAGCGCCGAGCGGCCACATCTTTGGCTATAGCCAGAACGCGGGGATGGGCTGGAACCCCGACGAACTGGGCCGGGGAGAATTCCTCATCGTCAGCACGCAGGGCGGCATCCGCGCCCCGGATGGACGGCCGATCGCGCTGGGCTACCATACCGGCCATTGGGAAATCGGCCTGCTGATGGAAGCTGCGGCTGAGGAAATCCACCGCCGGGGCGGCATTCCCTTTGCCGCGTATTGCTCGGATCCGTGCGATGGCCGCACGCAGGGCACGACGGGTATGTTCGACAGTCTGCCGTATCGCAACGACGCGGCCATGATCCTGCGCCGCTTGATCCGCTCGTTGCCGACGCGGCGCGGCGTGATGGGCGTGGGCACCTGCGACAAGGGATTGCCGGCAGTCCTCATCGCCCTAGCGGGTACGCCGGACCTGCCGGTCATTGTCGTGCCTGGCGGGGTGACCCTGCCGCCGGAAGAAGGCGAAGACGCGGGCAAGATCCAGTCGGCGGGTTCGCGGCTGGCGCAGGGAGAGATGGATATAGACGATTTTCAGGTGCTCGGCTGCCGGGCCTGCGCTACGCCGGGGGGCGGCTGCCAGTTTTTGGGGACTGCGGCCACGACTCAAGTTGTGGGTGAGGCGATGGGGCTATCGCTGCCGCATTCGGCGCTGGCCCCTTCGGGAGAAGCGGTCTGGCTCGATATGGCCGTGCGCTCGGCGATGGCGCTGATGGCGCTGGAGGCCGCGGGCATTCGCTCGCAGGAGTTGGTCACCGATCAGGCGCTGCACAACGCCATGGTGGTCCACGCGGCTTTTGGCGGTTCGACGAACTTGATCCTGCACGTGCCGGCTATTGCCCATGCGGCTGGGCGGAAGCGGCCAGAGGTTGAGGATTGGGACCGGATCAACCGCGAGGTGCCGCGCTTAGTGGATGTGTTGCCCAACGGCCCTGAGTTCCACGTTACCGTGCGCGCCTTTTTGGCCGGTGGAGTGCCGGAGGTCATGTTGCACCTGCGCCGCTTGGGGCTGTTGGAGGAGGGGGTGATGACGGTTACGGGCCGCACGCTGGGCGAAAATCTCGACTGGTGGGAGGATGCACCGCGCCGTCACCGCTTCCGCGAGGAACTGCGAAAGCTAGATGGGGTGGATCCAGACGACGTGATTATGGACGCCGATCGCGCCCGCTCTAAGGGTTTGACTAGCACCATCTGCTTTCCGGTCGGCAACATCTCGCCCGAGGGCGCTGTCGTCAAAAGCACGGCCATTGACGCTTCCCTGCTCGACGCGCAAGGGATCTATCGGCACACGGGACCGGCGAAGATTTTTACCACCGAACGCGACACCATTGCCGCGATCAAGGACGGCAAGATCGAGCCGGGCGACGTGCTGGTGATGATTAGCTGCGGGCCGATGGGCACGGGGATGGAGGAAGTGGCGCAGGTTACGATTGCGCTCAAATACACGGATATCGGCAAGCGCGTGGCCCTGCTTACGGACGCGCGGTTTTCGGGATTTTCCTCCGGCCCTTGCATTGGGCACATCGGCCCGGAGGCCTTGGCTGGCGGACCAATTGGCAAGCTGCGGGACGGCGACTTGATCGCCATTGAAATCGACTGCCACAACCTGCGCGGACGCATCGATTTGGTCGGCTGCGAAGGCGAGGAGTTCGGTGCGGAGGAAGGCCAGCGGGTGCTGGCCGAGCGCACCTTGCGTCCCGACCTTGCGCCCGAAGCGGAGTTGCCCGACGACACTAAGCTGTGGGCGGCGCTGCAAAACGTCGGTGGCGGCACTTGGGGCGGTTGCGTCTATGACGTGGACGCGATTGTCGCCACGCTTGAGGCGGGCCGCGAGGCGCTAAAGGAGACGTCGTGAACGGCAAGCAGATCGTCGTCGGCATTACCGGGGCCAGCGGCGCGCTCTACGCGGGTCGCCTGCTGCGCGCCTTGCTAATTGGCGGGCATCAAGTGCATTTGGTTCTATCCAAATACGGGCGCTACCTGCTCGTCGAAGAGTTGGGTTTCCGTCCTGACAAGGAGAGCTTGCGCGCGTTTGTAACGCGGTGCTACGGGGAGGAGACCCAAGCTGGTGAATTGCGCGAGTACAATGCCAGCGACCTAGCGGCTCCCATCGCCAGTGGTTCGGTATCCATTGACGGTATGGTGGTGGTGCCTTGTTCGGTCAAGACGCTGTCGGGCATCGCTCGCGGGGCGTCTGCGAGCCTGATAGAGCGAGCGGCCGATGTTAGCCTCAAGGAGCGGCGACCGCTGGTGCTGGTGGTGCGCGAGACCCCGCTCAACCTGATTCAGTTGCGCAATATGACGGCAGCGGCCGAGGCCGGGGCCATCATTCTGCCGGCCATGCCAGCCTTCTACCAAAAGCCGCAGACCTTTGACGATTTGGGCGATTTTATTGCCGGTCGCATTTGCAACATGCTGCGGATCGAACACCAGCTCTTCCCGCCTTGGCAGGGCCCGGAAGGAAAAAAATAATTCTATATCAGCGACGCTAGCTGGGCGCGGAACAACGCGCGCGGCAGCATGCCTTCGATCCGACGGCCTTCCTCTTTGGCGATGGCGCGACAGACGGTCCACGGCCCAAAGCGGCAGAAAATTTCGCCTTTGAGGTTCGTGGGCGGGTCGCAGTAGATTGGATTCCCCTCGAACAGGTCTTGTAGTTGAGTCCAGTTCAGCTCGACGCTGGGTCCCTGCATGAGATGCCCCCACAGGGCAACGGTTTGCTGGGACAGGTAGTGGTACCCTTTGTGGGGACGGGCCACCTTCATGCCGCCGCGAACGAAGTAGGGCAAATGCTCTTGGAACGCCGGGCCGAGCGCCGGTTGCCGGCACAAGTGGCGGTTGCTAAGGGTGAATATCTGGTCCGAGGGACAGGGTAGGGTACCGCTCCAGCGGCCTTCGATGGCGCGCCGGGACTCGGAGGCGGCGGGATCGGTCGTTGAGGTAGCCCAAGCAGGGGCGTCTCCAAGGCTTGGCGTCGGTGCGCGTTTGGAAAGGCGAACGACGAAAGCCCCTTCGGTGTCGTGGTGGTGGGGCCAGACGCGGACGCAGCGGGCGAATTCGGCTGGGAATTGGGCGGCCAGCGCATCCGGCAGCGGCGGTCCTTCGAATTCTGCGATGGGGAGGATCGCGGCGTCTTCCTTATAGCGGCGCAACAGCCCGAGGAGCACTTCTTCGTTTTCCTCCAGCGAGAGCGAGCACGTCGAGTACACCAAGGTGCCGCCGGGGCGCAGCATCTGGTAGGCGGCGCGCAAAAGGCCCTTCTGTTGCTGCGCGAGGTGCTGGGCGTCTTGGGGCGACCAGTAGGAGAGCATGTTCTGGTCTTTGCGCACGATGCCGTCGCCCGAGCACGGTGCATCGACGAGGATGCGGTCGAAAAAGTTGGGGAAGTAGCGCGTCAGCATGGTCCCTGGGGCTTGGGTCAAGACGTGATTGGCCACCCCACAGCGCTCCAAATTGCCTACGAGAGCGGGCATGCGCTTGCGCTGGGGTTCATTAGCCACCAGCAGACCGCTGTTTTGCATGCGCGCGGCAATCTGGGTGGCCTTGCCGCCTGGGGCGGCGCACAGGTCGAGGACGCGCTCGCTGGGCTGAGGAGCCAAGACCTCGACGGCCAGCATGGGGGCCTTGGCTTGGACGTAGTACGCGCCCATGGCGTGTTCAATGGTCTGGCCGAGACTTGTGTCGCTTTCCGGCAGGGTGAAGCCATCGCTGCACCAAGGCACGCTTTGGCTGCACTGGTCCAAGTGGAGTCGCACGTGTTGGGCTTGCGCTTGGAGTGCGTTCAAGCGCAGCGAAGCTGGGGGGGGCGTGCGCGAGCACTGATAAAAGGCTGTGCGCTCTTGGTCGTTGGGCAGCAGGCTGCCGATATACTGGAGCAGAGCCTGTAATTTATCCGGGTCGTACGCTTTGCGCACAGGTGGGGTTGTCTGTTTATTCATCGGGCGGTTATTCAATAAAAATATAATCTATACAGCAAGGGGCATGGGCGTCACACGCTGCTTTGTCGTCAGCGATCTGCATCTCGGATCTGCTTATTTTTACCATCGCCACTTTTTGTCTTGGTTGGATACCTTGCCCCAAGGGGTGCCGCTCGTGCTCAACGGCGACGTCATAGATAGGCCGGGCCAAGCCCTGCCCGCTGCTCACCGGGCCGTGTTGGAGCGCCTCGTGAGCGAGTCACAATCTCGGCCCGTAATTTGGGTGTACGGCAATCGCGATGCCGAGTTCAAGCTGGCTGATTCGGGGCAAATTCGCTTTGTCGATAGCTGGCGGCTCGATCAGCGATTGCTCGTAGTCCACGGCCATCGGCTCGACCGGCTGATGCCTCGGCACGCAGCGTTTAAGTGGGTTTTCCGCCGCTTGCACCGTTGCCGCATCTGGCTCGGCGGGCGCGATGCCCACGTGGCCGAGTACGCCAAGAAATGGCCTTTGCTCTACCGGGTGCTCAACGAGCACGTGGCGCGCAACGCCCTGCGCGTGGCGCAACAGGAGGGGGTTGAAGCGGTGGTCTGCGGGCACACACACGCGGCCATGGCAATTGAGCGGCAGGGCCGATGTTACTTCAACACCGGTGCTTGGACCGAAAAACCCTTTCACTTTCTCGAAGTGACCCCGGACCGCATGGCCCTACATACATACGAGGACGACTGTGATTAAACGGACGCTCTTATTGGCGGTGGCTTTGTGGCTGCCAGCTAGCGCAGAAGAAGGAGGCTTCACCTGGCCGCTGAGCCTTGCACCGGCCCTAACTTCCACCTTCGGCGAATCGCGTTCCCGCGCTTTCCACGCCGGCATAGATCTCAAGACTTGGGGCGAGACCGGCCACCCTGTACAGGCCCTAGCCGACGGCTATATCTGGCGAGTGCGCACCTCACCCTGGGGCTATGGCCGTGCTCTGTACCAGAAATTGGCCGATGGCCGCACGGTGGTCTATGCCCATTTAGAGGGCTTTGCCGCGCCCATGGCCGAACTCGTACAGCAAGCACAGCAGCAGCGCGGACGCTACAGCGTAGATTTGTATTTCAAGGAGGGGGAAATTCCAGTGCTCGGCGGCGCGGTCATCGCTTGGAGCGGCGAGAGCGGGGCCGGGCCGCCCCATTTGCACCTAGAGTTGCGCGACGCGAATAACGTGGCGATCAACCCTCTCTTGCACGGATTCGCCATCGCCGATACGATCGCGCCGACCTTGCAACGAGTGGCCATCACGCCGCATGGACGCAATGCCCAAGTTGAGGGAGGGCACGACCTCTATGTGCTGAATTTGCGCTGGCAGCCGAGCCGGGGAGAGTTCATTGGAGTGCGGCCCGTGCAGGTGCTCGGCCCGGTGAGCATCAGCGCTTTGATGTACGATCGCGCCGATGCTGCCCCCAACAAACTAGCTCCCTATCGCGCGGAATTGCACATCGACGGCGAGCTGGTTTTTGCTGCGCGTTACGAGCAGGTTGGCTACGGCGATATGCACCAGATGTATTTGGACCGGCCGCTAGCTTCCTTTAAGGGTGGGGTGGGCCGCTTTTACAACTTGTGTCGCCTGCCGGGCAATCGCCTCGAATTCTACGAGGGACCTAGCGATGGCATCCTAAGCTTGGCCAAGGGGCGGCACGAAGCTGTCGTCGTCGTCGCGGATGTCAATGGCAACGAGAGCCGGGCGCGCTTTGGCTTGGTGGTTGATGAACCGCCGGTCATTGCCGGAGCGCGGATCGCGGCGGAAGCGAATGGGACTTTTATCGAGGCGTGGATGACTGATGCGGACCATCGACTCGTGGAAGTAGAATTGGCTAGTTCGCGCGATGGCGAAAACTGGCGGCGCGTAGATCGGCGTCAGAGCCGCTCCGGCTCGCTCAAGTGGCGGATCCACCGGAACGCTTCCCACTGGCGAATCCAGGCGCGGGATCCGGCGGGCGTGGCAGCCTTTGCCGTTTGTCGCCTGCCCGACGACGGGGCTGCTGCGCCGAGCTTTTCCTTGGAGCGCCGTCCCCACCTAGACTTCGTAGAACTCGTGATGCACTACGCACAAGTGCCTAGCGCTACGCCCTTAGTCCGCGTTGATACCGTTAATATCAGCCCTCGCCAGACCGGCTTGCGCGAGTTCCGAGTCGCCGTGCGGCTCGATGCGAACGATCCGTCAGCGGGGACGGTTTTGCTGCGGACGCCAGGAGCCGCCGTGCAAAAGGTCGTCCTCGACCGGCAACTCGTGAAGCCGGGTACCGCAGCCAAGCTGACCTATGCCAACGGCGAAGTCGAATTGGGTTTTGCTGCGGAGAGCGCGTACGCGTCGTTTTTTCCGCAGGTCGTGGCCTTTGAGCCGAGCGTGCCCGCTGCGCTAGTGGCGGCTGGTCCGGCTTTTGCCTTGGGGCCTGACGTCAGTTTTGACCGCAAGGTCGCGTTGCGCTTGCGCTACGACCGGGAAACGCTGCCTCCGGAGAAGTTGGGTATCTACCGAGAGGTCGCCGCTGAAAAGTGGTCGTTCGTGAGCAATGAATGGGACGCTGTGAGCCGGCAGGTCGTGGCGCGGGTGCGTCGCTTGGGCCGCTATGCGCTGTTGGCCGACTTGGAAGCCCCTGAGATTGGTAATTTGCAGCCCGCTGAGGGGACCATCGTGGACCCGCGCCCGGAAATTCGCGGTGCAGTGCGCGACCAAGGCGCGGGCATTGGGCGGGAAACAGACATTGAGTTTGAGCTCGATGGACGCCCGCTGATCGCCGAATACGATCCAGAAGCCGGGCGCGTGTACGGGCATTTGCTGGAAGATCTGTCGCCGGGTGTGCACCGCCTAGTACTGAGGGTGCGGGATATGAGCGGCAACCAAGCCGAGGTCCATTCGGAATTTACCGTGCGCTAGCGCAGCGGTACAGGGGCACCGGCTTGGCGTAGCGACGTCTGCGCGGCTTCTAAGACGCGCACGACGCGCAGCCCGTCGCGGCCATCGCTGCGGGGTGTTTGGCCGGTGCACACGCACTCGACGAAGTGCTGGCACTCCAGCTTGAGCGGCTCGGCCATTTGCAACTGGGGAATGACGACATCGCCAAAGCGCAGCGCGATGGAGTCGCCGTACGAGTCGTATTGCGGTCGCTCGGCCGATTTGTCGTAGATGCGCACCTTTTCCGTGCTTTCCACATCGTCAAACACCGCCATCTTGCGGCTGCCGACCACGGTCAGGCGGCGAATGCGGTGCGGATCGAGCCAAGAGAGTTGCATCTGCGCCATCTTGCCATCGGCAAAGTGCAAATTGGCGAAGACCACGTCTTCGATGTCGGGTTGCAGATAGCACTCGCCGCGGGCGCTAACGGCGTCTGGTTCTTGGCCGAGCAGGTACAGGATGACCGATATGTCGTGTGGTGCCAAGCTCCACAGGGCGTTTTCGTCGCTGCGGACAATGCCCAAGTTGACGCGCTGAGAGTACAAGTAATACAAGTCGCCCAGCGCGCCTTCCTGCACTAAATCATGCAGCATGTGTACGGCTGGGTGGTACTTCAGCAGGTGTCCGACCATCAGCACCCGGTCCCGCTCTGCGGCTAATTCGACCAAGTGGGCCGACGTAGCGGCGTCGAGGGTCATGGGCTTTTCGACGTACACGTGCTTGCCTCGTTCTAGGGCGCGGCGGGCCAATTCGTAGTGCTCGGCGGCTGGGACGGCTAATACCACGGCGTCGAGTGCGTCGTCGCCGAGTACTACGTCGTAGTTGGCGGTGATTGGGACTTCTGGGTACTGGCTCTGGATGGCGCTACGGATTTCCGAGCTGGCGTCGCAGACGTGGCGCAGATGGACGTCGGGCAGGTCGTGGAAGACGCGCACTAGGTTTTTGCCCCAATACCCAGCGCCGACGCAGGCGATTTGGACGGGACTCATGCGTGTCGGAAATAAGTGCCGATGTCGGCGGCTAGGTGCGCGAGGGCTTGGCTGCCCCCAGCATGGGGGTGCGATCTTATGACCGGCTCTCCTGCGTCGGCTTGGCTGCGGACGAGCGGGTCGAGTGGAATTTCGCCTAGATAGGGAATGTCCAAGCGGTTGGCTGTGGCACGGCCTCCTCCGGCTCCGAAGATGGGGTCGGCATGGCCACAGTTGTCGCAGTGGAAATAGCTCATGTTCTCGACCAAGCCGACGATGGGCACCTCGGTCTGGCGGAACATCTCGACGCCGCGGCGTACGTCTTCGAGGGCAATGGCCGAGGGTGTGGTGACGATCAAGGCCGCAGTCAAGGGAGCCACTTGGGTCAGCGTAATTTGTACGTCTCCGGTCCCGGGGGGTAAGTCGATGAGGAGCAAATCGAGCTCGCCCCAAGTGACGTTGAAGAGAAATTGGTGCATCATCTTGGCCAGCATGGGGCCGCGCCACACGACCGGGGTGCCCACGTCGATTAGCAGCCCCATGGAAATGGCTTTGAGGCCGTGCGCGGACAAGGGCTGGATATGGCCATCTGTTGCAGTCGGCCGGCCTTCTAGACCGAGTAGACCTGGGATGTTGGGCCCGTAGATGTCGGCGTCGAGCAAGCCGACCTGTAGCCCTTGGTGGGCCAAGCTCACGGCCAAGTTGGCGCAGAGCGTGGACTTGCCGACGCCGCCCTTGCCGCTGGCTATGGCTAGTGTATCTTTAATACCGGTAATGGGTTGGCGGTTGTGGGTTTGTGGGGCGTTCACTGGAGTTCCCGTTGCGTAGTGGAAAATTTGAAGTATAGAGGAAAGACCTCCTCGCGGCAAGGGAGTGACAAAGGAGCTAGCCATGTATAGGATCGCACTTTTAGTGATCGTTTTGGCCCCCTTGGGTTGCACGAATGTCAACCAGATGCACAAGCTCTATCAGGAGGGCGACCACGCGCAGTTAGATCGGATCATGGAGATTGTCTCCCGCCAGGATTACCCCTATGCCACGCGGCGCAAGGCCGCGCGCATTCTCGGCGAGATCGGCGACCCGCGCGCCGTGCCAGTGCTGAAAATGGCACTCCAGGACTACGACCAGCGCACCACGCTCAAGCAGGACGCACTGCGCGCTCTAGGGACCATCGGCGATCAGAGCGCGGCCTTGGATATAGGAAGGCTGCTCAATTATTCGCTCAATACAGCCGACTCCGAGTTGCGGATGGCCGCGGTTGAAGCGCTCGGGAAAATGGGGGGGACCAAGGCGGCTGAAATTCTGGTCAATGCCCTTGGCTACTACGACATACTCACCTTGCGCGCTGAGCAGCGAACCCGCCGAGGGGTGTTCACTGGCGAGGAGTTATCCCCCTACTTTCCCTATGGACAGACGCACCCCGACTCCACGGACGGCCCGCGGCGCTATCCAAACGTGGGATTGGACCCCTTTGGGGAGGGTGGGCAGCCTCGAGTGAGCATGTTCGGCACACCCATTGAGCCTACGCAGATGGAATACGATCCCACCCCCGAGGAGCGCGCCCTAACCCATCAGGCGATTACAGCCGTGGGGACGGACGCCATTCCGGTGATTGAAAACTACCTAGATAGCCTGCGCGTAAGCCCGACCTTGCGCAAGGAACTGCTGGTCATAATAGGTGAGATCACCGGTACTCCGCCGCCGGTAAAAGTCGACTCCACAGCCTCCCGTCTGTGATTTGACAAGGGTACGCTCAGCGCATATTATAAGGCAATTCCAACCGAAAAGTTACCCAATAAGCGATAGGAACTACCCCGTTGAGGGCGGGATACGGGGATGCCTAGTTCGCCTGTGTTACCCCCAAGTATAGTTCGAGGTTTTTACCCATTATGGAACGCGATATCGGCCCGATCCTCGGCGAGTGGAAATACGCTCCAGGCGAGTTGAGCGTGCGCAAGATACGAGGCGATAATGGCAGTGCAAAGCTCCAAATCCGCATGGATCTGGGCTTGATGCAGCTGGAGTGGCGGGGTCGTCCCGACGCGCTTCGTCCGCACGGCTATGTATCGCTGTTGGATTACTACTGTCACAAGCGACGCGAATGGGAAAAAGTGCACGGCCCAGATACCTTTAGCCTCTCGCACGAGGATTGTTCCGAATTGGCCCAAGAGGCCATGAAATACTACTGGCGGCGGATCGGTTTTTTTGAACTGAAGGAATACGAACGGGCCGAAGAGGATGCCATGCACAACCTCGCCATCCTCGATTTGTGCTACGAATACGCCGAAGAAGAAGAAGATCGCCAGCTAGCCGAACAATATCGCGTCTTTGTCACGGCACATCGGGTGCAGGCGCGGGCGTTGGCCTGTCTAGAGGCTGAGAACCACGCCGAGGCCCTAGCGGAGATCCGCCGGGGTATTGCCGAGATTGAGGAATTCCTCGCCAAGATTGGTCAATTAGACCAACTCGACGAGTGCCCTGAACTGATCTTTTTGCGCGAGTGGGAAGGCGAAGTGGAGAGCTCTCGGCCGCGCACGCTGCGCGAGCGGCTAATGGCCGATTTACAGGCCGCGGTTGAAGCAGATCGATTCGAGTTGGCCGCATCGCTCAGGGACCGCTTGCGCTCGCTCGAGACCGAGCAAGCTAGCAGGTCGCCTTGAAGGGTCACTTGCTGCCGCGGGGTGGGCCGAGGGGTGCTGTCTCCCGGCCCTTTTACTTTGCCCTATTCGCCCTATTAAGTGCCTGCGGGCAAATGGCCCCTAAGACGACGCCTGCGGTGCCGACGGTCCAGATCATCCAAGAACAGCTACCCGTAGTCGGCGACAACTTGCTCGCTCTGCAGTTGTTTAGGCCAGGCACTGGTTCGCACTTGCTGATAGCTCTGATGGAGTGGGAAACCCCTTCGGGTGCGCAGCGCAAGGTCGAGCACCAATTACAGGTGCCACAAGGGCGTCTCGTACGCTATTCACTGCCGTATCGGTTGGAAGAGGCCGGCATGCACCGCGCGTCCCTGCGGCTGTACGATCCGGAGCGCGGCACGTCCATCCATGAGGTCGAAGAGTTGCGCCTGTTTACTCGACCCGCTTGGGAGCTTTCGGGTGATCGCTCGTATTACACCGTAGAAGATGAGATCCGCTTCCGGCTACGGCGCAATCGCCGCAGTGAGATGGCCGTCCGCGTGGCGGTCGAGTTGCGGCGCGGAGTCGAAGTCTTAGATCGCATGGATGTAAATATAGTTGGCCAGGATGTCTCAGGGGCCTTTGCTGCATACGATTTGCCTGAGGGGCGTTATTGGCTGACGGCGCGGTGGCAAGATCCGGTCGGCGGGGTCGATTCGCTGGCCGTGGCCTGCGAGAAGTTCGCACCAGCCGCGCGAGAGGTGAAAATCGACCTGTTTAGCCAGTCTCTACTCGTCGATGGCGAGCCTTTCTTCCCCATTGGGCTGTACTGGCTGCGGGCCGAGGATCTCGGTCCGATGCGGCGTTTGCACTTCAATTCCGGGGATTACTACTACAAGCTGCGCGGGGAAGAGGTCGCCGCGCTAATGGACGCGGCAGCCGTAGAGGGGATGCAGATACTCCTAGAGTTGACCGAGTACGCCCGGCGGGAGCCCGAGCCGGATTATCGGGCCATTGCCGCCCTCGTCAAACGCTATCGCCAGCATCCGGCGCTCTTGGCGTGGTATCTGGTTGACGAGCCGGACGAGACCAAAATGACCCCTGAGGCTGCCTTGGCGATATACGAGCTAATTCGGGAACTCGATCCATATCATCCAGTCTATTTAGTCAACAACCGGCCGCACACGTACGCCGCATACTCGGACGCCAGCGATATTCTGGCCATAGATGTCTATCCGATTCCGAATTATCCCATCACTCAGGTGGGCGACTACATGCAGCAGGCGCGCTGGACCTCGCTGGAGCGCAAGCCAGTCTGGTTTATCGCCCAGGCCTTTGGCGGCGTAGAGCACTGGGCGCGCTCGCCGACGGCGGCCGAGTTGCGGAACATGGTCTATCAAGGGCTGGTCGAAGGGGCCAAGGGGGTGTTGTTTTACCGCTATTGCCAAGAAAACGAACGCCACATCCAGCCCTTGGCCTTGTGGCGAGAAGTACAGCGCCTCGCGGCCGAGCTTGCCGAATTAGGTCCGGTGCTTTTGCAGGAGGAGCACAGTTTGGCGGCACAACCGACCGATGCCGAGATTAAAGTGGCGGTTAAAGAATACAAACGCGATTTTTACGTGTTTGCCGTCAATGTCGCTGAAGATCCGCGGCGGCTCGATTTGCGCTTAGAAGGCTTGCCGCCCATGGGGCGGGCCGAAGTGCTCCACGGGCAGGCGGGGCCAACGCTGGCCAACGGGCGGTTGGCCGCGGAGTTAGATCCGTTGGCCGCGGCGGTTTTCCGTTTGCAGGCAGCGGGCATTTGAGCGGGTAATCCACTGGCTTTGAGCCAGTTAAAGGGGAGAAAACTATGGCCAAAAAAGTGGCCCTCAACAAGCGAGATCGAGAAAGAATAAAGAAGAGGCTCTTGGTGCGCCGCGCTGAATTGCTCAGCGACTTAGACGGCACCGAGCACGAAATCGACGAGTTGCAAGACCCCAAGGCCGACGATCTCGACCGAGCGGTCGAGGCCGGGGCCATGGAGCTTCTGGTGGCGCTGGGTGATACTGAGCGCCGCGAGTTGGAAGAGGTCATTCTGGCGCTCGAGAAGTTAGAAGGTACGACGTATGGCAGGTGCGAAGCCTGCCTTGAAAAGCCTTTAAATCTGTGTGCGACCTGTCCGTTTATTCCCAAGCCGCGCTTGGACGCCCTGCCCACGGCGCGGCTGTGCGTGTCCTGTCAGGAGGCCGAGGAGCAGAACCAGATTCCGTCCTATACCCGGCTGCGCCCACGGCGGATGTTTGGCGAGGACATGGAGGAATTCTCGCATCCCCTGATGGATTCAGAAGACGACAAATAGGCGTTTATTCGCGCGTTATTAGAGTAGGGGCGACCGGCCGGTCGCCCCTACTTTGTATGAGGATTGGGAGACTAAGGAGCCAGTTCTTTTAGCTTGGCCATGGTGGCGAGTCGCACGTTTTTGAGCTGGCGCTGGTAGCCTATGACCGCGGCTAAGGCGTTGATCCGAGCCTGCGTCAAGTTGCCTTGGGCTTGGAGCAATTGCTGGCTGTCGGCCAAGCCGAGTTCAAAGCGGCTCTGCTCGACGTCGTAGGTGCGCTGGGCGAATTCGAGGGCGGCTTGGCGCAGGTCGATCTGGCGCTCGGCCTCGTGGACCCGGCGCGTGGCGTCGCGAACTTGCTGGATGATTTGGCGGCGCTGCTGCTCGCGTCCGAGGCGGCTTTGCTCCAAGGCGATGCGCGCTTGGCTGATGCTGGCCTGCCGCTGGCCGCTGTCGATCAGCGGCAGGGTTATCTGCAGATCGACTCCCCACCGATTGCGCTCGAAAGTGTCGCTGACATCGCCGATTTCGCTGCCGCGTCCCTGCATGCTGACATTGGCTCCGAAGGTCGCGTTAATGCCGTTGCGGCGGCGGGTCTCCTCTAGATTCAATGCACTGATCTCTTCAGAAATTTCGGCTCGCTTCATGTCGGTGCGACGTGCCAAGCCGATTTCAAGGGCGCGTTGGGCATCGATGGGGTGAATCTCGTACTGGACCTCGGTGTCGATTTCGAGCGGTGCCCACACATCGAGTCCGAGGGTTTCGCGGAGAAGGTCGCGGCGCGATTCGATATTGGTTTGGGCTTGGTCATACGTGGCTTCGGCCTGCAGCATTTCCACCTGTAGGCGCAGGGCTTCCACTTCGGCAATGAGGCCGACCTCAAATTTTCGCTGGGCTAGCTCCAAATTGGCGCGCGACTGCGCTAAGCGCTGTTCTTCTATTTCGAGCTCGCGGACGCTCTGCACTAAGTCATAGTAATCGTCGATGACTTGGCCCTCTAGCTGGAGCCGCTGGCGGTCGAAGCTGAGACGGGCGCTTTGCAGGCTGTGCTCGGCGCGTTTAAGCGCGATCTCCTCGCTGGGCTGGCCTAGTATGTCGCGCTCGTAAGCAAGGCGCGTCGAACCCGAATAGTCGAGGAAGTTGATTGAGTTGGGGACGTATTCGGTGTTTTGCTGCACGGCGCGGCGATTGGACGAGAAGTCGCTGCGCAGGGCCGTAGTGGTCAGTGTAAGTTGGCCGAGGTGACGCAAGCGCTGGGTCATGCGCAGGTTGCCCAAGTAGGAGACATTGGTCTGCTCCTCGCGGACTCGAGTGGTGAGGGCGATGTCGGCGTCTCGGGTGTCGCGCTCCTCGGTGAAGCTAGGGGCAGTGACAAAGGCATCCATGCCGAAGGTAAAAGGTGCTTGCGCCGCCGTCAGTTGGACGCGGCTGTTGTCTAGGGTTTGTTGGTTCCTTTGGTGTTGCAAGTTGTTTTGCATGGCCAAGTCGATGCACTCTTGCAGCGAGAGAACCTCAGCTATAGAGCAGGTGGTGGCGATTAGCAAACTGACTAGTGCCCATTGGTATTTCATCACGGAGTCCCTACTTGATTGGATGAGGAGTGAGATGCAGCGGTTGCCTGTAATTATACGATACGCGTTTTA
>JAPPEF010000105.1 GCA_028875335.1 Gemmatimonadota bacterium
AGGTCGAAGAAATACTTTTCGTCGTCTGTCATACGCCAATTTCCCGTAAACAGTGGGACTTAGGAAGGTGGACGATGACGCGGCGGTACGCAACTTTGGGACTTCACTCCGGCGCTGGTTTCAAGCTGTCCAGTGCTTCTTGGAGAGCGGCGGTTAGGACCTCGGGCTCGTCCGTGCCGATGCGACAGGTCTTGCCGCTTTTCATTTTCAGCTCCACCGCCTCCACTCCCGAGACATTGTAGAGCCAGCCGTGGGGCGTTAGGCGGATGCCCAAGCCGTAGATCCAGGGGTTGCTCACCGGTCGGCAGGTGTCGATCTGATCGAGAGGGAAACGCTTGCGGATCAGGCCGATGCCAAAGCGGATGCGGAGGTGCTCGGCGTCGATCTCGACGGTCAGGTTGGCGAACAGGGCCAAGGCTACGGCTAGGACTACCACTATGCTACCTAGCAGCGCGATGGTGGCTATTTCGAGCACCCACGCAGACGCGGGCAGGACGGCCAGCGGTATGGCGGCCGAGGCGAGGACGATGACGATGCCTGTACCGATGGCTACGACGATGACCTTGCCGAACTGGGTGTGGCGATAGGTGTTCACTGCATCTGCTCCTGCCAAGGTTTGATCCACAGGCCCGCCAGTTTGCCGTCTTGGTCGAGGACGACGCGCACTTCGGGTGATGCGGTACTGTACCGACCTCTGAAGCGGTGGGCCAGCAGGTGCGGTTGGCTTTCCGTGAACCGGGTTTCGACGAAGTCCAGACCCTCAAAGGTGCCGAAGAGCTGCCGGCTTTTCTGGTGGAGGTCGCGTTGGATCTCCGAGGTGAAACCCTTGCGAACGCTCTCGGTAGCCTCCTCTGATCCCAAGGCTTCAAAGCGACCCTGCTCGTGGGCTTGGAGTATCTGGGTGGCCAGTTGTTCGGCCAGATGGCGTTGTTCAGACTGGCCGGGTGCGAGTTGCTCGATGAGGGCGTCGAGGCGGTTGCGCAAAGTGGGGTAGGAGACGCCGTAGAGTTTGGCCATGTCCTTGAGATTGCCGCCGCTCTGGAGAAAGCGGAGCACAAAGGTCTGATCGTCTGGGGCAAGGCGGGCCAATGGCGGCAGGTCAAAACCGCCTAGCACGGCCGTATCGCACTCGGTACAGTCTAGACGGGCGACCTGCAGGGCCGCGGCACAAGCCGGGCAATGGGTGGGCAAGCGTGGGTTCTGCATTGGATCAGTATGATTCATTTTTATTCAAAAAAATTTTAAATAAGTTAAAATAAAATTATCTTTTACGCAATAAAAATTTGTAAATATGCAAGCATTCGCGTCTGAAGCAACAGCGATTCGACAAGGGATCTGTCGCTTACCGGGAAACCCTTGCCACGAGGGTAGGTTCATGGCATCTTACCCGAACTGGTGAAGTGGAGTTATCTGTAACTGCTACCGCTCCACGCTAATAAATTCCTTGAATCAAGGCTTTGTGACCATGAGGAAGCTAGCGCTCGTTTTCGTTGCGGTGTCCATGTACGCGCCTTCTCTCCAAGCCCAAGATCAACGGCTCGAACTTCCAACCTATCACCTGACCGTCGATCCCGCCGACCTGAGTGCCCTTTACGAGTCCCCCTACAGCAATGTCCGCTATCCCGCCCAATTTTCCTTCGCGGGAGAGGTTCTCGAGTGCGAGGTGCGATTCCGGGGCGAAACGGCCCGCCTTTACCCAAAGAAAAGCTGGAAGGTCTGGTTTGAGGATTCAGCCAATCCGGTTGGAGTCAGGGAGCTCAACCTCAACGCGGAATACTCGGATTTCTCGTTGATGCGCAACGCGCTGGCCATGAGGTTGTATCAGTTCATCGGCCATCCAGCGCCGAATACCGAGCACATCAGCCTGATGGTCAACGATGACTTCATGGGCGTCTTCGTCCAGATAGAGGAGCCTGATCAGGACCTTCTGCGGCGGTACGACTACGAGCGCGGAAGTCTCTACAAATCCGAGAATCACGGTGGGAGTACAGCGCCATTGCTGGATTACGACACCTACGTTTGGTCGTGGAACAAGAAGGTGGGAGGTGAATCCGACTATATCGATGGGCAGCGGCTATTCAATCAGCTTCTCTATCTGACGTATGAGGATTTTGCAGAGCGGATTTCCCTGCTGGTGGATGTGGAGAATGTGCTGCAATACTTTGCGGTCGCCTATGCGATCTCCAGTATAGACGCCGTGACGAAGAATACCCTGCTCTATTTCGACCCGAGCGGGCGCTTGCAGCAAATTTTACCCTGGGATCACGATGCTTCCTTCGGCAATTACTGGACCGGAGAATACCGGCCCTACTTTGAAACGGTCTCCGAACACCCCCATCTGAACCACCATCTTCTACTTCAGAGGTTGATGGAATACGACGCCTGGCGCGAGTCGTTCTGGAGCAAGGTCCGCTTCGTCATCGAGCACGGATTCGCCGCGGTGGAGGCCGAGATTGATTCAACGTACAAGTTGATCAAGTCGGACGTTTATCTGGACGGAGCCAAGTTTGGCACCAACGCCGAATTTGACGATGAGATGTCGCGTCTGAAAGGCTTTCTGGCGGCTAGGAGATCGTTCCTGACGAATTTCTCCTTTGGCGAAAGGAAAAAGAATCTTCTAGCGGACTTGTACTGCTCCGATCCGTTTCCCTCGCCCAATGCCGATGATCGCGGCGTGGTGTTTCGAGCCACTTCGCGCAGCCCCCAAGCCGTCGTGGTCGAATACATCACGGATTTGTCGTCCTACGAGACATGGGGAGAAGAGATCACGGTCCAGGAACTCGCGCTGTTCGACGATGGTCGCCACGATGATCTGCAGGCGGGGGACCTCGTCTACGGCAACCGTCTCATGCTGCCCAAAAACTACACGGGCCTCGTGCCCTATTCTTTCAGGGCCGGAGGCTACAGCTATCCCTCCAACGGGCTGTTCTACATCAATTACAGGGCCACGAAGACGTTCGCTTTGAATGTGAATCACGCCGGTATCGAGGAGTATCGACACTTGCAGATCGGAGACGTTCATCGGATACGCGATGAATATTTCATCGAGATCATCAATGCCGGTGAGTTGAATCTGAACCTTTCCTACTGCAGCTTTGAAGCCGGGGAGTATTTCAACCGCTTCATGTTCCCGCCCGGGACGAACATCGAGGCGGGCACCAGTCTGATCCTTTCCTCGAACAGAGATGCCGCCGGGGACCTGTTTCCAGATTCGCCCGTCTTCGGCAACCTTTTTTTCGATGTCTCGCTGGGCGACACGATGCAGCTTTTGACGCCCACACTGACGGTGATGACGGCTCGCGTCAACGAGACCTACAGCGCTGTTGATCTTTCGATACCATCCATTGTGATCAACGAAATCAACTATCATTCAGCGGATGATCTGGATACGAGAGATTGGGTCGAGCTGTACAATCCCAACGATGCTTCCGTCGATCTTTCCGGTTGGAACTTTCAAGACGACGATGACGACCATTCCTTTGTGCTGCCCGGTGGGACGCTCATTGAGCCGCGCGGATTTCTGGTGTTGTGCCGAGATGGTGCGGCTCTCGAATCCCTCCTCGGGGTCTCTTGTGTCGGAGACTTCGATTTCGGATTGAGGAACAGTGGAGAGCTGGTTCGCCTCTTCGACAGCGATGGATTACTGGTCGATTCTGTCACCTACCTAGACGAGAGTCCGTGGCCGGTGGAGGCGGACGGCGACGGTCCTACGCTGGAGTTGCTTCACTATAGCCTGGACAATGCGGACCCCATGCACTGGCAGGCTTCCATCCCGGTGGGGGGCACTCCGGGTCGGGCCAACAGCGTGTTGGCACCACCTACATCTGTAGCGAGCGAGACGGACGAGGGCACACCGCGGTCGTTCAGCCTCTTGCAGAACTATCCCAATCCCTTCAATAGCGAAACCCACATCGCCTTTCACCTACCGCGAACGGAGCATCTTTCGCTGGAAATCTTCAGCGTGACCGGCCAATTGGTGGCCACCCTGATGGAGGGCGTTTATCGAGCGGGCAGACACCGGATACCCTGGGACGGCCGGAATGATCGCGGAGAGTCCGCTGGTTCTGGGATATTCTTCTATCGGTTGACGACGGAAACCTTGCAGTCAACGCGAACCATGGTCCTCGTCAAGTGACGCATGGCCCCTGTCTGATACATAGGTGCGAAACTGTGTTCCGTTGACGACCAGCGGCGCGGCTTTCTCCTTCTCCAGTTAAGTGAATGTAGCGCAGTACGTGGCCGGTGGTTGGTTTTCGGCCCGATTCTCTTTGGGATCGCGGGCAGGACGCCCTTGATTCGACGAGGTCGGTGGCCGTAGGGGGCGGCTTGAAACCGCCCCCTACTAGGGCAACAGTCTGGAGAGGAATAATTATGGACGAACTCGCATTGGCGGATGATTTCCAGTTCGACGCGCAGGGTTTTCTCATGCTACGCAACGTCTTTGACGCCGAGCGCTGCCGGGGCTACCTCGAAGAGCTTGAGCGGCTGTTTGCGCGCAAGTACGATGACCCTTGGCTGCACGACGGGGTTCGCGGGCAGACGACGGTGCAGATCTCGGAAGGCCAGCGGCGGATCAACGGCCTGCCGCTGTGGACGGAAATGTTCGACGAGGTCATCAGCTTTGCGCCGGCGGTGGAGCGTCTGCGGCGCTGGATGCAGCACCCCCAACTCGTCAACACTTGGGCTATCGAGAAGACGGAGGGCACACCTTGGGGTGGGTGGCACCGGGGGCTAAATCCGGATGATTACACCGTGCGCCGAGGGCAGATCCGCACGCGCATGTTGAACTGTGTGTACTTTCTGACGGACAATGGTGAGGAAGATGGCTGCCTAACGGTGGTGCCCGGGGCGCACAAGTCGGAGATCGACCTGCCCATGGCCGAGTACCGGAGCCGCGATTTGCCCGGGGCCGTGCGGGTCACCGGCAAGGCGGGGGATATGGTCATGTTCTCGGAGACGCTGCTCCACACCGGCGCAACCAAAAGCTCTTCCCGCCAGCGCACGAACCTCTATTTCAATTACATCGACGCTACCTACAACCCGGCGATGCGGGAACTGCTGGCCGGGAATCAAGGCAATGTGAATCACTATGTGTTCCCACCGGCGGTGCGCTCTCGTTTCGACGAGACTCAGCGCGAGCTTACCGAGTGGATGGAGTGGCAGCGCACGGCACCGGCGTCGAGCGGCTAAAGCAAGCGATTAGCAGGCGAGAAAGGAGAATCGCTTGACGAATATACCGCCTTCCTCGCCAGAGGAAGTCTTGGCCGAAGGGGAAGTGCAGGAGCGACGAGACGCTCTCCGGCGCATGGTTCAAGAAGCCTTTGCGGCCGAAGATTTAGGCACCCTGCGTCTCATTCTCAACGACCATCATCCTGCGGACTTGGCTGATTTGTTCCGCCATCTAGACGATGAGGAGCAACCCGTAGCATTGCAGACTTTGGCCGAGCCGTTGGCCGCTGCGGTCCTGGCTGAGATGGACGCGGATGTCCTGCGCGAGGTGGCCGAGGATATACCTGCGGACGATTTGTCGGGATTGGTCGATGAAATGGCTCCCGACGATGCGGCCGATGTGTTGGGTGACCTGTCTGAGGAGCAAAGCGCCGAAGTTCTCGATTTGCTAGGAGGCGAGAAAGCGGGTCAGGTGCGAGAGTTGTTGGCCCATCCCGAGGACACGGCTGGCGGGCTGATGACCTCGCGTTTTATCGCCGTGTCCGAGGATATGAGCGCAGCCGAGGCCATAGAGCAGGTGCGGGCTTGGGCCGAAGACGAAGACGAGGTGTTCTATCTCTATTTGACCGACCAAGAGGGGCTGCTGAGTGGCTTGGTGACGCTCAAGCGGTTGTTGTTGGCCGCGGCCGATGCCCCGGTTGGCACCTTGGCCAATCGCAGTCCGATCGCGGTGCGGAGCGATATGGATCAAGAGGAGATCGCCTATATCTTCGCTGAGTACGATTTGTTGGTATTGCCGGTGGTCGATGATGCGGGGCGCTTGGTGGGGGTAGTGACTGTGGACGACATCTTCGCCGTCATTGAAGAGGAGACCACCGAGGACATGTACGAGATGGCGGCCATTTCCTCGGAGGAGCGCACGGATCGCCCGGCCGCGGGCGTGGTGCGCCTGCGGCTGCCGTGGCTGTTGGTTTGCTTGGGGGGCACTTTACTCGCGGGCGCGGTGATTGAGGGGTTTGACGATACCCTTTCCAAGGTTCTTGCCCTGTCTTTTTTTGTGCCGGCGGTCATGGCCATGGGTGGCAATACGGGTATCCAGACTGCCACGGTGACTGTGCGCAGCTTGGCTATTGGTCAGGGGCAATGGGGTTTGGTGGGCCGCGAATTGCGGGTGGCCTTGGGTTTGGGGGGTATTCTGGGCGTTTTGGCTTGGGGCGTGGCTAGCTGGTGGACTGGCGATGCGCTCTTGGGGGCTGCGTGGGGGCGGCGATGGGAGCGGCGGTGGTTCTGGCGGCGGTGATGGGTGCGGTGGTGCCGTTGGTTTTTCGCCGCATTGGGGTCGATCCGGCTGTGGCTTCGGGGCCGCTGATTACGACGCTTAACGATGGGTTGTCGCTGTTGCTGTATTTTGGGATTGCGGCGTTTTTCTTGTAGGGGTGGAGGTGATGGGGGCGTATTCTCCTAACCCCATTATGGTCCCGATACGTACAGAAAACTAATAAAACCGTGGAGTTGCCCCGATTTCGTCGGTACCCGTTACTTAAATGAAGGAGGAGGTCTTATCATGTCGAAATCTCATGTCCCATACTCGCCCGAGAGACCTTTGGCCTGTGGATAGATCAGCAAGCGAAAGCTAAATGCGATAATGACCCAAGAAACCGTCAAACCGGGGAATAGTGGTAAGACTAAGAGTAAGCCTCTTGGCGTTTATAAAACGGCGCTTGGGAGTTCCATCCTCGGCTTAGCCGAGGATGTCCTTCAGTCTTCGGCATACATGGAGGACTTGGAAGGCCAAGTTGATCTCGTCTTCACATCACCTCCATTCCCGCTAAACAGGAAGAAACGTTATGGAAACAAGCAAGGGGAGGCCTATGTGAACTGGCTGGCAGATTTTGCGCCGCTGTTCAAGAAGGTGCTGAAGCCCAAAGGGTCAATTGTCATAGAGCTTGGGAACGCGTGGGAAGCGGGCAGACCTGTGATGTCGACTCTGGCTCTGAAGGCACTTCTTGCTTTCTTGGAACGTGGGGAACTCATCCTATGCCAGCAGTTCGTTTGGTATAATCCAGCAAAGTTGCCTAGCCCAGCTCAGTGGGTCAATGTGGAGCGCATCCGGGTTAAGGACGCTTACACGCATTTATGGTGGATGGCAATGACGGACCGCCCTCATGCAGACAACCGCCAAGTGCTCACAAAATATAGTAAGTCTATGGAGAGGCTCTTGGAAAAGAAGGCCTATAACACAGGTAAACGCCCGTCAGAGCACCATATTGGGGAAAAATCCTTTCTGAAGAACAACACTGGTGCTATTCCTTCGAACCTGATCTCCCTTGCCAATACACAGGCAAATTCGGACTACTTGAATTACTGCCGTACCAACAAGCTTTCACCTCATCCCGCTCGGATGCCGAGCGGCCTTGCGGAGTTCTTTATCAAATTCCTGACCAAGCCCAAAAATTTGGTACTTGATCCCTTTGCCGGAAGTAATACCACTGGGGCGGCGGCAGAGAAACTCGGTCGCCGTTGGTTGGCGATTGAACCCGACGAGTCCTATTTGGAAGGCTCTCGTGGGCGATTTGAGCTCTTCAATGGCCAAGCTGATGATGAATAACAATTTTCCGTCTTTATTGTTGCCGCATATTGAGGCGCGCGAATGGCAGCAAAAGGCGCTTGCCGAATGGCTGAAGGAGATGCGAGGCGTTGCGAGCGTGGTGACTGGCGGTGGAAAGACCATTTTTTCGTTTTTATGCATACAGGAATTCTGGAAAAAATTTGCAGATGGCCGTGTTATCATTTTGGTACCGACAATCACCTTGCTGGATCAATGGCATGTGAGCCTACAGGAAGACCTCGGTGTGCCAGCTAAAGAGATTGCATGTTTTTCAAGCCAGGAGAAGGAGAAGAAACCACGCGCGGTAAACGTGCTGGTCATTAATAGTGGTCGACATCTTGTGCGTAAGCTGGCTAAGGGACAAAGAGTTTTCCTCATTGTAGATGAATGCCATCGGGCGGGGAGTCCTGAAAATGCAAAAGCCCTGCAGGGAGAATTCGCAGCGGCGCTTGGGCTATCAGCAACACCACAGCGTGAATATGACCTTGGCTTTCAAGAGCATGTCGTTCCGGCTTTGGGGGCAGTGATCTTTGAGTACGACTACAGCCAAGCATACGAAGACGGTGTCATTGCGCCGTTCGAGTTGGTGAATGTGCAGGTAGACCTATTGGTATCCGAACAAAAGGAATACTACCGTCTCACCAAACGCGCGGCGGTGTTGTTGCATAAGGCCAAGGATGCGGAGGCACGAGTAGAGGTTGAGGAGAAGCTCAAACGTATTCTGCAGATGCGGGCGGCCATATCCGCAACAGCGAAAATGAAGATTCCCGTATCGGCCAAGATTGTTGAACAGAATCGAGGTGCTCGGACGATAGTTTTCCATGAGCGCACCAGTTCGGCCAAAGACCTATTCGAGGTTCTCCGTCAGAGAAACCACAGCGTATGCCTATACCACTCAAGAATCACACCGGAAGTTCGGCGTGACAATCTGCGTCTCTTTCGGCGAGGTGTCTTTGATGTCCTAATTTCCTGTCGTGCACTGGATGAAGGAATGGATGTCCCGGAAACCACAGTCGCGTTAATCGCAAGTTCGACGGCAAGTCTGCGCCAGCGGATTCAACGTCTCGGACGCGTACTGAGGCCCTCCAAGGGAAAACAGAAAGCGATCATCTACACACTTTATGCGACAAAACAGGAATATAAGCGTCTATTGAGGGAGGCGGAAAGGCTTGAGGGTATGGCTCGGGTGCAGTGGTCAATCAGTAAGCGTCAAGCACACAGATAGAGATCATGGCCCGGCTTCTATTTAATAATGAATGGTTTGAAGAAATCGCGAGTCGAGGGCATTATGAGTCCGAATTCGAGGGAGTCCTGCAGCAAGAAGCGCATCATCTGTTCACTAGTTACCACTTCGTTCCATTCAAGACCACGGTTTATTCAGAAGTAGACGCCGATTCGCGTCAGCCGGATTTTGCGCTCATTCATCGTAGCTATCGTAGCTGGTGGGTTGTTGAAGTAGAACTCGTACACCACTCCCTTCACGGACATGTGCTACCTCAAGTAAGAACGCTCGCAAGGGCCAAATACGGCCTCACTGAAGCTTCTTATCTTTGCGATCACCATCCAGACCTTGATAGAGACAAGGTCATAGAGATGTTTAGAGGCAGTCCCCCGCGTGTCTTGGTGGTCGTAAACGGACCCGTTGACGGTTGGGCAGAACACCTCAACAGATGGGGAGTGAAAGTTGCCATATGTCAGATTTTCCGATCTCGTCTAAATAAGTATGTTTTGCGCCTTAATGGAGAGTATCCCAGCGAGAATGATGAGGTCATTACCACCTGTGAATGCTCGTCGGTGATCCACCGGTATTTGGTGATTCATTCGCCTACCCAGCTTCCAATTCAAAGAGATGAGCGAGTGCTGCTTTACTACCAAGGCCAAGCAGCCGAGTGGCGGCGGACCGATATATCAAACCAAGTTTTCCTTCATGCTTTGAGAGACCATGATCTGGAGCAGGGAAAGCAATACGAGATCATACGCCAAAGTGATGAGAGGTTTGTGATTCGGCTGGCAAAACCTCTAGAGGATTTGAAAAGGAGAAAAAAATGAAACTCATCATAGGCCCTGATGCGATTACTTCATACAGACGGCTAGCCTATTCTCCGTGGCATGCCTTAGCTGAATTTGTTGATAACTCAACGCAGTCATATTTCGACAATCGAGATGTACTCGACCCGCAGATACGGGAAGATGGGGAAGACTGTCTGACCGTCTCCATCGTCTATGACCAGCAGGCTGGGATGCTGCGCGTTGTGGACAACGCAATGGGGATGTCTCAAGATGAGCTAGAGAGATCACTTCATATAGCTCATCCTCCAGACAACACTACCGGGCGATCGAAGTACGGTATGGGTATGAAGACTTCCGCTTGTTGGATTGGCAATAAGTGGACGATTACAACTAAAAAGCTTGGAGAGAATCATGAGCATTCCGTAACTGTGGACGTCAACAAAGTAGCACAAGGGAAAAACTCTGGTGTAATTCACAGCAGCATGTCCAAGCCTACTAATCTTCATTACACGATTGTCGAAATCTTTGATCTAAACCGAAAGTTTCAGGGACGAACATTAACAAAAATAAGAGATTTTCTTCGCTCTATGTACAGGATTGATCTTCGAGAGGGACTACTTCGTCTCAGGTGGAGGGACGAAGAGTTGTCGTGGGACAACGTGGAATCCCTCATCTACGTGGCACATGATGGCACAAGGTATCAGAAGAATTTTGAATTCATGATTGACGAAAAAAAAGTGGAAGGATGGGTCGGGATCCTAGATAAAGGCAGTCGCTCAGATGCGGGCTTTTCGATCCTACAAGCTAACCGTGTAGTGAGGGGCTGGCCCGATGCTTGGAGGCCATCCACCTTGTACGGACAGATACAAGGGTCTAACGATTTGATCAACCAACGACTCGTGGGTGAGATCCATCTTGATGGCTTTGATGTGAGTCACACTAAGGACAACATCCTGTGGAGCGACAACCAAGAGGAAGAAGTCGAGAGAAAGCTGAAGGAATATTGCAACGATTATCGTCAGTTCGCTAGAGCTAGACGCAAGCAAGACGACGACCAGCGGGGACCAACTGAACTGGACGTGAGCGCCGCTCTAGAAGATTTGGAGAAGGAACTCAAATCACCAGAGATGGTTGATCAGATCAACATCATATCTATACCTTCAAAGGAAACAATCGCGGAGAGTAGCAAGCAAATCATCACTTCGGTCGTCGATACGCAAGACGCAACATTAAGTGGCACTATCAATAGTAGTCCACCTGTGACTTGGAAAATATACCTCGAAAATATGTCCATAAACGATCCCTATGTTGTCAGCGATTCCACAAAGGCAAATAAAATTACTGTTATCGTGAACCAAAGTCATCCGTACTGGAGCGACCAGTTGAGCAGTCAAGAAAGTGTCCTAGACTACCTTCGCCACTGTATATACGATTCCGTAGCAGAGTGGCAGGCGCGGGCGAAGGTTGCCGCGATTGATCCCGAGACCGTCAAACTGCTCAAGGATCGCTTGCTGCGCGTGCCGATGGAGATAGAATCTCACAGTCAGTGATGCTGCCGTCTGATGCCGTTGTGAGCTGGGGGATAGACAGGATACGAGCATGTGCATATCACCTAGTAACTCTGACGATTGTGCAGTTTTGGACCTACCCGAGATTCCTTACCAGCCTATCTCCCTGTCGATAGCCGCTTGACTTTGATTTGGGCGGCCTGTTTCATCGCTTGGGCTAAGTCGTAGGCCGCCTGCAATCGATACCATGTGTTCGCTCCGCCGCCGAATGCCTTGTCGAGGCGGATCGCCATCTGAGGCGAGATACCCGAACGACCATTCACTACATCGGATAACTGCTTTCGGCTGACTCCAAGTTTTTTTGCCGCTTCCGTCACGCTAAGCCCCAATGGCTCTAGGCAATCGTGACGGATGGATAGTCCCGGATGGGGTGGGTTTTTCATTTGGAGATCGTTGTGTCGAGAGTTGTGTCGAAAGCGGACAATCATTCCATAGAATGTAACTTGTCCGGCCCCCGGCGGTAGTACTGGCGATTGATAGTTTTCACTCGAATCAGGGTTTTCACTGTTTGATGAAAACGCCTATTTAAGTGAAATTTTTAGCTTTTTACTGAGTTCAATCCATCAGAAGAGTAAATAGACCGAAGTGAAACTAATCATCACCAACGACGACGGCATCGAAGCAGAGGGCCTACAGACCCTGGTCCGTCTAGCGTCGCGGTGGGGCGAGGTCGTCGTTGTCGCGCCGGCCGAGCCTCAGTCCGGCATTGGACATCAGTTGACAACCGATCGGCCCATTCGCGTGGATAAACTGACGGAAGGACGCTACAGGATATGGGGCACGCCGGCCGACTGTTCCCGTCTGGCGCTCAACTGCCTAGCGTCCGATGGGGACTGGGTGCTCTCTGGGATCAATCACGGAGGCAATCTCGGGGTGGATGTGTACGAATCCGGCACGGTAGCCGCCGCTAGGGAGGCTGCTATTCACGGTTGTAAGGCCATCGCCCTGTCTCACTATACCGTAAAGGGCCGGTCGGTCGATTGGCCGCTGGCCACCGAACGGCTGCGGTCGGTTTTGGACGATGTGCTGAACGGGACGCTGGAAGCCGGATATTTTCTGAACGTGAATTTGCCCCATCCCGAACACAACCGGACGTGTTTAGAAACCAAACATGCCCCGGTGGACACGCGCCCCCACAAAACCGCATTCTCGCAGACCGACGACGGCTTTCTATACACCGGAATCTATCAAGAGCGCTGGCGACAACCCGGCAGTGACGTGGACCTCTGTTTCAAGGGTCATATTTCGCTGTCGAAAATCGCCGTTTGAATAAGTTGTACTTTAATCGACAAAATACGACGGAGCAGATCGATGAAGATAGCTGACATTAGAGCATTTCCGTTGCGGATCAGTAAGTCGGAAGAGGCGTCGCGAGCGGGCGGCGATTACCACGTGGACCATTCGAGGTCCATCACGATCTACTCGCCCCATCACGAGACCACCGTTATCAGAATTGAGACGGACAACGGGATCGTCGGGTGGGGTGAGGCGCAGTCGCCGGTGTCGCCGAACACTACTGCGACGATCGTGTGCGAATTGGTGCGGCCGTTGGTGATAGGGCGCGATCCGTTCGACATTGAGGCGATTTGGACGTGCAACTACGATGCGATGCGGGAGCGAGGACATCTGACGGGTTTCTACATCGACGCTCTCGCAGGGACTGACATTGCGTTGTGGGATATAGTGGGAAAGGCCATTGGGAAGCCGGTGCATAAGATTGCGGGTGGGCGGTATCGCGATGAGATCTTGCTCTACGCAGGGATCGGAGGCACGGACCCGGTGAAGGTTGCGGATGCGGCTGAGGAACATGTGGGCTTAGGGTACCAGGCGTTGAAGTTGCACTTGTTGTTGGATGTGGAGGGCGTCGCGGAGATTTGCCGCGCCGTGCGGCAGCGCGTCGGGCCGGACATTATGCTGATGGTCGATACACACATGCGACAGACGGTCTCAAGCTCGATAATGCTGGGGCGCGAACTGGAGAAGCTAAGTTTTACTTGGCTGGAGGCACCGATCATACCGGACGATATCCCGGGTCAGGCTGAGATCACCCGGGCGTTGGATATGGCGGTGGCGATAGGGGAGTGGACGCGCACCCGCTACGAGATGCGCGAGCAGTTTGAGCGCCGGGCGTACGACATCTTGATGCACGACATCGCGCGGACGGGGATTACCGAAGGGCATCGGATTGCGACGCTGGCCGATACCTATAACATCCCGGTCGCGCCGCATGTCGGAGGTGGTGGGATCCTGTCGGTGGCTGCGACCGTCGAGTGGTCGGCGTCGTGTCCGAACTTCATGATCATGGAGCACGCCCATCACGCCAACGCGATGAAGAGTCGGATACTCAAGGAGCCGTACGAACCCGAAAATGGCTACTACAAGGTTACGGATCGGCCGGGGTTAGGTGTGGAGGTGGATGAGGCGGCGTTGGAGAGATTCGCGTTTCCGGGGGGTTGAACGCCCGGCGATTGAGCAAAGGAGCAATGCCATGCGTTTGCAGGACAAAGTGGCCCTGATCACTGGGGCCGGCAGCAATATTGGACGGGCCATGGCCCGGTTGTTTGCCCGCGAGGGAGCGGCCGTGGTGGTCGGCGATACGGACGAGGTCGGCGGTGGCGAAACCGTGCGGCTCATTGAAGCGGCTGGGGGGCGAGCCTGTTCAGTCGCTGGCGATGTCAGCACTACGCAGGGCCTGTGTCAGAGCATCGACGGAGCGGTGGAGACGTATGGGCGGCTCGATATGTTCTTGAGCAATGCCAATTCCGGGGCCTCAGGCACCATTGCCCAATTTGATAGGGCCGGGGCTGAAAAGCTGTTGATGGTCAACCTCATGGCGCTGATGGAAGGGGCCCACTACTGCCTGCCCCACATGCAGCAGGCCGGCGGCGGTGCCATTGTCGCCACCTCCTCAGTGCAGGCCCTGGTAGGCGTGCCTGGGCATCCGGCTTACGGGGCAGCTAAGGCGGGCATTTTGGGGGCGGTGCGCAGTATGGCGGTGGAATTGTGGCCCTACAAGGTGCGGGTCAACGCCGTGTGTCCGGGCGGTACTGGGGGCAAGACCTGGACCGTGATCGACGAGTTGGGCGAAGAGTATCTACCCGAGTTCGAGGAGCGCTTTGGCAGGGACATGCGCCACTTGCCCCTGCCCGTGCCCACGGACCCGATGGCCATTGCCCGTGCCGCGCTGTTTTTGGCCTCGGACGAAGCCAGTTATATCACCGGCCAGCATCTATCGGTCGATGCGGGCTTGGGCATGTTGCGCTACAATGTCTTCCACGGACCCGAGCCGCTCGACACGCCCCAAGCCAGAAGCCAACGGCACAGCGAATTGCAAGCCGAATTTGAGGCGTGGTTGGCTGCGAAGAAGGAAGAGCAGGCGAGAGAGCCATAAGTTGCCCTAGTACTCAATGTGAGTATGCTAGCGCTCCTGCTTGTCGGCGATCAGCGCCTCAGCCGTTGGGAACCCCGCCGAGATAAATCACCTGCCCGGTGACCGCTTCGCTTTCCCGCTGCAAGAAGAAGTCCAGCACGTTTGCGACATCGGTAAAGGTCCCTAGCCGCTTGACGGCCATGGAGTCGATGAGTTGCTCGATTTTGTCCTTTGGCACCCCTCGGATCATGTCGGTCGCGATCGGGGACGGGCCAATCACGTTCACGGTGATCCCGTACTCTGCTAGTTCTCTAGCCATGACCTGCGAAAGGCTTTCCACCGACGCCTTTGACGCGGCGTACGCCGACTGACCGGCCAGCCGCATGGGGACCGCCAGTGAGCTGAAGTTGACGATGCGCCCGTACTGGCGTTTTCGCATCAGCTTCGCTGCTTCACGGCTGACTAGGAATGTGCCCACGACGTTGGCACTCAGCATCTTTTCGATAGAAGCCGCTGGAGTCAGCAAGAAGTTGTTCATCGAGGCGACTGCCGCGTTGTTGATTGCGGCGTCCAGCCGGCCGTAGCGCCGTTTGATCTCGCGAAACAGGGACTTGACCTGCGGTTCGTTGGAGACGTCGGCCTGCAGGTGCAGGAATCCCTCTGCCTCCCAGTCCGCGTCGCCACGGCTGCAGCCGACCACTTGATAGCCACGACCGAGCAGATGCTCGACCAAGGCCCTGCCGATTCCCTTGCTGGCCCCGGTCACCAGCGCCACTGGGTTCGATTCGTCGTTCATGGGCTGGCCCACTTATTCGCCGACGGCTTCCACGGCATCGTCCGCTGGGGCACCGGACAATTCTAGGATGTAGTCCGCCAGCGCGTCAATCGTGCGGAAGGGGCTCCGCTGGCGGGAAAACGCGTCCTCGCTGACCAGTGTTACGTCGATCTGGTGCTCTTCTTCGAGAATCGACTCGACGCTGGTAATGAGAGTCACCAGACCCATGGAATTAAGGATGGCCTCGGAACCCAGCAGCGGTGAGTCGCGGTTGACCTGCAAGGACTCTTCCACGCCTTCTTCTTCGAGGGCGTCAACCGCTAGGCCGATCATCAGCTCAATCAGATCGTCTTTCTGCATGTTTCTTCCTTTCGTCGAATTAGTCTCAGGAGATGTCGTCCTCGGCACCAACCCCGCCGAAGCGCAAGGCCGCGCGAATCTTTACTGGATCGCCGTTCTGGTCAAATCCCCGCAGGAAGTCGCCCTCAATCAGTCGGCCGATGACCTGCACGGGCGTGCCTTGACCCTTTAACTCCTTCAACTTCCCGGCCAGCTCTCGATAGCTCAGAGGATGACTCTTTAGGCTCGCGAAGAGCCGGCGATGGTCTTCGGTAAGGGCGTAGGTGGTCATGGTCCGACCGCGCTCGTCGGCGATGAAATGCTGACGCTCGAGCGCGAACGAAGTCGGATGGACCTTGAAGGACGGCACCAGCCGCACCTCGTCTGCAACCCAGGTGATGCGGGCCATCCGCCCGAAATCCTTCATCAGTTGGCTGGCCCAGCGCACCCGGCGTAGCGAGAGTTCGGTTTCGTCGAAATGGTCGGTGACCTCGTTTTTGTTGTGTTGCCAGAGGTCGGCCAAGGTCGCAGCGCGCGCCTCCAGCTCTTCGACGCCCTGTGCGCCAGCGTCCACCTGCTGGCCGGAGAGCGCGGTGAACCACTCCTTGCCGGCGAACCGGCTGTCTTCCGCCCCGGCGATCTTGCGCTGCCGCCAGAACGTGGAATCGAGTGCGGAGTTGGCGGAATAGAACGCGGCTAGAAATTGGTGATAGCGGTTGTAGGCCTCTCGATAGGACTGTTCGTACCACTGGTGGATCTCGTCGGCGTCCTGTGGATTGCGGTACAAGTGATCAATACCGGCGGCGGCCAGCATAGCCGAGTAGGTCGCCAGATGAACGCCCTGTGAGAACAGCGGGTCGATGAAGCAGGCCGAGTCGCCGCAGAGAAAGGCGCGGCCCAGCGACAACGAAGAGGCATCATAGGCCCACTCGCGTATAACCCGCACGTCTTCGCAGCGCGTGGCGTTTTCTAGGATTTCCATCGCCAGCGGACACATCTCCAAGCACTGCTGGTAGAACGTCTCGATCCCGCTGTCGCGCATCCGGGCGCTGGCGGACTTGTCGGTCACTACCCCCACGCTGTAGATGTCGTCCTTCAGCGGTATGATCCAGATCCACCCTTCCTCGAATGCAACTGAGAAGATGTTGCCGTCTAGGTCGCCTTGGAACCGCTTGCCGCCCTTGTAGTAGGACCAGACCGCCATGTTCTGGAAGTACTGGTCGAACTGCCGCATCTTCAGCTTCTTGGCGATGATGCCACGGGCCCCAGAGGCGTCGATGATGAAATCGCCCTCCAGCGTGCCACTGTAGTCGCCGTTTTTCCAGCTCACGGCGACGGGACTGCCGTTGCCGTCGGTCTGTATGTCGGTGACTTCGTGCTCCTCGCGGACATCGGCCCCGCGCTCGCGGGCGGCGTCCAGTAGAATCTGATCGAATTCAGCGCGGGTTACTTGGTAGGCGTGGTCGTACACCCAAGGAGCGGTCTTGGGCGTTGAGAAGGTGAAGGTCCAGGGCGTCTGCTCTGGACCCCAGATGAACGTCGCGGCCCGCTTCTCGACGAAATTCGCCGCCTTGATGCTGTCCATCACCCCCAGCCGGGTCAGGATCGCCATGGTTCCGGGCAGCAGCGATTCTCCCACTCGATAGCGGGGAAACTTCTCCCGCTCGAACACGACCACATCGCGTCCCAACTTCCGCAGACAGAGCGCGGCGACGCTACCAGCAGGCCCGCCGCCGACGATCACGACCCGCTGCCCCTTGTTATTTGACATGGCGGCTAACCCTCTCCTCCTAGCGTCGGATCTTTTTGAAGCGGTAATTAACTTGTCCTTCGGTGACCACTTTGACCTTCACCGGGAGCATGAACGGCTGCAGGCGCCCCTTGCAGTACTCGGCAATCCGCTTGCGCATTTGAACTCCTGACACTGGTTCTTCCATCTGTACAGTGGCAGTGACGATGTGGCCCATGAGCAGGTGTTCCTCGCCCTTCACAGATACGTCTATGACCCCGTTCATCTCGGCGATGACCTGTTCCACCTCTGAGGGGTACACCTTCTGGCCACCGACGTTAATAATGTCCGACTGCCGCCCTAGGATGCGGTAATAGTCGCCCTCCCGGATCACCGAATCTCCAGTGTCGAACCATCCGTCCGCGTCGAACGGGCTGGGTGCGTTCAGGTATCCCAGCATCGACGATTGGGCCCGGATCTGCAGCCTGCCGTCCACAACTCGGGTTTCGTAGTCTTCACCGCCTATCTTCACCAGCAGCGAATCGCTGGATGCGGACTTGGAGCGCAGGATGCCGAGTTCGCTGAGGCCGTAGGTCTGTAGGAAGCGCGCTTGCGGAAACGCTTCGTTGGCCATCCTGAGCGTGCGCTC
>JAPPEF010000291.1 GCA_028875335.1 Gemmatimonadota bacterium
TCGCCGAACACGGCGGCCAAGTCCCGCCCGATCTGGCCGCGCTCGAACGCCTGCCCGGAGTGGGGCACAAAACCGCGCAAGTCGTGCTCGCGCAGAACTTCGGCGTGCCGACCTTTCCCGTAGATACCCACATCCATCGGCTGATTTACCGCTGGGGCCTGTCCAACGGCAAGAACGTTGAGCAGACGGAACGAGACTGCAAGCGCCTCTTTCCCCAAGAGCGCTGGAATGACCTGCACCTGCAAATCATCTACTTTGGCCGCGAGCACTGCCCAGCGCGCGGGCACCAGCCGGCCGAGTGCCTGTTGTGCAGCAGGATAGGACGCAAGAGTCTGTTCAAGTAATTAGAGCAAAACAGAGCATCATGCCTGAATCGAACTACGGACAAAGCTATCTGCTAGCGGAAAACGGGACGAGGGCGGACGAATTGGCGCACTTAGACCGAATCACCTCGCGGCGGCACTTCCTATCGACCGTAGGCAAGGGAGCGGCGCTAGCAGGCCTCGGCGTCTTTGGCGCTGGTCCAAGCTGTAGCGAGGGCCCCGTTCAGCCGGAGGGAAACGGGGTCAGCGCGGCAGCGGTTGGGCTACCCAAGCCGGACATGATCGTCCACTCGCAACACCCATTCAACGGCGAGTTTCCCCCATATCTGCTCGCCGCGGACGTCACGCCGACCGCGCGCCATTTCGTGCGCAACAACGGCAGCATCCCCGAGCGCGCCCTGCGCCGTGATGCCCAAGGCTGGAGCCTGACTATTGACGGCGAGGTCCGCAATCAACGCGCCTTTTCGCTGGACGATTTGCACAGCCTGCCGCAAGTCACCCTAAAGGTCGTGTTGGAATGCGCGGGAAACGGTCGTAGCTCATTCGCGCCCACGGTGGGCGGTACTCAGTGGATTCGCGGGGCCGTGGCCTGTAGCGAGTGGACGGGCGTGCGCTTGCGCGACGTGTTGCAAGCGGCCGAAGTAACCGAGAAAGCCGTGTACCTCGCCAACTACGGCGAGGACGACCCTCCGTTTTCGCGGGGCATTCCCATTGAGAAAGCCATGGACGAGCACACGTTAATCGCGCTCAAAATGAACGGCGAGCCGCTGCCGGCGGCCCACGGATTTCCAGCGCGCTTGCTCGTTCCAGGTTGGATCGGCAGTTCCATGCAGAAGTGGCTCAACCGCATCTGGGTGCGCGACACCGTCCACGACTCCGATAAAATGACCGGCTATTCCTACCGCGTTCCAGCCTATCCGGTAGAACCGGGGGAACCGCCGCCAGAAGCCGACATGGTCATTGCCACCTCGTGGGTCGTCAAGTCACTCATCACCGCGCCACAAGCCAACGCGACCGTCCAAGCGGGCGTTCCACTCAGCGCGAGCGGACACGCTTGGGCCGGCGAGCGCGATGTGGCCAAGGTGCTCGTCTCCACCGACCTCGGCATCCAGTGGCAAGAGGCCGAGTTGACCCCGCCAGCCAATAAATACGCTTGGTATGGTTGGAGCGCCGAGCTAACCTTTGCGAGCAAGGGCTACTACGAAATTTGGGCGCGGGCGTTTGACGATGCGGGCAACGCCCAGCCTTTCCGCCAGCCTTGGAACCCCAAAGGCTACCTCGGCAACGTCATTCACCGAGTGCCAATCGCGGTCTCGGCGTGAGTGTGAATAAAACGCGAAAGGAACCGAACATGAGCGATAATCTGCGGCTGTTGTCCATCGGCGCGCATCCGGCCGACATCTTTGACCAATCGGGCGGCACCATGGCCCATCACGTCGCCCGCGGCGACTGGGTCGGCTGCGTGGTGCTCACGCATGGGGCGAGAGTCCACGACAAGGTGATCAGCGACGAGATGTTCCACCGGGCAGAAGTCCCGCAAGCCGACCAACTAACGGCGCTAATGGCCGAGCGCGCCGACGTCAAGGCCGACGAAGTGCGGCGGGCTTGTGCTCTACTCGGCGTCGAGGAAATCCACTTTTTTGGGGCCGACGACGCCGTGTTGCGGGTCACCGAAGAAGCTGTGCGCCGCCTTGCGCGGCTGGTGCGCGAACTGCGGCCGGATGTGGTGCTGACCCACTTTCCCAAGGAAGGCGACGGGCTGACCAACGCCCATGCCATCTGCGGTCAAATCGTCCTCCACGCGCTTGCGCTGGCCTACGGGGTGGATCCCGGCGACAGTCGTCCGCCGCATCGAGTCGCCCAGGTTTTCTATTTCGGCACTGGGGCTGCCTCGGTTCCGCGCAGTGTCTGGGATTCGGAGGGCGGCTACTACAACGATGTCTTTATCGACATTACCGACGTAGTCGACAAGAAGCTGGCAGCGCTAGATTGCCTAGAAAGCCAGGGCTACGGCGGGGCGTATGCGCGCAAGCGGATCGAGACCAGCGACGGGGCCTTTGGCACAGCCGCCGGGTGCGCGTACGCCGAGGGCTTTATCAAAGCCAACGCCGAGACCCATTACTACCTGCCGCTGACTGAGCACGCCATAAAGAAAGCGCGAATGTCGGATCACGAGCATATCGTCGAACAGTCGTTCAAGGTCCAGACCGATTGATCCTTACTCCATCCCGGCCAGTCGCTCCGCCAAGTCCTCTTGCGTCGTCCCAATGTCGAAGGAGCCAATATCCCGTCCGTCCAAGCTGTTGGCTAATCCGCTCAGATTGGCGGGTGTCGTCGGCTTGGCCACTACGCCCACCTCGTCGAGCAATTCGTGAATTTTGTCGGCGCGGATGCCGAACCCCAAGGCAGCTTGTGAGATGCGTGCAGGGGCACCGCCTATGCTGAGCACCACATTCTCAATACCCGCGTTGTTGATGGCTACCACTTGACCCGAATCGTCGAAAATGGGGCTGCCGCTGGTGCCGCCGGACAGGTCGAGGTTGTGCTGGACGACGTAGGAGTCGGACGCGGTGTACATTTCGCCTCGGAAGGGCGGGCGCAAGGCACTGATCGTGCCATTCTTAAAGGTGCCAATCGGGAAGAGACGAGACAGCTCGCCGCCCTGGAGTTCGCCGGGAAATCCCAACGTCGCGATCGGGGCACCAACTCTCAAGCGATAAACCGCATTGCTCGTCGCCAAGCGGGCGCGCCGCCCAATGAAGCCTTCGGAGATGTGCAGCGTACCCACGTCGGGCGAACTCAGATCGTCGGGATTCCATTGCGGGTGCGACCAAGAAGCACCAATGAAGAAATAATTTCCTTGGTACGAGAGATCGGTCGTCAGGTTTTGCACCACGATCCACGTCCTCTGTAGATCGGTTCCATACCTGTTGTTGAATGCCGCTACTTGACCGTCCAATTCAACCAGTCCATCTATGATGTGCCCATTGGTAACAAGCGTACCGCTTTCCACGGCAAAGCTCGTTCCGATGAATGTAATAGTCCAATCCTCTATGTTTCCGTTGTACACCCCGTGGAGCACGGCGTACACGGAGTACTGCAAAGAATGGACGATCCCGCTCCAATCCCCAATTTGACCTTCCAACTCCTCCACGCGCTCTTGTAGATCCTCAAATTCCGACCGCGTGATACTCGTTTGCGTCAGCTTGGCGCGCACTGCGCCGATCTCCTCGGCATTGTCCGCCGTCACCCCGAGGGCATCGAGCCGCGCCAACAAACTCAGCCGGTCCTCCTCTTGGGCGGCTTCAACTTCGGAAAGACGCTGCTCTAATTCATCCACCCGCTCCGCGAGCGGATTCTCTGCGCAGGAGAAAAAGACCGCGCTTAGGAAAAACAAGAAAAACAAACGCATAGAATATCCTTTCGGGATTGGCGCATTGCTTGCAGATGCGCCTAAACGTAGTTTGTCAACAGCATCGTCGTGCGATAATGACCAATTCTATTTCTGTGAACAAGGCTCTGTACCCTTTTCATGCCATTAGTCCTTGCGCTCCTCCTCGTCCTTTCATCCTGCAGCCCTGAGCCGCGCCAAGACACCACCGTCACCCTCGAGTTCTGGACCATTGCCCTCGGCGATGCATTCGCCGACTACATCTTGGGCATGATCGCCGAGTACGAGCAGGCGCATCCCGGCGTAAAAGTCAAGTGGGTCGATGTCAGCGGCGGCGAAGTAGCCGAGAAGTTCCTCGCCGCCTTGGTCGGCGACGCGCCCCCAGACTTGGCCAACATCTACGACCTGCCCCGCTTCCTGCAATACGACATCCTCGTCAACATGGACGAAGCGGTCGCCCCCGCTGAAAAGGCCAAACGGCTTGAAAACTTCTGGCGCGGCGTCGGCTACTTCCAAGGCAGCAACTACGCCATCCCCTGGTACGTCGGCGTCACCATGCTCTGGTACAACAAAGACCTCTTCGCCCAAGCTGGCCTCGACCCCGAGCGCCCGCCGACCACCATCGACGAAATGCTCGCCATGGGCCGCCAAATCCGCGAGCGCACCGGCAAATACGGCGTCTCTTGGCGGCTGCATCCCTCGCTCATAGCTCCACCTTGGGCGCTCTTACGCCTAGACGGGTTTTGGCCGCTGTTCGTTCCCAACGCCCGCCGCACCCGCATCAACCATCCCGAGGCCAAGGCCATCTTTCAGCAGTGGATCGACGCCTATCAGCAGGAGATCGTGCCACCCGAGGCCCTCGCCGCCTCCCACCGCGACGAGGTCAATTGGTTTATCGAAGGACGCGCCGCCATGCTGCCCTTTTCCGGCGGCTGGATCACCCGCTACTTCGACGACTCCTTTGCCAAAAAGACAGTGCCTGCACCCATGCCGCGCGGCCGCCTCGGCCAAGTGCCGGCCACCAGCCAAGTCTTGGTCGTGCCCAAAGCCTCGCCCCACGTAGAGCAAGCCGTTGACTTCGGGCTGTTTGTCACCAACGACGCAAACCAACTCGAATTCTGCCGCCGCGTCGCCATTTTGCCCTCGACCGTTCAAGCCGCCGCCGACCCCTATTTCCGCCGCCCGCCCGCTACGTTGGCCGACGCCGCCAACCAGCTTTCCGCGGCTGACATCGCCCACTCCTTTGTCATGGCCCCGCCCGACGTCAAGGGCTGGAGCCGGATGGAGGACATCCTCTACGAGGAATTCGCCAAGGCATTGGCCGGCCAGCAGAGCGCGGACGCGGCCCTGAGCCGCATCGAATCCAAGTGGAACCACCTCTCGCGCTTCCATTGAGACCAAACGCCATGTACGGACGCTACGCACCTTACTTTTTCGTCGCCCCTGGGCTATTGCTCCTAGTCGTGTTCTTCGCCTATCCCTTGCTCGACACGCTCTATCTCAGCCTGCACCGCTACAACATCTTCTCGCCGCCCACCTTCGTCGGCCTCGACAATTTCCGCCGCGCTTGGGGCGACGAGCTGTTCTGGCGGGTCTTGGCCAATACCCTGCTCTACGCGATCATCGTCGTGCCCGCGCTCGTCGTGCTCTCGTTTTTCATGGCGCTCCTGCTCGACAACTCGCTGCGGCTGATCAAGGTATTTCGCACCCTGTACTACATTCCGGTCGTCACTTCCATCGTCGTCGCTGGCATAGTCTGGAAGTGGCTGTACAATGCCGACGGCCTGCTCAACGCCTTTCTCAAGGGGCTGGGCGTCAGCGGCCCGTCGTGGCTAGCCGATGTGCGCGGCGTCCCCGAGGCGTTCTTGGGCCTGCTGGGCGTGGAGACCCAAGCCGCGTGGTTGACCGAGCCGGCGATTGCCTTGTTTGCCGTGGCCATGGTCACCGTGTGGAAGGCCGCGCCGTACTACATGATCATCTATCTAGCCGGCTTGCAGGGCATCCCAGCCCAGCTCAAAGAAGCCGCCCGCGTCGATGGCGCTGGTTGGTGGCAGGTCGTGCGCCACGTCATCATCCCGACGATCAAGCCCTATACGCTCGTGGTCTCCATCATCGCCACCATCGCCGCCTTGCGCACCTTTGGCGAAGTGTACGTGATGACCGGCGGCGGTCCTTTTCACCGCACCAACCTATTGGCCTATTACATCTACACGCTCGGGTTCAAATACCTCGAAGTAGGGTACGCCGCGGCTGTCTCGCTCTGCTTGCTGGTCGTCATATTGGTCTTTGCCCTGCTCAACTTTCGCATTGCCGGCCGAGGAGACTGAGATGGTCAAGCGCATTCTGCTATACGCTATCCTGTGCTCGGTCGGCGCGGTCTTGCTGGCTCCTTTCGCCTGGCTGCTATCTACCGCACTCAAAGCCGAGTCGGCCGATCTATTCGCCCATCCGCCGCAGTGGATTCCCGACCCCATCGTCTGGGGCAACTTCGCCAAGGCTTGGAACATCCTCCCGTTTATGCGCTATCTCTTCAATACCTTCTACATTGCCATCGCCACGGTCCTACTCAACTTGACGTGCTGCTCGCTGGCCGGTTTCGCCCTCGCCCGCATGAATTTCCGTGGACGCCAAGCCATTTTCTACTGCATATTGGCCACGACCATGGTGCCGTTCCAAGTCCTCTTAATCCCGCTCTTCATCGTCACCTTGAAGCTCGGCCTCGTGGATTCATACGCCGGCGTCATCCTGCCGGTGGCGGTCAACGCCTTTGGCATCTTCCTCCTGCGCCAAGCCTTCACCACCATTCCCACCGACTTAGAAGACGCCGCCCGCATCGATGGCTGCGGCCCGTGGACCATCTATGCGCGCATTATGATGCCCCTCGTCAAACCAGCCCTCGCCGCGCAGGCAGCCTTCACGTTCGTAGCTCAGTGGAACGACTTCCTGTGGCCGCTGGTGGTGCTCAAAAGCCGTGAGCTGTACACCCTGCAATTGGGACTGGCCAGCCTCCAAGGCGTCTTTGGCGTCAACTGGCGCTACATCTCAGCGGCCTCGATCATCGCCTTGGTGCCGACGGTGCTGTTCTTCCTCTTCACCCAGCGATTTTTCACACAGGGGCTGACGGCTGGTGCTGTGAAGGAATAGCAGTGCTGTTGAAGCCTACTGGCCTGGAGAACGGATTGCACGAATCGGGCTTATAGGGGAAATTGTGGGAATGCTGGAGGCATTGAGGAACGGGAAGGAAAATCAGTGAAAAAACAAGCGCTTGATCAGAAGACCCTAGATGACATCATACGGCGCGTCGTAGAGGTCGCACAGCCGGAGCGGATTATTCTCTTCGGCTCCGCCGCCCGAGGCGACATGACGCGGAACAGCGACGTAGACCTCCTCATCATCAAGGAAGGCGGCGATGCGAATCTCAGGGCCCAGATTTACGAGAAGATGTACGGCGTGCGCGTCGCGGTTGATGCGATTCTGGTCTCGCCGGCGGATGTAGAGCGCTACAAGGATAGCCATGCGTTGGTCATCAAGCCGGCACTACAAGAGGGAAAAGTGGTGTATGAATCCGCCTGAACGTTTTCCGCCGGATGATCCACGCGAATGGCTGAATCGCGCCAAAAGCAGTTTCGCGATGGCGAAGAATCGCGTTCCCGATGCCTACTTGGAAGACCTGTGCTTCGGGGCGCAGCAGGCCGCCGAGAAAGCGATCAAAGCCGTGATGATCTCGCGCAATATCGACTTCCCCTATGTACACGACTTGGCCCTTTTGCTGTCGATACTCGAAAAAGATGGAGAGAATGTCCCAGATGAGGTTCGTCGCGCGACTATACTCACCCCCTATGCCGTGGACATACGCTATCCAAGCATCGAACAGCCCGTGTCCGAACAAGACTACCGGGATGCGATAGAAATCGCCGAAGCCGTAATCCAGTGGGCGACTGACCGACTGTCCCCAGAGCTTGGAAATAGTCAACCGGATAAAGGCTTATGATTGCGTCGATTCGCCTTGTGAATTTCAAGAACTTCGCCGACGAGCCACAGAAACCGGCAGTGCGGTGGTTGTGGTCAGGGATGGAAAAGTTGTCTGGGAAAATGCCGATGGAACATTCGATGATGAGTTTGCAGATGGCCGTAGGTAGCTGAGCTGTTCGGAGAGGAAACAGACCATAATCTAGAGGGCAATTCACTTTGAATGATAAATTCTTACAACGATTTCGAGAGCTGTAAGATCAATCAAATTCTATACAATTTTCTAGCAACTATGCCGAAGATTTCATTTGGTTGAGTTGGGCTACAAGTGCTGAGAGTTTAATTAAAGCCGTATTTGGAGAGAGATCGCCATACTATACAAACTTTATAGATGCGGAAAAAAGATGTAACAAGTCAGGGGGGCATTTTTCCTGTGTTAGAGATCTACAGGGTATCTTTCTCAGCGCAAAAGAGGCATTTGAAGGTGGCTATGTTTTTAATGTTGAGCTCAGTATTTCTGGAGAGGTTTTTAGCGACTTTATTGTTTTGGCTAAACAGTCCCTTGCCGAAGGTCACAAGGATGTAGCTGCGGTCTTGGCCTCGGCCGCACTGGAAGATGCCTTAAAGCGTTATGCACAAGTTAATGGATTAGATGTAGATGACGCGACAATGGCGAAGGTCATTAGTGCGATTAAATCAAAAGGACTCGTGTCGGGAGCTAGCAAGTCCATGTTGGACGCTATGCTTCGGATTAGAAATTACACAATGCATGCGGAATGGGAAAAAGTGAACGAGCCAGATGTCAATAGCATCATTGGTTTTGTAGAGCAGTTTCTACTACAAAAATTTAGTAGCTAAAAAGGCGATCTCTCTTGAGCTTCAAACCGACTAAAACATCACCTCCAAATGCCTCGTCGAAGTCGTCTTCCTCTGAAGCAGGTTTCCCTCGACTCTGTCCACGAGAAGAATGTGCGGCACGGGCACATCTCAACGCTACACATCTAGCTGGCGCGGTGACCACTGGTTGCGACATTGCTTGCCGATCCCGGGATGACAGCCACGTTAAATCGCGATTTCCAAACACTGCACCCGACAGACTAAAGATCGTTGCAATGGAGGCTTCAACATGCTGAAGCGCATACACATCCAAGGGTATAAGTCTCTTGAAGACGTCGAAGTATCTCTATCCCAGCTTGTGGTTCTGTTCGGACCGAACGCCGCTGGTAAGAGCAATTTGCTCGATGCCTTGCAACTGCTGTCGAATCTGGGAACGAGCCGGACAATCAAAGAGGCATTTGATCCACCTTATCGCGGCAAGCCGCTCGAATCCTTTACCATCGGACAAAAAGGCATCAAGGGACTGCTCGAACAGGAGCGGCTATCGTTCTCGATTGAAGCCGACCTAAACTTGTCGGACGCGGTAGTCGAGACCGTCAATCGCCAGATACTAGAAATGCGTCGTCCACACGGCGAAGTCGAATCTAAAGAGAAAAGCAAGATCCCTGCCCGCGTCCGCGAACGCGATCTCCGCTACCGCATCGAGGTGGAGATGCTGCCTAGATCGGGCGTCCTGCGCGTGGCTGATGAATACTTGGCTGCCCTGAACAGCAAGGGCGAACCTACGGGTAAACGCAAGCCTTTTCTCGAACGTCAAGGAGAGAGAATTCACTTGCGGCACGAAGGACAGGCGCATCCGACCTACTACGACCGTTACCTAGATCACAGCATCCTCTCCATGCCGCATTATCCACCGCACTATCCGCACCTAGCGGCAGCTCAGCGCGAACTGGAGAGCTGGCTGTTTTTCTATTTTGAGCCGCGCGAACGCATGCGAGCCGCCAATCCGGTAAAGGAGGTGCGCCACATCGGCTTGATGGGCGAAGAACTTGCCGCTTTTCTCAACACCATGAAGTCAACCGATGAAAAACAGTTCAGGGGAGTCGAGAAGGCGTTACATGCACTGATGCCGAACATTGACGGCATTGAAGTGGAGGTAAGCGATCTCGGCGAAGTTGAACTGCGCCTCAAGGAAGGCGGCGTTGCGATACCGGCTCGCGTGCTCTCCGAAGGCACGTTGCGGATGCTCGGGCTTCTGGCCCTGACAGGCGTTGACGACGCCCCGGCACTAGTCGGGTTCGAGGAACCAGAAAACGGTGTTCATCCACGCCGCATCCAGTTGATCGCGGAATTGCTAAAAACACAGGAGACCCTGAGACAGACCCAGCATATCATTACTACGCACTCCCCGATCCTGCCCGATCTGCTGGCAGACGACTCCCTGTTCGCGGTACGCCGCCTGAACGGCCAGACTCGCATTGATTCGTTTTCTACTTGGGGGCCACTGGCACGGCGTGGTGATATCGTTCAAGCGCTCTCCGACGAGGAAGAAGAACTGCCAGTGTCCGCACGCATCATGCGAGGGGACTTTGATGCGTGAGATCGCGCTTTTTGTCGAGGACTACGCACATCGTCAAGTTATAGGCGCGTTGGTACAGCGAATCGCCGAGGAATGCGAAATCGCTATACAACTCGACTGGCGCAACGCAGTACGCGGTCACGGCAAAGTCATCGCGGAGCTTAACGACTATATGCGCGACCTGAAGCGGCAGGGTGGTCCCTGGCCTGACTTGATCGTCGTCGCCACCGACGCCAATTGCAAAGGGATAAACGAGCGCACGCGGGAGATCGGAGGCCGAGATGAACCCGCGCCAATGATCCTTGCTATTCCCGATCCGCATATCGAACGTTGGCTGCTGCTCGACGGTGCCGCTTTCAAGACTGTATTTGGTAAGGGCTGCGACGCGCCCGATCAGAAATGCGATCGAAATCGCTATAAACAGCGGCTAATTGAGGCCATTCACGCCACGGGAACGATACCCATACTCGGCGGTATCGAATATGCAGAAGACATTGTACAACAGATAAATATCAATCGCGTCACACAAGTGGACAGGTCTTTCAGGCGTTTCGCCGAGGAACTGCGCGACATGTTTCAAGGCTGGCAAACATGATCCTCAACGACAAACGCCTCATCGAAATCGTCTTCCTCTGAAGCAAATGCTCCTCGACTTCGTCCACAAAAAGAACGGGGCATGCCCCCAAGGAAACAACACCCATGCGAGCGACCATATACACATATCCCTGGGACTTAACCGACGAAGGCATTGACTCGGCCCTAGATACCATCGCCCACACGGCCGGCCTCAACAGCGTCAGCTTGGCCCAGAGCTACCACGTATCGACGTACTTTTTGCCGCACAATCCCCGGCGGCCCCTCTACTGGGGCGAAGAAGGCGCGCTCTACTTCCAGCCGTCCGCCGCCTTTTACGACGAAAGCCCAATCGCGCCCCTAGTCAGCAACGTCGTCGATGGCCCGGATTACATGCGCCGGATCGCGAATAAAATCAGGGAGCGCGGCCTCGACCTGACGAGTTGGCTAGTCTTCAACTACAATCACTACCTGCCCCAGCGCTATCCAGACGCGGCCAAGCACGATCCCTTTGGCCACATCAACTTCGCCCAGCTATGCCCGGCCAGCCCCTTAGTGCGCGACTACGCTCGCGCGCTTTGCCGCGATATAGCCGCGCAGTTCCAGCCAGACGAATTCCACCTCGAATCGCTGGGCTACCTGCACTTTAGTTACGGGTTCCGCAATCCCAAGGTCGGCGTAAAAATCACGCCCTTTTGCGAACTGCTGATGGGATTGTGCTACTGTCAGCATTGCTTGCAGCGAGCCGGTGCCTTCGGCTTGGACGGAGAGAGCTTCCGCGCAGATGTCGCCGAATACCTCGCCCGAGAACTTGCCTCCGAGCCTATCCTAGAAGACATGCAGACCCCAAGCGCCGAACGCCTCGCCACCGCCTTTTCCGGCCGCTTGCAGACCTTTCTCGACGCCCGCGTCGAAGCGGCAACTTCGCTGGTGGAGGAAGCCATTGCCATCGCCAACCAAGCAGGCGCACGCGCCTCGTTTTTCGGGGGCCGCGACCGGACCGTCAACGGGCTTGACTCGGATCGCGTCCTCCGCAACGTGTACATGGTCAACGCCGGCGTGGGCGGCGAGCCGGCCGCTTTAGCCAATAGCGTCCGCACTCTGCGCGGCGAATTCCCAGCCGACACCGACCTCAGCGCCATAGTCAACCCTGGGGGATTTGCTGACAACGACGCACTCGGCGCACACCTGACCGCGCTGAGCCAAGCGGGCGTCAATGGCTACGCCTTCTACAACTACGGACTCATTCGCCGCGCTCATCTCGAATGGATCGGCACTTGCCGCCATCTGTGGAAATAAATGGCATGTAGGGGGCGACTCTAAGAGTCGCCCCTACATAGATGTCGCCCCTACACCGATGTACAACGCATCCAAAGGAACAATCACCATGAACAGCCAAACAATCCAACGCGCCATCGACGCGCTGCCCCGCCACCGCCTGACGTATTTGCCAACGCCCTTACAGCACTGTCCGCGGCTGTCGGCCGCACTTGAAGGGCCGCAAATATGGATCAAGCGCGACGATCTGACCGGCCTCGCCTTTGGTGGCAACAAGTCCCGCTACCTCGAATTCACGCTCGCCGAGGGCACAGCCCAAGGCTGCGATGCCGCCGTGCTGAGCGCAGTCGTCCAGTCCAATCACTGCCGCCAATTCGCCGCGGCCTGCGCCCAGCTCGGCCTCAAAGGCGTCGTCGTCCTGCGCGAGAACGATTCCATCATGGGACGCCAGTCGCCAGTCCAAGGCAACCACCTTTTAGACCAGCTATGCGGCGCGCGCATCCGCTTTTCTCCGCCCGAGGGCGTCGGCGCAACCATAGCCGAGGAAGTGGAGCGGCTCAAAGAAGAGGGGTACAAACCTTTCTCCGGCCTGTCCGGCCTGTTGTCGCGCGTTGCCTACATCCAATGTGCCTTGGAAATCGAAACCCAACTACGCGCCTCGGGCATCCAAGCCGACGATGTAGTAATCGGGTCCGGAGGGACCAGCTTGGCCGGACTAGTGGCCGGCTTTTCCCTCTTGGGGCGCTCGGCTCGCTTCCTCGGCACGCCCCAGAGCAAGATGGGCCAGCGCGAAGGAGTGTCTGAGCGCATCGCGCAATCCGCTGCGGAAGCCGCGGCCCACCTCGGCCTCGAATGCGCGCCCAACCCAGAGCGCATCGCCGTGACCGATGAGTACGTCGGCCCGGGCTTCGGCCATTTGGACCGCGCCACGCTCGACAGCATCCGCCTCCTCGCCCAAAGCGAGGGCATCCTCGTCGATCCCACCTATTCGGGCAAGGGATTGGCCTGCCTAATCGATCAGGTGCGCCAAGGGCGTTTCCGCGACAGCGAAAACATCGTCTTTGTCCACACCGGCGGAACGCCGCTGCTATTCGCTTACGGAGAAGCCCTACTCGACTAGGGAGCTAACCCCAACGGCCCCACCAACTCGTCCAGCGCGTCAGCCAGCGGCTGTGGGTCGGCGAGATCGGCGATGACAGCCGCCAAGAACGCTACGCCGCCGCGACGGGCAAAATCCGCAATCTGCGCGTAGCTCAGCTTGGGCAGGTCGGCTAGCTGCTCGCCGACTAAGTGCGCGAGCCGCTGCTCTAAGATCGGCGGCCGCTCGGCATACGGCATGTTCTTCAGCAGCAGGATTAGGTCGTTGCGCGCTAGTACGCGCTCGCGGACTCCGTAGCCCAAGCGGCGACAATATCCGGCAAAATCGTCCAAGGCATCCGCACGACCCTTCGCCAAACCCAGCGCATCCTCTCGCGCAAAGAGGCTCGTCATTATGGTCTGCGCGATCAGGTAGTGGCCCCAGACCGTGGGATGCAAATACTCGGTGATTAGCTCGTCGCCGACTAAGCCAGCAGGCGCATGAGTGGCAAACGCCTGCTCCACATCGATCAAGATTGCCTCCGACTCCGCGGCCAAAGTGCGAATGGTGCGGTTGAAAGGCGAGCAGGCCCGCAGGTGAATGCCGTCTAAATCGCGGGCGTGCACAAACGCGGCTAGTGCCTGTGCTGAATCTCCAGCCGCTTGATGCGCTAAGCCCGCATCAAAGTGCAGGGCCGCGTGCTGTGGATAATCCGCAGATACAGCGTCCGGCGGAAGAACCGATCCCTGCGAGCGCAGAGGGTAAAATCCGGCCAAATTGGAAACCAGTGTACAGAGCGCGACCGGGACCTTGCGCTCGCGCAGCATCTCAACTATCTCAGCCATATTGCGCTGATGATGAGCCTCGGTCCGCTGGTGCGCCTCGTCCTCCAAGTAAATCTCGCGCTGCACCAAGTGGACACCGAAGGACTCGGCGGGTGCGGCAGGACGCAGTGCAGCCGCGACGTAGTGCAGCAGGCTGCCGAGCAAGTAGTAGGTCTTCGTCCGCTGTAGAAACATCTGCAACTGGATGAAGTACCAGTTGCCACTCAGACGCACAAACGGAGTCGCGGCCCCGTACGGCCCCACGAACTCGTTGTGACCGGCGTAGATCAGGACCAGATCCGGCTCGTGCTCGACCACCTCTTCGACAAATTCGCGCACCACGAAGGAATTGATGGCCGTGACGCCGCAGTTGACGACCTCGATCTCGCGCGCTGGATACGCATCGGCGAGCATCTGTTGCAAGAAATTGGGAAACGAAGTATAGGCGGGGTTGGGAAAGCCGAGCAGGGTTGAAGCCCCCAGCGCGAACACGCGAAATGCGCGCGCGTCTTTGTCGCGGGCAAAGCAATCCTGCCCAGGAGCCAAGCGCACGTACTGGCGGGGGAAGAAGCGCCGCGCAGCCTGCGGATTGATGCGGTAGGACGAGTCGCTGGCCACAAAAAGGGCGTCGTCCGGCCCGACGCCCACCAGCCACAAGCTCGCCTCAAAGAGCGCGACTAGCGACAAACCAACTAGTAGAGCAACGGCCCGGCCTTTTGCCTTATTTGTTGTTTTTACTTTGTTTTGCGCGTCCATCAACACCTAAAAATCATGGCTGAAATCGACTCTTCTGACAAGGCGTCGGCCGCCATTACGGGCCGGAGCATCCTCGTCGGCGCCGCGCTGAGCTTGGCCATTGCCATCGGCATTCCCTATGGCAGTATGGTCATCCAAGGCTCGCGCCTTGGGCTAAGCTCGGCCACGCCGGCAGCGTTCTTTTTGCTATTCGTCCTGCTGCTGACTGTCCAAGTCGCCTTGGGACGCTGGGGTTTTCGGCGCGGCGAGTTGGTCGTCATCTTCGCCATGATGGCCGTCGCCACGGCCATTCCCACGCGCGGCGTAGTGGGCATGCTGCTGCCCATGATCACCGGCACCTTCTACTACGCCACTCCTGAAAACCAATGGGCCGACTTAGTCCATCCGTTTCTCTCCGATTGGATGGTGGTGTATGACCCGGTCGCGGTAAAGGCATTTTACGAGGGCACCAAAGGCTCGGCCATCCCCTATGACGTCTGGCTCAAGCCGCTCGGGCGCTGGTTTGCATTCTACGCGGCGTTTTACGCGACCATTATCGCGGCCATAAGCATCTTGCGCCGCCAGTGGGTTGACAACGAACGACTCGTTTTTCCGCTGGCCCAAGTCCCCCTCGCCATGATCCAAGACGACGAGGGCAAGCAAAGAAGCCTCAAACCCTTTTTTCGCAACCCCATCATGTGGTGCGGCTTGCTGTTGCCCTTCTTGTTCAACAGCACCAACGCCCTACACCACTACTTCAACTTCGTCCCCTCCCTCGCCCTCCAGACCAGCGTCGAACTGTTCAGCCGCACGGCCTCGCTCAACATCCGCATCAACTTCCTGATGTTCGGCTTTGCGTACTTTATCAACTCCAATATCGCCTTCAGCCTGTGGTTTTTCTACCTGCTGCACGTGATCCAAGAAAGCATCTTCCGCTACATCGGCATCTTTAGCCCCGAGGAGCTGGGTCCTTGGACTGGGTCTGGGCCGGTGGGTGCGATCATGGGGCATCAGATGATGGGCGCGCTCATCGTCTTGGTGTTCTACGGGCTGTGGACGGCGCGGCCCCACCTCAAAAACGTCCTGCGCAAGGCCCTGTGGGGCGACGACCGGATTGACGACTCTGCGGAGATCCTTTCCTATCGGGCCGCGTTTTGGCTCTTCGTCGGCGGTGCCAGCACGATGGGCTTCTGGCTGTGGAAGAGCGGGATCCCGGCTTGGATCGTGCCCTTTTTCCTGTTCTCGTCGCTGGTCATATTCATCGGCCTAGCGCGCGTCATCGCCGAAGCGGGCATGCCTACCGTAACCCCAGAGATGGTTCCAGCCGGCTTTGTCGTCTCCGGCGTTGGAGTTCCCGCCCTCGGTGCGCCGGGCATGGTCGCCACGGGCTACTCCTTTGTCTGGACGGGGGACCTGTTGGTTTTTATGACCGCGCCCCTCGCCAACAGCCTGCGCTTGGGCAGTGTGATCAGCGGCACCCGCCGCCCGCTCTTTTGGGCGATTGTCGTGGCCATGCTCATCAGCCTCGTGGTCTCCTGCTGGTTTATGCTCTACCTCGCCTATCGCGACGGCGCGCTCAATCTGCATCCTCAGTACTTCACGGGCTTTGCCAGATACCCCTCGGACTTTGCCGCGAAAAAGCTCGCCAACCCCACGGGGCCAAGCCTCGTCGGGTGGCTGTGGACGGGCTTTGGTGCCCTGATCATGGGCGGCTTGATGACCGCCCGCCACTTCTTCGTGTGGTGGCCCTTTCACCCGCTCGGCTTTGCCGTCAGCACCGGCTGGGTAATGAACAGCATCTGGTTTTCGATCTTCTTAGCTTGGCTCATCAAGATCACCGTCCTCAAATACGGCGGTCCCCGCACGTATCTCCTCACCCGCCCCTTTTTCGTCGGGGTCGTGCTCGGCCAGTTCGTTGCCGCTGGCCTGTGGCTGGTGGTGGATGGCTTCACCGGCATGGTTGGCAACCGAACACCTGTATATTAGAAGGAAAAAATCTATGCGTCCTCTGTACATCCTTGCTATCACTACCGCCCTCGCGGCCTGTTCTCAGGAAACAAACGCGCCCGTGGCGCGAGTCGATGAAGTGCCCATCTCAGGGGAGAGCCTGCGGTCCTTTGTCGAAAAGCTGCCCCCGGGCTTGCACAACCCCGAAGGCGGCGACGCGGCCCGACGGCAATACTTGCAATCGCTTATCGACCGCCAGCTCATTCTCAAAGAGGCCCTCGTCCACGGGCTAGATACGCTGCACGCGGTAAAACGCACCGTCGATGAGGCCGTGGATGCGCGAGTTATCGCCCTTTACCGGGCGCGCAACATAACCGCTCAGGTGCAAGTGCCCGAAGAAGACGTGCGCCGCGTCTTTACTGAGGAGGGCTACCACCGCGAGCGCAAGCTCAACGCAATTTTGGTCCACACCCGCGCCGAAATCGAAGCGGCCGTGGCGGCGCTCGATGCTGGACAGCCTTTTGCCGAGGTGGCCCGCGCCCACTCGCTCGACAAGCGCTCGGCGGAGCAGGGCGGCGAGTTGGGCTTTATTGGCCGCGAGGCCGCGCCCAGCCTGCACATCCCGGCCGAGGTCTTCAATACGCTGCCCTTGGGAGAAATATCCGCTCCTCTGCGCGCTGGTCTCAGTTGGCACATCGTCCGCTTTACCGAAGACCGCGATACGTCCTATGAGCGCTACCGACCCCTCATCGAGGAGCAGTTGTTCAGGGAGCGCTTAGCCCAAGTTGAGGCCGAGCATTTTGAGTCGCTGCGCGCAGCGGCAAATGCGGCTCTTGACCGCGACGGACTGCAACTCATGCTCAGCGCAGCCCAACGCGAAGACGGCGCGCTACTCGACACGTGCACTGCGCCGCTCTACACCTTTGCAGAGGGCCAAGCCACAGTCGCCGCAGCGTACAAGGCCCTGCGGCGGCTCAATGCCCAGCGCAGCCTCAAAGACAGCACGCGCGCGCGCACCGCGCTAGACAGGCTCGTACTGCGGCCCCTCCTCCAGCGCCGTGCCGCCCACGAACAGGACCTGCACGACGACCCGGACGTCCAACGGCTGGCCAAGAGGGCCTACCAAGACGCGCTACTCGACGCCGTGCGCAACCGCTTCGCAGCCGTCGAAATGCTCTCCGACGCCGAGGTGTGGGAGTACTACGACAGCCATCCCGACATGTTTTATCACGAAGAATCCGTCGAGGTCGAAGAGCTGCTCGCGTCTAGCCCGGCCGAGGCCCAGCGGCTCAGCGACCAGCTCGCAGCCGGCGCGAGTTTTGCCGATCTCGCCGACCGCAGCGTGCGCGCCCAAGCCGTCCAGTCGCAAGCGCGCTTCCACTTCCATCCGCGCGACGAGAAGCTCTATCCGCGCCTAGTCCCGGCCA
>JAPPEF010000254.1 GCA_028875335.1 Gemmatimonadota bacterium
GGTGGCAAATACAGCAGATATTTCATCTCAATGGTACGCACTAGACTCTGTGCAATCTGTCTTTCTGCGGACTCGCATGGGTGGACGCTCCACAACAGACCGCACAACAAAGCCAAAAGGCCAAGACTGCGCTTCATCATCCTTGGATACTCTCCTTCTATATGTGACTAGCCGGCGACGCAACATCTCTCCCTACGAGGCTATGGCAATGCGTTTCGATTCGATTCCTGCCTTGATCGCTTCGTAGGCCAAGGGTGAGAGTAAGGGCTTCCCTCGCTCAACCTTGGCCTCGAATGCGTCAAGTTCCTCAATCGTGAAATGGGTTCTCGGCATGAATTCCAGATAGTTGGCCACTTCCATTTCAATAAGGTCGCGAAGATCAGCTTGGGTGACGGGTATGTTCTCCTCGTGAATACGGTCCCACACAGTTGCTTTCTCCTTTTCTATCCCTTCGAAGAACCCACTGCGGATCGAAACGCTGAAGAGAAAAGCCAATCGCTCGGCCCTCTCGCCAATCACTTCCCGAATGCGTTGCCGATCTTCAAGGGACGCTGACTGTGTCTTGTAGGATTGCGTGCCGTAGATGCTATGAAATAAACCTCCAAGACACACGGCTTGGTCGTTGCCCCAATCCTGGAGGAAGTCATGTGTTCCCCGAAGATGATCCAAAAGATCTCCGCCGCTGTGAGGGTTTTCATCCGTGTTCAGGTCGAGCAAGAGGTCTAGGTGATTCTGTTCGATCATTATGGTTCCCCCTTATAGTGATTTCACATAACGTTTTACCCGTTGCCGACAGGCCAAGGCTACCAAATCTGTCGCTATTCCAGTTGCATCGTCTCATTCTCGGCAATTGGGGAGAGATACCAGCTTCTCCCTCAGTTTGATCGCTGTTTCGTACGCATCTGCAAGAAACTCAGTGGGCGGTTGCGCGCGATCTTGGGGCACTGCCTCAATCATGACGGGACCTTGGTGCGATGTGGGATATGCTCTCGAAACGGCCTCCCAATCTACGATCCCTTTCATCGGCAACCAGTGAACATCGCCCTGTCCGTCGGTGTCTGAAAAGTGCGTCGTGATGAGACGATGCGCCCACTTGTCAAGCACATCGCTAGGAGTGCTGGAATGCAAGTAGTCGTGGGAGCTATCGTAGCACAAGCCCAAGCTGTCCAAAGAAACTTCATTTAGGATGAGGTCTAAGTGATTGGTTCCCCTTGTATTCTCAAGAGCCAACACGACCCCGGCGTCTGCTGCCTCCTCGCCCAACCGGCGAAAAATCTCCAAGCCTTCCGCGTGCGGCGGAGGCGGTGTTGATCCCTTGGTTACGTGAAGCACAATGCAGGAAATTGAATGCCGACTGCAATACTCTATTAACTTGAGATTCTCATTGACTAACGCGTCGCGTTCGCTGGGTTTATCAGACCAGAAAGCATTTGCGTTTTCGTATACCGCGTGGGCGTGATCGACGGCAAGCCCGGCATCTGCAGCCATTGCCGGCATTTCGTGAGCACGACCTGATTCCACCAAGGGTTCCGAACTTCCCATCCACAGAAAGGTGTGACTGAAACCACTCTGCTTGATCAGCTTCAAGCGTTTAGCAAGAGGCAGTTGGTAGCCGAACCAAGCGAACGTGCCGAGAGAGGTTGTGGCTTCACTTGAGGTCATGAACGAGATGCTCCTTGATGGAGTCGAACCACTCACCAAATGGTTCCTGCAATTGGGGATCTTCGGTCAACGGATGCCACATTAGGACAAACTTGTGGTGATCAGAAAAGACATCCCACTCAAGCGCATCACTTGCTGCGCAACTTAAGTGATAGTGCTTGCGCACAACATTGGTCGTCAGAGCATCTTGTGGTATCCAGCCAGTTATTCGAAACGAGATCCTATCCGAACCGAGCAACTCTTTTTCCACATAATCGATTTGCACGAAACCGTTTTCAGTTTCTCGGGTATCAACGCGAATACCTCTGCGAATTGTGACCCAATCGAAACTGCCAGCGTCTGGTCGAGAGTATACAGTGGAAGTCTTCTGAATGACGGCTGTGTTGGGAGGTAGCTTCTCCCGTTCCGACAAAAGTTCCGCAACGACATTCAATGCGGCTAGACCCGTTTCTTCGCGGGCCTCCCGGAGTGCCGCGGCGACAAAGGATTCTCCCTTTTCCACCGTCCCGGCAGGTATTTGATTCCCGGCGTAGGGATGCTTTAGTAGGAGAACGTGCTTTCGACCGTCCAAGCTACACGTTATAAAACAAGTGACCTTTCCCAGCGACATATCACATTATTCTCTGCATTCCTGATGCAATTGCACATAACTGCTTGTACCCGAGCAGTTGGTTCGGATAACGGTCGCTAGCGGAGGGGAATTAAGAAACTTCTGGCTCTTCGCTGGCCGCCCGCCTTGTAGAATCGGCCCAATTCACAACTCTGTGGGCATACTCACGCTCCCTTTCGCGGATCATGGCACCTAAGCGATCCACGTCATAGTCGTGTTCGCGAGCAATATCCTCCTTGATCTTCCATAAGGCGGCTATGACTTCATCCTTCATTAGAGTAAGTCTCCTATCATTTCCTGAGGAGTGCAGATTTCCGGACACGGATGCCCATGCTCAGTACAGAGTACTCGAATCCGTGGCTTGATCAGAGCATTGTCGATGTGCTTGAAGTTCCAAGTGAGAAGATAATCGACGGCGTGGACAGCCGATAGAGCAATGTGGAACGCGTCGTCTGCGGCACCAATGGGTAGCGGACCAGGATGGACGAGCCTACCAGCGAACTCAATGACCTGATCCGACGCAGCCAGTAGTGAAATGCCCTCAAGATGCGCCATTCTACGCTCTGCCGCTTCCGGATCTCCACGGCTAGCCTCCTCAATCACCAAGGCCGAAGTGCAAAGGTCGAAATCCCGGCGCTGGTGATTCCACCACGATACCGTCATTTCCTGCCAAGCCGCTACCAACGGGCTGGGCGATGGCCGCGCTGTCAGGTAACTGACTATTGATGTCTCGATGTAAGCTGACGGCATAAGAATAAACCTGAATTCAGCCTATGGCACATAATTGCTTGTACCCGAACAATTAGTTCGGATTTCGGATAACGGTCGCTAGATACTCGGATAACGGTCGCTAGATACTATTTATGCGAAACGAAGGTACGTCCCTTGATGCACAGTCGCAATCGCAACGAGCGGCCATATTCACCGGCACAGACATCCGCATTGACGGAGGGTTTTGGCGACGATCTAACGCCTACCTCCACAGCAACCGTAGGTAAAACAGCGGATTCGTCAGCATCTTGCGCGGCACGGCGTCGGCCATCATGCCGCAGATCATGTCGCTGACCTCGACATTTTTGGCAGCCTTGCGAATGACCAAGTTCATCAGGTAGGGCCAGCGGCCCAAATTGTGCAGCTTGGTGCTCAACCTCAGCTCGCTGCCCAGCGCATCCCACAGCCGATCCTCATAGCGCCGCAAAAAACCAGCCGAATAATCCCCAGCCTCCCGCGCTTGAGCCGCAGTCTCCACAGCAAAGCGGGCCGAGTACAGCGCATTGCCAATGCCCTCGCCCGTGAACGGGTCAATCAGACCAGCCGCATCGCCCAAAAGCAAAAAGCCATTCCCGTGCGCCGGTCGCCGCCGCGAGCCAACCGGCAAATTCCAACCGACCGGGTCTTCGAGGGCGCGCGCGTCGCGGAAGCGCGCGCCAAAGGTCGTGCTCGCCACCGCGGCTGCGAGCGCGTCCTTGAGGTCCATGCCGCGTGCCTTGATGTCTCGATGATCCATGCCGATACCCACATTGGCGCGGTCGCCTTCTAGAGGAAATATCCAAAAATATCCAGGCCGCACCTCGTCTATAAAGTGCAATTCGATCTGATCGCTCAGGCCCGTCACACCCTCAAAGTACTGCCGCAAGGCCACCATCCAATCGCGGCCATCGTGGCGGTACAACCCGCTCTTGCGGGCGACGATCGAATTGAAACCATCGCACCCCAACACCAAGGGCGCGCGAAATTCTAGGCTCGTGCCGTCCGCTGTACGCCCCTCCACCCCACAGACCTGCTCACCCTCTCTCAGAAGCTCTCGCACGGCAAAACCCTCTAAGGTGTGAGCGGCTGCGGCCCGCGCTTTGGCAAAGAGAAAGTCGTCGAAAACCTCGCGGCGGATGACAAAACCCTCCATCGGCAGCACCCGACCCGTCAGGGCGTTGCGCAACTCATAGCGACTCAGGTCGATAGACACAGCGCTCGCGTCTGGGCTGCCGAAGACAATGCGGGCAACAGCCGCTCCAGGCAGGTCGCACACCTCCTCAAACAGCCCCAACTCGTGGAGGATGGCCACCGTCTTGCCGGAGAGGGCGTCGCCGCAGATCTTGTCGCGGGGAAAGCACTGCTTGTCCAGCAGCAGAGCCGCCAACCCGTGGCGCTGCGCATATAGCGCGGCCGTGGCACCGGCCGGACCGCCGCCGACGATGATGAGGTCATAGGTTTGCATGTGGCCAGAAAATAGCTCGTCCAGCCCTCGCTACAAGGGCGCGGGCCGAACTTGCTTTGTAGGTGATCTTCCTTACCTTTTTGGTTTCGTCAACGCAAGCACCAAAGGAGCTGCAACAAGATGTCTGAAGACGTCCAAACCGAAGATCCACAGGTTGAAAAACGGGCTTTCCAAACCGAGGTCCAACAGCTACTCCATCTGTTGGTCCACTCGCTGTACACGCAAAAAGAAATTTTCTTGCGCGAGCTGATTTCCAACGCCTCGGACGCGCTGGACAAAATCCACCACCGCTCGCTGACCGACCGCAATATCCTCGACCCAGACGCCGAACTGGACATTGAGATCGAGGTGTCGAGCAGCAACAAGACCCTGACCATCCGCGACCGGGGGATCGGCATGACCCGCGACGAGGTCAATGAAAATATCGGCACCATTGCCCGCTCTGGCTCGGCCGAGTTTGCCGCCAAGCTGGCCGATGCCGACGACGAGCAAGAAAAGCTCAAGCTGATCGGCCAATTCGGAGTGGGCTTCTACTCGGTCTTCATGGTGGCCGACCGAGTAGTGATCACCACGCGCTCAGCCGACCCGGAAGCCGACGGCGTGCTGTGGGAATCCACCGGCGACGGAGCCTACACCCTATCCCAAGCCGACAAAGCCGACCGCGGCACTGAGATCAAGATCTACATCCGCTCGGACTGCGAGGAATTTCTCGACGCCCACCGGCTAGAGGCCATCATCCGCAAACACTCGGATTTTGTCGCGTACCCCATCAAGGTCGCTGGCAAACAAGTCAACGACACGGCCGCGCTGTGGACCCGGCCGCGCAACGAAATCACCCCCGAGCAATACAACGAGTTTTACACGCACCTAACCGGCGACCCCGAAGAGCCGCTCGCGCGCGAGCACATTGTCGTGGATGTGCCGATCCAATTCTACGCCGTGCTCTACATCCCCAAGCGCGCCCCAATCCAATGGCTGCACACAGAGCCGACGATCTCGCTCAACCTGCACGTCGCACGGGTCTTTATCCAAGACGACTGCAAAGAGCTTTTGCCGCTGTGGCTGCGCTTTGTGCGCGGAGTGGTTGACTGCGACGACTTGCCGCTCAACGTCTCGCGCGAAACCCTCCAGCAAAACCCCATCATCGGCAAAATCCGCGCCACCTTAGTGCGGCGCATCATCGGCATGTTAGAGGGCATGGCGAAGAAGGACGAAGAGCAGTACATGACCTTTTGGCACGCCTGCGGCACCATCCTCAAAGAGGGCGTGGCCACCGATGCCGCGCACCAAGCCCAGCTCGCCAAGCTCCTGCGCTATCGCTCCTCGCTAGCCGACGACAACACGCCCTATATCTCGTTGCAGACCTACGTCGATCGGATGCAGAGCGATCAGGACAAAATTTACTACCTCGCCGGCGAGAGCAAAGAGGCCATCGCCCAAAGCCCCCTGTTGGAAACCTTCCGCAAGCGCGGCCTAGAGGTGCTTTACTTCGACGAGCCAGTCGATGAATGGGTCGTCCAAGGGCTGCAAAAGTTCGCTGACAAAGAATTCACGGGCGTGGATGCGGCCGAGCTAGACTTGGGCGAGGACGCAGTCGAGTTAGAAGGGGTCGATGAGCAGAAGGCCGAGACCATCGAGCTGATTTCCTTTCTCAAGAACAAGCTCGCCGGCCGAGTTGAAGACGTGGTCGAGTCCAAGCGGCTGACCGACAGCCCTTGCCTACTGGTCGCCAGTCAAGGCGGCTTGAGCCGCAACATGGAGCGGTTGATGAAAATGACCGACCAGGAGTTCAAGGGCTCGTTGCGCACGCTAGAAATCAATCGCCAACACCCCATCATCCGCAACATGGCCGCCGTGCTCAAGCGCGACCGCGACTCCGAGCAGTTGGAGAGCTGGGCGCATTTTCTAGTAGATTTCGTATTGCTGGGCGAAGGCACGGTCGAAGACCCACAGCGGCTGAGCCAGAGCTTGCAATCCATCATGGGCGCGGCCACAGAGCACGCGACCGAGGAGGGTTAGACATGTCCGATCAAGTGCGCCAACAAGCCCTAGCAGCCCGCGCAGCATCGCGCGTGCTCGCCGCAACGTCCGAGGAGGTACGCAACCAAGCCCTCGAAGCCATTGCCGCGGCCCTCGAAGCAAATCGCGAGCGCATCTTGGCAGCCAACGCCGAAGACCTAAAAGCCGGTGAGCAAGATGGGCTGGCCTCGCCCTTGCTCAAGCGGCTCGACTTGAGCGGGCACAAATTCGCCAGCACAGTGGAGATGGTGCGCGACGTCTGCGCCCAGCCCGATCCCCTCGGCCAGACCCAGAGCGCGACCGAACTAGACGACCAGCTCCACCTCTACCGAGTGACCGTGCCCATTGGCGTGATCGGCGTGATCTTTGAATCCCGGCCCGACGCCTTGGTGCAAATCGCCTCCCTGTGCCTCAAGTCCGGTAATGCCGCCCTGCTCAAGGGAGGACGTGAAGCCACCATAACCAACCAGACCCTTGCCGAGATAATGTGCGAAGCCACGCAAGGCATCCTGTCAGAGGGGTGGATGACGCTCCTGCCCGGCCGCGAGGAAGTCCGCGCCCTCCTCGGCGAGGAAGAACTGATCGACCTCATCATCCCGCGCGGCAGCAACGAGTTTGTGCAATACATCATGCACAACACCAAGATTCCGGTCATGGGCCACGCCGACGGGGTCTGCCACGTGTACGTCGATGCCAGCGCGGACTTGGACAAAGCCGTTCAGATCGCCGTCGATGCCAAGACCCAATACGTGGCCGTGTGCAACGCAGCCGAGACCCTGCTCGTCCACAGTGCCATTGCCCCGGCCTTTTTGCAGCGGGCCGTGCCGGCGTTGCTCGAAAAGGACGTGGAACTGCGCGGCGACGAGCGCGCCATCGCCCTTGCCAACGCCAACGGGCAAGTCAAACCAGCCACTGAATCCGACTGGGCCACCGAATACTTGGACTTGATGCTGGCGGTAAAAGTCGTCGATAGCACGGCCGAGGCCATCGAGCATATCAACGCGTACGGCAGCCATCACACCGACGCGATCGTGACCGAAGACCCAGAGGCTGCGCACACCTTTTTGCGCGAGGTGGATTCAGCCTCGGTGATTCACAATGCTTCGACGCGCTTTGCCGATGGCTTCAAATACGGGCTAGGGGCCGAGGTCGGCATCAGCACCAACCGCCTGCACAGCCGCGGTCCGGTGGGCCTAGAGGGCCTCGTCATCTACAAGTACATTCTCCAAGGGGACGGCCACATCGTCGATATGTACGACGGCCAGCAGCAGCGCCCCTTCACCCATCGCCCCCTCGACCAGCACTGGCAGGCCTAACATGAGCGATCACACCACAGATCCGACCTACACTCCTGTAGAGCGCCACATCTTTCTCTGCGCCACGCCCACCAAGCCCAAGTGCCACAGCGACAGCACCGGGGCCGACTGCTGGGAGTACCTCAAAAAGCGATTGTCCGAATTGGGCTACGGCCATCCGGGCAAGGGCGGCATCCACCGCACCAAGGCCGACTGCCTGCGCGTCTGCGAGTCTGGACCGACCGTCGTGGTGTATCCCGAGGGTGTCTGGTACCACTCTATGACCGTCGAAAAGCTAGAGCGCATCATCCAAGAGCACTTGATCGGCGGACAGGTCATAGAAGAACTGGTCAATAAGGAACCGTTCCGCAGCCTATAGCTGATCCGGCCACAAAAGCGCATGGCGAAATCCAAATCCAAACACATCGACCTCGAGATCAAGGATGCCAGCCTGATCTTCGACCGCGTCTGGAGCGACCTAGAGCAAGAGTTCGGTCGCGCCAAGCTCTGCTTCCCCGGGGAAATCATCTGGCTCGGCGGCGCGCCCGGCGCGGGTAAGGGCACCAATACCCCCTTCATCCTCGAGGCACGGGGCATTACGGCCGCGGCCATCGTGATCAGCGACTTGCTCGACAGCCCCCGCGCCCAACAGATCAAGGACGCCGGCGGCTTGGTCGGCGACGAAGAGGTCACCTACCTGCTCTTGCACAAGCTGCTCGACCCAATATACGAGCGCGGCGTGATCGTCGATGGCTTCCCGCGCACCCAAGTGCAGGTCGAGTGCCTCAGGCTGTTCTACGACAAGATGACCGAATTGCGCGAGGAATTCCGCAATCACGACTTCCCGCGCCCCCTCTTCCGCACCGTGTTGCTCTTCGTCGATGAAGAAGTCAGCGTCGAGCGCCAACTCCACCGCGGCCGAGAGGCCCAAGAGCACAACCGCAAGACTACGGAGTTAGGCGTCGGCCAGCTCGCCGAGATCCGCGCCACCGACCTCGACCCAGAGGCTGCGCGCAAGCGCTACCAAGTTTTCAAGGAGACCACCTTTGAGGCACTGCGCTCGCTGCGCGCCATTTTCCACTTTCGCTTCATCGACGCCAGCCAGCCGCTCGCCAAGGTGCAACAGGAGATTGAGGAGGAGTTTTCCTACCAGAGTTCGCTAGAGCTTTCGCACAAGACCTTCGACCGCGTCCGCACCATCACGCCGGCCAGCCGCCTCGTGCTCTACGCCCGCCAAGAGCTAGTCAAGCGGCTGGAGATCTACAACGAGGATCATCCCGAACTGTTCCAGCGAGTCATCGACAAAGTCAACTCCAAGTTCATGCCCATTGTCACCCGCTATGCCATTACCGGCATGACGCTCGTCAACTCCGAGGACGCGCTCTTTGAAAATCCTTTGGCCTTGGCCATGTTGATCGACATCTTTTCCGAGCGCGGCTATCAGGCCCTCGCCGATGTCAACCACATCGAGGTCCCCCACCGCATCGACCCCCACACGCACGAAATCATCTGTCGGCAAAAGCGCGTCTATCGCTTCCAGATCCGCTTTGCGGCCTCGGCCATCCGGCACGGGACTGACTAACCCGGCCCGATCTGTCCCTCTCTTAGCATGGTAATCAGGGCCGAGTCCTCCGCGTCGAGGGGGAGCACCACCCGGCCGCGGCCGCGGCTCGACTCATAGGTGGCAAAAATCAGTTCGGTCGCTTGCAGGGCCTTGCGCGCCGACAAGCGCGGCTCCGCACCACTTTCGAGACAGTCGATCAGATCGAGCACCGACAGCACGGTGTCGTCGCCCGGCGGCACGACATCGGCGATCTCTTCATCCGCGAAATCCTGCCATGCCGCACCCGCGCGCAACAGCCGCAGCGGTGCCCGCTCCGCGCCGCCGACTTCAATGATGCCCTCGCTGCCGATGAGCCGATTGCGCGGGCCTTGCACATGCGCGGCCCCCGTGCAGAGTAGGCCCTCGACGCCGTTTTGCCAGCGAATCCACGACAGGCCGCTGGTGTCTAGGGGCACGCCAAACACCGAACTCTCGGACTCGACGGCGATCTGGCCCATAACCCATTCGGCGGGCACTTCGTCGTTGTAAAAAAAGAACATGTCAAACCAATGCGTGCCCCAATCAAACAGGTTGGAGCACGCGCCTTCGAGCCGCTGGAGTGTCCCTATGGCCCCTTCGTCGAGCAATTGCTTGGCCTTGACAAACACAGCACCAAAGCGGCGTTGATGGCAGAAGGTGAGGAGCACGCCGCGGTCGGCGCAGGCCCGAGCCAGCGCCTTGGCGTCCCCCCACGTGCTGGCCATGGGCTTTTCGCAGTGGATGGCTTTGACGCCAGCCGCGGCCGCAGCTTCGACCATCTCGCGGTGCAGGCCGGTCCACGTGCAGATGCTCACTACATCGAGGGCTTCGCTTTCTAACATGGCGCGGTAATCTTCGTACGAAGATGCTACGGCAAAGTCCTCGGCAAAGGACGCGCGGGACGCTTCTACTGGATCAGCACAGGCTGCGATGGCGACTTGGGCGGAGGCTTGATAGCCCTCGGCGTGGCGGCGACCGCGATTGCCACAGCCGATCACGCCGACTTTGTACTGAGTCATTTTGTTCTCCCTATGAGTTTGCGTAAAATTTGCGCCTGACGTTACGGACGGACTTCTCCGGTATGAGATACTTCGCTTCGCTCAGCATGACAGGTGCTAACGCGCTACTTCTCAATGTCATGCTAAGCGGAGCGCAGCGGAGTCGAAGCATCTCATACCCGAGCCTGTGCGCAACATCAGTTTGTAAAATAGAGCTTTCATCGCCTCGCCAAAACGTCAACAGGAGAACGCCATGCCCATCACCGACGCCCTCCCCGACATGGAGCGCGAACTCAAATTTTTCAGCGCGGCCAACGACAACCCGCAAAAGCTCACCCGCGCCCAGATCCACCAGTTCAACGAACAGGGCTACATCTGCCCCTTGGACGTGTTCACGCCCGAGGAAGCCGCGGCCAACCGCCGCTATTTCGACGCGCTCATGGCCGAGGCCCAGGCCAACGGGCACAACAGCTATTCGATCAACGGCTGGCATCGCCACTGCCGGGGCATCTACGACTTGTTGCACGAGCCGCGCATTCTCGATTACGTCGAAGATCTCCTCGGCCCCAACCTCGTCAGCGTTATGACCCACTACTTTTGCAAGGAGCCGGGCGACCAAAAACAAGTCGTTTGGCACCAAGACGCCTCGTACTGGCCGCTGACCCCGAGCAAGGTGGTGACCGCTTGGCTGGCCATCGACGATGTAGATGAAGAAAACGGGCCAATGACCGTCGTCCCCGGCTCGCATCTGCACGGCCAGATTCCCTTTGAGCACAGCACCGCCGAAGAGCAAAACGTCTTGGGGCAGAGCGTGCACGATCCGCTCCAATGGGGCGGCGAGCCGATGGCCTTTACCATGCGCGCCGGCCAGATGTCCCTGCACACCGACCTACTCTTGCACGGCTCGGCCCCCAACCGCTCCACGCGCCGCCGCTGCGGCCTAACGCTGCGCTACATGCCACCCGAGGTGCGCACCCGCGAGGAGAAGCGCGCCCACGGCTATATCTGCCGCGGTACCGACCCGAGCGGCTACTGGATCAACCACCCCGTGCCGACCGGCGACAAGATGCCCTCCAAAGGCTAGCTACCGTGTCCTTACCGGAAGCCTTTCGCACCCGCTTGCAGGCCATACTCCCAGCGGAGCACTTTGCCGCCTGCTGGCAGAGCTTAGCCGCCGAGCAGCCTACGGCCTTCCGCGCCAACGCACTCAAGGGCACGCCCGACGCGCTCGTGGCCGAACTAACAGCGGAAGGCTTTGCGTTGACGCCGCTTTCCTGGAAAACCGACGCCTTTGTCGTCCCAGCTACTCAGCGCCGCGCCCTTACCGAGTGCGCAGCCTACCGCGAAGGCCGGCTCTACATCCAAAACCCCTCCAGCATGGTGCCGCCAATCCTCCTCGCGCCTCAAAGCGAGGAGTGCATTCTCGACCTCGGGGCCGCTCCGGGCAGCAAGACCTTGCAACTCGCCGAGCTGATGGGCAATCAAGGGAGCATCTGGGCTGTGGAGTCCGTGCGCGGCCGCTTCTTTCGCCTGCGGGACAACCTAGCGCGGCACGGAGCCGAAAACGTACAAACCCATCTCGCCGACGGAACCCGCATCTGGCGTCGCCATCCAGAGAGCTTCGACCGCGTGCTACTCGACGCGCCGTGCTCGTCCGAAGGGCGATTCCGCGCCGATGCGCCCAAGACCTATGCCTATTGGAGCGAGAAGAAGATCGCCGAGGCCAGCCGCAAACAGCGACGGCTCTGCTACTCAGCCGTGCAATGCCTCAAGCCGGGCGGAGTGCTGGTCTATTCGACCTGTACCTTCGCGCCCGAAGAAAACGAGGCCATCATCAGCCGAGTGCTGCGGCAGTTCGCCGGTGCCCTAACCGTCGAAGACATCGCGCTGCCTTTTGACAATGTGGCATCGGGCTTGAGCCAGTGGCGGGGGAAGAAGGCATTTAACGCCCAAGTGCAGCGAGCCAAGCGGATTTTGCCGCTAGAGGGGATGGAAGGGTTTTTCGTGTGCCGATTGCGGAAGACGGCGAGTACAGTTAGCGACCAACCGCAGCGCTAAGCCCCAAGCGCCAAGTGCGGCCCGGAGCGGGTTCGAAGAAGCGCCCGCCAAAGGCATTGGGAACCACCGAGCCATTGTACTGGGCATCAAACAGGTTATCGACCGCGACAAAGGGCCTCGCTGCGCGATAGTCAATCCCCAAGCGCAGATCGACTCGCAGGTACGCACTATTGAAAAACTCGTCGGGCGCGGCGTCGCTTCTGGGCGGCGGACCGTTGAAATCATTGGCCCAATAGCGGCCGACTCGCTCTAATTCGACCTCGGCAAACAGGCCCTGCGGACTGTCGTAGCTCAGCGCGGCAAAGAGCCGGTGACGCGGCACGCCCGGCACCTCGTTGCCAGCGAGCTGAACAAGTTCACCGTCGGTTTCAACCTCGTAGTCCTCAAAAACATAATCGCCAAAAGTGTACGCGAGGGTGGTCCGCAGCCCAGGATGCGGCACCGCCGAAAGCGACAGTTCCAACCCGCGATTGCGCGCTTGGCCGGCATTGCGGAAGTAAATCTCCTCGCTGTCTTCACTCTCGACCTGAAAGGGAATCAGCGCGTCGGCGATCTGGAGTTGGTACAAGGCCACCTCTATGTCCAAACGAGCCCGGCGCACGTGACGGCGCAAGCCCGTCTCCAACCCGAGGACGCGCTCAGGGCCTAGGTCCGGATTGAAGCCGCCCTCGCCAGTGGGCCGATTGCCCAACTCAGAGGTGGTGGGCGTCTGAAAGGCCGTGGCAACATGGGCGTACCAGCGCGAGAAGGGATCAAGGCGGTACACCACGCCCGCCATCGGACTGAACTGATCCATATCACGCGACTGGTCGTCAACGGCAAATCGGTAGCGGTCATAGCGGCCTCCCACAGTCGCGGTCAGCACATCACCCAAATCTCGCTCCAAGGAGACAAAGGGGCCGAAACTCTGCACCTGTTCCTCCTGATCCACCTGCTCCGCGCCGTATTGCACGAGATCGAAGACGCGCTCATCGTCCACGCGCTCGCCCTCGGGCAAGCCCTCGTTGGCAAACTCGCGGCGGTCGTCGCGCTGGAAGTCCAAGTCAAGGCCGGTCACGAGGCGCGTACCAGCCCAAGCAAATTGGTGCTCGGTGCGCAGGCCGCCGGCGCGGCGGTCGAGCTCGACAATGCGGCCTGGAATGGGGTTTTTGAGCGCGCGGCCAACGCCATACAGCACGAGGCTCGACGCGCGATGGTGCAGCGCGCTCGGCGGGCGATATTCGAGGCGAATGCCGCCTTGGCCCTGGCGCACCTGCTTGGATGCCCCCTGCCCTACCACAAACCCACGCGCGCTGCGTGGAGCATCTCGGGCAGCATCCGCATCAAGCGAACTCGGATTGAACAAGTAAGGAGCATCGTACAAATGCAGCAGAAACGTCAACTCAGTATTAGGAGTAAGAGCGTGGCCGACGAGTGCGTTGAGGCCGCGAGCGCGGGCGTCGGCATGGTCGCGGTAGCCCTCGCTGCGCAGCTCGTACAAGCTGGCGAACGCATGAGTATTATCAGCTCGTCCCGCAAGGCTCGTCTGCACGCGGAACAGGCCGTTGCTGCCGGCGATCAAGCGCGGCTCCACGCGCCAAGCAGCCTCTGCTGGAGCTTGGGTGTGGGCTGCGAGCACACCGCCCCCCGCATTGCCGTACAGCGACGAACTGGGGCCGCGCAGGATCTCGATGCGGCCGGTTGACCCCAAGTCGAGGTTGTTGAGCTGGCTCTGGCCGTCGGGCATGGTCAAGGGGATGCCGTCAAGCAAGACCTTGATCCCCCGGACGCCAAAGGCCGCGCGCGCGCCTAAGCCGCGCACGCTGAGCCGGTCGCCTTGGGAGAGGTTGTGGCGATTGGCGATAAACAGCCCTGGCACCGGACGCAGCGACTCGGCCAGCGAGAGCCCGGGCCGGGCGCGCCCGACATCCGCGACCACAGCCGTGGCAAGCGGCAGGTCAAATCCCTCGCGGGGCGCGCGCGTCGCCGTGACTTCAATGGGGGGCATTTGGTAGCGGGGCTCAGGATCGTCGGCGCGGGCAGTTCCGGCGATCAAGATTAGCGCTAGGCACTGGATTAACTGGAGTTTTTTCATAGCATTAAAAGAACACCACGAAGAAATACAGACGCAAACCGGGAATTTGGACAAACCATGAGCATGGGGATCGCCTTGGTGCTGTTGCTGGTCGGGTGCTTTGCCGCAGAGGACGGACCAAGTGACGCAGTGGACGTGCTGCGCAGCGAGGTGGAGTTTGTCGAGGACGAGGGGCTGGAGGGCAGCGTGTCGATCGACAGCTTAACTTGGTTGCCGTTTTTGCCGCAGCCGGGACTCGGGACAATAGCGGAATTCGAGGGAATCTTTACGGCTGTGTTTAGCAATGTCGGCGAAGAAACCGTGTGGGTGCGCTACGACTTGCGGTTTTTCGACCAGGAGGAATTTCTAATCGACGCGTTTATACCGTTTGGGCAACCGGTAATCCTCAGCGCCGGGGAAACGCGCCGCGTAGAGGGAGATTTTCTAATTCGCACTGACGATCCGCGCGATTTTGAGTGGCTTGCCCTGATGAGACTCGTAGCGCGCATCAGGCGGCCCGAGGAGTAAGGGCTATCAAAACGCCACAAAGCCCCCGCACACGGGAATGCACTGGCCAGTGACGTAATCCGAGAGATCGGACGCCAAGAACTCCACCACCCGAGCGCAGTCCTCGGGCGTACCCAAGCGGCGAAGGGGAATCTGCGGCTCTAAGTGCCGACGCGATTCCTCGCTGTTGCGGCCTTGGGCCACGGCGCGGGACGACAAAATTAGGCCCGGGGCAATGCAGTTGACGTGGATGCCATACGGGCCTAGCTCGGCGGCGAGCACCCGCGTGTAGTGGACGATGCCGGCCTTGGCCACCTTGTAGGGCATCCCGCCGCCGTCGCGACCGCTCCACAAGCCCGCCTGCGAGGCCACGTTGATGATTTTGCCGGACTGGGCTTCCTTCATCGCCGCGCTGACCGCTTGGCAGCAGTGGATGGTGGCGGTGAGGTTGATGTCCATTATGTAGCGGTAGTGGTCTTCCGCAGCCAAGGAGGCGGCTTGCTCCTCGTGCGAGCGCAAGTTGCCACCGGCGTTATTGACGAGTATGTCGATGCGGCCAAAGTTATCAAGGGCCTCGGCGACCAAGGCATCTACGGCTTGGCGGTCGGTAACATCCACGGCAATGCCCACGCCGCGGCGACCGAGGTTGGCGATTTCGGCTTCCACGGTCTCGGCCGTGAGTTCTTCGCCGTATTCGCGGGCGGCCTGCAGGTCTATATCGGCGATGACAATATCCGCGCCCAAGCGGGCCAGATGGAGGACATAAGCGCGTCCCAAGCCGCGCGCGCCACCCGTGATAAGAACTACTTTGCCTTCGAACGACATCGAAATCTCCTTTTAGACGACTAATTAGGACATGGCGTCAATCGTCGGCAACTAACGCGGAACGGAGGTAGATTTTACAATGCACATGACCATTTGCATCGCCTTGCTGTTCTTCAGTGCTGCCGCTTGGGCACAGTCGAGCGTAGTAGGTGCTTGGGAGGGCTGTCGGGCCGAATGGGGATCATCCATAGAGCATCTGTATGTCGAGTTCGATAGCGATGGGCGCTTCCGCCGCGTGGCACTCCGGGACGATCCCGAGCGTCCGGTGGCAGAAGACAGGGGTCGGTACGAGGTTGCGGACGGCGTTGTGACCCTGCGCTACACCGCAGACGTCAGTGGGATCCTGGTCGAGCAAAGCGAGGCCGTGCCCTTCCAAGTAGTAGGTGACACCCTGTATTGGGGACCCGAACCGGCTCTCGCCTTGGCCCCAGCACAGGAACTAGGCGACGAACTGTTGGGACAATGGGGTATCATTAATTTTGCCGATGGGACGCTGGCCGGACACGTGATCTTCCGGGCGGATGGGACCTATGAGCTGGAGTTGGGCGGCGTCGGGCACAGCGGGCTGTGGTCGCGGGCGGGATCGGGCGTGGTCCACTGGCCAACCGCGGCCGACGAGGCCGGGATCATCGGATTGCCAGCCGTGTGGACCCACGTCCGCATCAGCGGCGACCAGCTCTTCTACGACATCGCCTGTAGTTTCACCGTTGAGGCCGTGCGATTGGCTACAGCTATAGCGGAGGTATCCTGGGGAGCGATTAAGAGTCGTCTCGCAGGCCCGCCAAAATAGCCGTAGCGAGTTCCATAGTAGCGATGGCCTCGTCCAAGTCCGCAGCCGGCGGGCCGATGGGACGGCCGTCCTTGATGCAGTCGAAGAAGTGGGTGGCTTGGGCTAGGGTGCTGTCCGTACCCTCCTTTTGCAAGTGCTTGTGCTCCCCGTCGCAGACCAACTCGCAGGTCGAAATCCCCTCTATATAGGCCGAGATGTCGCGGCCGTGGATTTCGTAGCGCTCTAGGCGAGCGTCGGTGGTGTAGTTGGCACAGATCTGGGCGACGCAGTCGTTTTCAAAGACGACCAAAGCGGCGTGGACGTCCTTGTAGGCGGATGCGCGCCGGACAAAGCTATGGACTTCAGCCACTGGCGCTCCACCCAAGTGGCGCACCAGATCGATTGCGTGGATCGGGCTTTCGAGCAGCATGTTGTCCATGACGATTTCGGGAAAGCGGCCACCAGCGATAAAACCGCTCATGCTCTTGTGGAACTCGCCGACTAGCTGGTAGATCGGGCCGCGAGACTCAATCTCCTCGCGCACTTGCAGGACCAGCGGATCAAAGCGGCGATTCCAGCCTACCATGCCACGGGTACCACTGGCCTCAGCGGCCTCTTTAAGAGCGCGAGTCTGGTCCAAGCTCATACCCGGCGGCTTCTCCAGCAGGGTGTCGATGCCTCGCTCCAAGCACGGCAGGGCCGCCTCGGCGTTGAGATGCGCCGGAGTAGCGACAATCGCCGCGGCCAATTCCTCGGCGTCGATCATAGCCTCTACGTCCGCGTAGCGGCGCTCGACACCCCACTCGTCGCCCACCTGTTCGCGGCTTGCCGCAACCGGATCGCAGACGGCGACCAACTCGACATCCTCCAGCTCATGCAGGGCGCGCACGTGGCCGCGACCGCGACCGCCGCAGCCAATTAATCCAACAGGTATATTCGCCATAGATAGCTCCTTTTCTGTGGATCCTGAGCGCTGAGTAACGCGGCCCAGCCCACTAGTTGAACCAAAAGGAATAGAGCCGCGCCTTTTCG
>JAPPEF010000284.1 GCA_028875335.1 Gemmatimonadota bacterium
TGGTGTTGATCTCGACGAAGCGGTCTTGATCATCGGGCATGTCCTCTTCGGCGAATATCGCCTCGACTGGGCACTCCGGTTCGCAGGCACCGCAATCGATGCACTCGTCCGGGTCAATGTAGAGCATGGGCTCGCCTTCGCCGTCGATCGGATGGATGCAGTCCACGGGGCAGACCTCGACACAGGCCTTGTCTTTGACGTCGATGCAGGTTTCGGTGATGTAGTAAGCCATGGGTTCCTCCCAATAGGTGATGCTATTGCTTCATTGTTTCTTTGAATTGGGAACTATCGCAAAAATACGGGCCACTTTGTCCCTGTCAAGCGGCGAGATTGCCTAGCAGAGCGGCTGCGTCAGCGTCGGTTTGACAGCGTATTCTCAGATTGAGGCGTAACTCGGGGGTGGGGTCGCGCTCCACGGCGTACTCGGCACCGGCGAAGAGTTGAGCGAGTATCGGGTCGAGGGCAGTCCGCAGGGCGTTTTCGCCTGCTTCGTCGTTGGTTGCGTTGAGGCGGTCGTTGGCTACTAGGGACACATCGCCACTGCGAAATTTGACTTTGCCCACTAGACTGGGCTCTTCTTCGAGGCGTCGGCAGGCGGTGAGCGCAGCTTTGAAGGCACTGGCAAGCCGTTCGGTTAGGTCTCCGTCTGCGGGTTGTTTGCGCGAGTAGAGCAAGCCCATCTCGGCGCTGTGGTTGTCGAGGCTGTAGTTGGCTTCGTGGCCGACGAGCAGGGTCTGGGGCCCCTCATCTAGATGGCTGTAGTCGGCCACGTCTATGAGGACTTCGTCTGGGGTTGTCGGGATCCAGCTATTGAAGATGCGAAAAGCCTCTTCGGCCGATAGGGACGCGGGATCTTCGAGATAGAATTTGACGTTGATGCGCTGTAGAGATTCCATAGAGACTCAAGCGGTAGTGCCGGCGGGGACGGCGATTTTGTCGTAGCAGGTGTACGCACCTTCGATGAAGAGTTGCGCTTCCTCGATAAATCGGTGGACTTGCACCTTGGTCAATTCGCTCGGCGGGTTCTGATGGGCAGCGAAGAGATAGTTGGCAAATTTCGGGAAGAACAATTCGCTGTCGTAGAAGCGCGCGCGGAATTCGGCCACCACCACCTCGGGCGTTTCCGGTACATCGTAGAATTGCTCTTTGACTAGGGCGCGGGCCGAACGCAGCATCGCGTTCAACGCACCCTGCCAAGCGGTTTCTAGCTGGCCCTCGTCAAAGGCGACTTGCGCTTCAAAAACCTCGCGCTCGGCCGCGGCGATTTCCATGGTCGTGATGGAAACGACCTCGCCGGCGCACTCGCCCTTGCCGAGGTCATCCATGGTAAACTCGCGGGTGTCGCCCCAGTCTTGGTAGTACCAACTGTTTTCCTCGTGGGACGGCACTTGAGTCAGATCTTCGAGCATGGCCTTGACTTCGCGCTTGCCGATGCGCGTGATGAAGTCCTTGAAGGTCTCGTCATCGGCACGCTCGGCGACAAAGTGCTGGGCCAAGCGGGTGACGACTTCGGGGATGTTCTTGGAGGGTACGGCACCCGTGGCCAAGCCGAAGGAGCCGGCGTTTTCCCGCCATTGGCCGCCCAAGACGACCTGAAAGTGCGGCACGGTGATGCCGTTGATCTTGCGGCTGTTGCCGTAGAAGCCGATGTCGGCGGCGTGGTGTTGGCCGCAGGAGTTGAAGCAGCCGCTGATCTTGATCCGCAGGGCCTCGATGGCCTCGTTGAGCTGGCCGTTTTCCTCACTGAGACGATTGCGCAACTCAGCGGCTAGGCCGCGCGAGGAGGCAATGCCTAACTTGCAGGTGTCGGTGCCAGGGCAGGCCGTTACGTCGGCAATGGTCCCGGCACCAGACTCGGCGAGGCCGAGGGATACGAGTTCGTCGTAGAGGTGGGGCAGATCGGTTTCGCTGACCCAGCGCAGGACGAGGTTTTGCTCGACAGTGGTGCGAACGGTTTCGCGGACGTAGCGCCGACTGATGTCAGCTAATGTGCGTAGTTGGCTAGAGGTTATATCGCCCAGCGGCAGAACCACGGTGGCGACTGCATAGCCTTCTTGGCGCTGCGCATAGACGTTGGTGCGGTGCCATTCGGCGAAGCCTTCGCTCGCGGTTGCGCCGTTGAGAGCTTGGCCCGGCTTGAGGGGCTGCTCGTCGGTGGCGTGCAGATCGTCTAAGAACGCGGTCCAACTCGGGTCTTCGGGCAGGATGGCGCGTTCTTCCAATACCAAGCGGCGGAATTCCTCAATGCCTAATTTGGCGACCAAGAACTTAATGCGAGCGCGATTGCGGTTTTTCTTTTCGCCGAGGCGGGCAAAGACCCGGGCGATGGCCTGGGCAATGGGCAGCAATTCCTCGGCGGGTACGAACTCGTCGAAGAGCTGGGCTTGGTGTGGCACCGCGCCCAAACCGCCGCCGACGTAGAGCTTAAAGCCGCGCTTTTCCTCACCGTCGATGGTCTTGACCACGGCGATGCCGCCGAGGTCGTGCATGTTGGTCAGGCCGCAGGCTTCGTGTTGGCAGCCGGAAAAGGCGATCTTGAATTTGCGCCCGAAGTCTTGGCAGTCGGGATGCCCGAGCAGGAAGCGCATGAGGGCTTGGGCATAGGGGGTTACGTCAAAGGTTTCCGTGCGGCAGACGCCGGAGAGGGGGCAGGCGGTGACGTTGCGCACTGAGTTGCCGCAGGCCTCGCGAGTGGTGATGCCTACCGAGGCTAGGCGGCGCATCAGGTCGGGCGTGTCTTCGAGGTGGACGAAGTGGATTTGGAAGTCTTGGCGCGTGGTGACGTGCAGGATTTCCTCGGAGTACTCTTCGGCCACGTCGGCCAGCACTTCCATCTGTTCGGCCGTCAGCCCGCCGAATGGGATTTTGATCCGCATCATGCCCGGGGCGTGCCAGACTGTGTCTGGCCCCTTGGTCTGATGCTCGGGGAAGAGTAGCTGTTGCGTCTGGGTGCCGTCGTAGCGCTGGCCGTTGTCGTAGCGCTGGCCGTACACGCCGCGGCGCAACCGCGTTTCGGCGAAGAGCTTCTCCTCCATCTTGCCCTGCTTGCGCAGGTGGATTTGAGTCTCGAAGGTGTCGATTTCATCGGCTAGCTCAGCGGACATTTGCCCGGCTAGTCTTTCTTTCCAACTGCTTGCTGTGCTCATGCCTAAAACCGCCTCTGTGTGGTGGTTGTCCAATCAAACCTTATTAACATTATAGATTTGCAAGAGACTGTCAAGATGAGTCGTCCGCTAGTTTTTCTTGCAAATAGGCGCGGATTTGCGCTCCCCATTCCGGGTCGTCGAGCGCGTAGTCGATAAAGCTTGCAAAATAAGACAGGTGGTTGCCAATGTCGCAGCGCTGCTCGTCTGCGCTCAAGCGCACCGCGCGCACCGGGTTACCGGCGGCGATTAGGGCGGCAATGGCATCGGTGAGATATACCTCGCCGCTCGGCGAGGGCGCAGTGGCACGGATGTGGGCGAAAATGGTCGGAGAAAACACGTAGCGCGCGCTAACGGCTAGACGGCTGGGGGTTTGCGCGGGTGTTGGTTTTTCGAGGATGGCGGTCAGTTTGGAATCTTCGGCTGTGGCTACTTCGGGCACCAAGATGCCGTAGTGGTGCATCCGGTCTTCGGACACTTCGTACGCGCCGATGGTGCAGGCGGCGCAGTGGCGCAGGTGGGAGTCGATCATCCGCTGCAATAGGGGGCGGCCGTTGGGGGTGCGCACGATGCTGTCGCCAAAGGCCACGACGAAAGGCTCGTCGGCAGCAAAGGCCTCCCCGGTGGCGACCGCAGTGCCGGTGCCGGGGGGCGGGGGTTGGTGCGCGAAGAAAAACTCGATGCCGCGCTCGCGGTAGCCAAAGTGGCAAGTTGCCGCGCCGCTGTCGTCGAAGTGATTCTCGATCGCGCTTTTGTTGCGTCCGGTGATGAAGAGGATTTGGCGGATGCCAGCGGTTGCTAGTTCTTCGACGACGTGGTGGACGACCGGCAGACGGCCCACGGGCAGCATTTCCTTAGACAGGGATTTAGTCGTGGGCAGGAGTCGGGTGCCGAGGCCGGCGACCGGCACGATGGCTTTGGCGATGTTCATAGGATGGCTCTCGCAAAAAATATGGTTGTGCTCTGGGTGTTTGACAAGCAGTCGCTGGCGAGATATTATGGGCGATTCATCGGTAAAAGAGGAGTTGTTTCTATGAGTGAGGAGCGGCGTTATCCCGCGCTCAGCGAGGACATGCAGGTGCGCGGTTTGGGGGCCATGCTGCGCATTTTTGGCCCAGGTGCCATCATCGCCTCGGTGACGATTGGCAGCGGCGAGACGGTCTTTGCTTCGCGGGGCGGCGCAGTGTTTGGCTACGCCCTGTTGTGGTGCTTTATCGGCGGCGGTTTGATGAAGTTCGTCCAAGTCTATACGGCGGCGCGCTACATGACCCTGACGGGGGAACATCCGCTCGAACGCTGGAAGTTTTTGCCTGGGCCGCAGGGCTGGGTGGTGTGGGTCATGGCGGTGCTGACCGTGCTTTGCTTCCCGCTGTGGCTGTCGGGTCTGCCCAAGATGCTCGGCGGGCTGACCGTGTGGATCTTGGGCTGCGAGGGATTGGCGATATGGGGCGATCCTCGCGTGTGGGGCACGGCCTTTGTCGCCTTGGCCATCGCCATTACCATGGTCCAGAGCTATGGCGCGCTGGAGAAATTTCAGACGGTGGTCGTCGGCGTCCTGTTGCTGTCGATCCTAACGGCTGCGGCGGCTGCGAAACCCGACTGGCTGGCGGTGCTGATAGGTTCCATCGTGCCGACCATGCCGGCGTATGATCCCTGGCTGATTAGCAAGTATCCGGCGGTGGCGGCGCGCTCGGCTTGGGTGGAGTTGGGCACCTATCTGGGTGCGATTGGCGGCGGCACGCAGGACTACTTTGGCTACATCGGCATGTTGCGGGAGAAGGCTTGGGGCCTGTTGGGTCGCAAGGTGGAGGCTGGAGAGGAAGGCGTAGCCATCGCGCCCGACGGTGAAAATATCGCCCGAGGTAGAGCTTGGCTGCGGGGGCCATTGGTGGACTCCGGGGTGTCCTTTACCTGCGTGGTGATTTTTACCATGGCCTTTGTGGTACTCGGCGCGGCCGTGCTCCGCCCTCAACACATTGTGCCGGAGGGGATGCAGCTACTGTCGGTGCAGGCCGATTTCCTCACGATTCTGCATCCAGCCTTGGTCTATTTGTACCAGTTGGGCGTGTTTACCGCGTTTTTTGGCACCATTATGGCCGCGTACGAGCTCTATACGCGCACTACCCACGAGTGCTTGCGGCCCATCGTCCAGCGGGTGCGCGAGGTGCCCGTGGGTCGGCTGCGGCCGTGGGTGGTGGGATACTGCGGTATTGGCGGCGTTGCCATTATGTGGATGGGCGGCAATCCGGTGTCAATTGTGACGCCAGCGGCGATCTTCGGCGGGGTTCTCACCTGCGGTTTGTGGTGCTTGCTGATGGTGTGGACTGACCATCGTTTCTTGCCAGCGCCGCTGCGCATGGGGTGGCCGTTGCGGGTGATCAACTTGATAAGCGGCGTCTTCCTCACGGGCTGGGGCCTGCGTGGTGCTTTTGACTTCTTCGTGGGATGAAGCGGTTTGCGCGTCTCCGATGACATCTGGACGCAGGTCGAAGCCGTATTGAGCAGCGGCACCCGGCTGGCTTTGGCGACCACTGGCGGGGGCAGCGAACTCATTAGCTGGCTCTTGAATCATCTTGGGGCTTCGCGCGCGATCGTCGAAGCCCAAGTGCCCTATAGCGAGCGAGCGCTAGCAGCGTATCTGGCTTTTGCGGGGCCGCATGGGGCCAATGAGCAAACGGCGCGGGATATGGCGGGACGGGCCTTTGTGCGGGCCGCGTCCTTTGCCGAGCCGGGGCAGGGCTGCATCGGCGTGGGTTGCAGTGCGGCCTTGGCGACGAGTAGGCTGCGGCGCGGTGCGGATCGGGGCTGTATTGCGCTGCGCTTGGAGTGCGCCTATCACTTGTACACTTTGCGTTTTGAGAAGGGCGCAGCCGGCCGCTTGGAGCAAGAGGAGGTCTTGAGCCGCTTGGCCTTGGAGGCCATAGTGGAGGCTTGCGGCGGCCCGGTGGCCGGTGCATCGCTGCCGGATTTTGCGCATCTTGCTCGGCGCGAGCTGGCGTTGGACGATCCACTGGGTTTGCTGTTTGCGGGCGAGTTGGACGTCGTCGAAATGCGTCCCGATGGGGTGGTCGCGCCCGAGGTCGAGCGCGGGCAGCGCCTGTTCTTGTCCGGGTCCTTCAACCCGCTGCACGAAGGGCACGAGCAGCTCGTGGCCGCGGCGGGACGGCTAAGCGGCCGACAACCGAGTCTGGAGCTGTCCATCGAAAATGTCGATAAGCCGCCCCTGCAAAGGAGCGAGGTCGAGCGGCGCTTGGCGCAGATGCGCGGTCGATTCCCAGTGGTGATGTCGCGGTCGTCGACCTTTTTGCAGAAGGCTCGGCTCTTTGGCGGTTGCCATTTCGCGCTGGGGTACGATACGGCCGTGCGGCTCTTGCAGGGTCAGTACTACGAGGAAGGGGAGCCGGGCGTGGTTTCGGCCCTAGAGGAGTTTGCCGCTGGAGGCTGTCGCTTTTGGGTTGCTGGCCGGGTGGATGGGGATGTGTACCGAACTTTAGCGGATATGGATGTACCTGCAGAGTACGCAGATCTTTTCGCGTCGGTGCCCTTTAGGATGGATATCAGCTCTACGGAACTCCGCGCTCGGAAGGATTAGGACGATGACCGAAGAAGAATGGGAAGAGCCCGAAGCAGTGGAAGTGCCCATCGACGGCACGCTGGACTTGCACACGTTCCATCCGCGCGACCTCAAAGAGCTGTTGCCCGACTATTTGGATGCCTGTCGCCAAGCGGGCATTTTGCAGGTGCGCGTTATCCACGGAAAGGGCACAGGCCAGTTGCGGCGCTCGGTCCACGCCATTTTGGGCCGCTTGCCCGAAGTGGAGTCATTCCGCTTGGCAGGGGAAGGTGGCGGTGGTTGGGGAGCGACCTTGGTCTGGTTGTCGCCGCTCGACGTTTGACTATGCTAGGCCCCAGATTTTTCTTGATTTATCCCAGTAGGTATATAGCTGTAACAAGATTGTAACAATCTACGGCAAACGTTATACTTTAAAGGGGTTACAGACTCCTGTGTGCCATTCAGAAGCGCGTAAGGCTGGAATCTCGGTCGCTATCAGAGAATCGGTTCTCACCATGGAATACCGTCCTACCGGCATCCTTTTCAAGCTACTGCAATCGCTGCAGATAGTCCCTCCTCTGTCAATCCTCTTCTTGCTGCTGTCCGTGTGCTCAACCAGCGCGCAGGATGTTTTTACGGTCGGTGGCGACGAACATCCTTGGCGCGATTCTGGCACAACTCCCGGGGGTGTGATTGATTTTGTCGAGCAATTGGGAACTATCGAGGATGCCAACGGCGAAAAAGTGTTCGCCGTTGGCATGGATTCCCTGCAAAACTGGATCATGCCGCTGCGCTTGCGCTCTGATTTCAACATTTCGCTCGGCGTTCTCGAGCGGGGAGGTTCTATAGATATTCCGGGGCTAGATGCTAGCCAGAAAAGTCCAGAGCAATTGGAGGGCATGCTCAATGGCGACCACCGAGTGGCTTTTGATCGCAAGTTCGTGGCCGGCCGCATCGTGCGCAACAACGGCGTCACCATTCGCATTGACCTCGGTGCGCGCTTTGGCGTGGACCGAATCGTGTTCTATCCGAGGATGACAGAGTCGTTTCCCTTTGGCAACGAATTCATGCGGGGGTATGAGTTGTTCCTCAACGACGGCTTGCCGCAAAATCTCTATGCCAGTGGTCAGCCCATTTTTACTTCGCCGGTGCAGCGCGACTCAGACAACCGCGAGGCCAAAGTAGATGCACAGATCAACCCCCAATTTGTCCGCTTTCTGCAACTCAAGTCGATTACCACGCTCGGATTTGAAGTTGACGAGATAGAGGTGTACGGCAGGGGATTCGTGCCGACGGCCAGCTATGTGTCCAATGTGTTAGATCTGGGCGAGGAGGTGGTTTGGGGTCGAATCGCTTGGAGCGAAGTGGCCGCGGGCAATAGCGCGGATTCCAAGATAGAAGTCCGCGTGCGCAGCGGGCGGGATACGACGCCCGATGTCTTTTTCCGCAATGCCAATGTAGGTGGTCGGCAACCCGAGTACGTGCCTACCGACAGCGAGGGCAACACGCTGACCAAGGAAGCCTTTGAAAAACTGGCGAAGAACCAGCAAGGGCCTATCAAAGCTGACACTGACAATGACTGGGTCCAGTGGCAACTGGTTGATAACGGTAGCCCTCTGACGGTGCCGGCACCACGGCGCTACTTCCAGTTTCGCATTGACTTCACCAATCTGAGCCTGGACGCTAGTCGCGCTGTCGCCGACTTGGGCTTCGAGTTCGCACGGCCCCCGGTTGATCGTATCATCGCCGAGGTGGGACCACCGCGGACCGAGATTGGCAAACAGACGACTTTTACGTACTTCGCCCGCATCGCCAATACTACGGGCCGATCGGGATTCACGCGCTTTGAGATCGAAACCCCGGCCCGCATCGCGGCCCTCCATTCGGTAGAAATCCAAGATAGGGCGGGCAATCGCCTAGATGGAGCTGAATTCAGCGTCGATCTGGCCGGTGTGTCTTTGCCCCTGCGCGTCGGATCGTTCTCTATTGAGGCGGTGGAGGACGACCACTTTGCCTTGAGTTTACCTCTGATCGACGCCGATGGCACCCTTTTGAAGATTGTCTTTGATGCGGCCGTGTTCCGCTATGGTACGCGTTTCCAGGGGCGGGCCTTTGCCGATGCCAGCGTGCAAGTGCCGCTGCAGACTGAGGGCGGGGATGCTTCAGCCGAACAGGATACCGACGAGTTGCTGGTGCGGATTCCCGTGGGCTCGCGGGTGGCTGGTCCGCTGGCAATCCAGCCGCGGACCTTCACCCCCAATGGAGACGGGGCCAATGACGTGGCGGAAATAAGCTATGCGGTTCAGCATTTGCTCGAACCATCGCCGAGCGAAGTAAGTATCTACGACTTGACGGGTGGCCGCGTGCGGCAGCTCGACTCGGTCGAAGTCCAAAACGGCCGCGTCCAGCTACAGTGGGACGGTCGCGGCGATGATGATCGCCTAGTGCCGCCGGGTATCTACTTGGCAGTAGTGGAAATCCGCTCCGACCGGGAGACCGAGCGGCGGTTCAACAGTGTGTCCGTGGTATACTAGGTGCTAGCCAAGTGAGGAGAGGGATTTTGAACAAGCGCTATCTGATTGTGGTAGGTGCTGTTCTCTGCGTGCTAAGCTGGAGTGCGCCGACGCCGGTTGGTGCCCAAGCGTACGATTCGCGCATGGGTAGGGTGAAGCAGGGTGGAAAGGTGGATTTTGCCCCGCAAGGACCGGGGGTATTATTCGATGCGCTAGATCCGGCCGTGCGCAAATGGTACATCCCCCAAGAATTGTATCAGGAGTACCAGTGGAGACAGTGGGAGTACTCCAACTACGCCCGCGAGCCCTATCAGCGCTATGTGGACACCGCGTTGGAGGGCGATTTCTTCTACGATTTCTTCGGCAATCTAGTCACCCGAGGCTGGTTGATCTACGATTGGCAGCAAGATCGCCCCCGGCAATTCGGCAGCAGTATCCTCAAGACTAACCGGTTCAATCAATGGTTCAGCAAGGTAGCCGTCTCCTCGGACCACAAGGGACAATACTACTACAGCATCACGATTGGCGATGAGATCCGCACCACTTTGACGCCGATGACTTTTTCTAAACCCACATTCAACGGCATTCAGTGGGACTTTGCTGCCGACAAGTACCTGGGCACTCTCCTACTGGCCCGTCCCAGTCGGCCAGCCGTGGCCACTGATCTGGATATCCCCGATCAGAAGACCAGTGTCACCAACTTGCTGGGTGGGCGAGGCATAGTTCAGGTCGGCGACTTCGTCCGGGTCGGGGCAACCTATGTGACCGCCTTCCAAGGCCAAACGCTATTCGACGATTTCACCGGCAACCCTTTTGCGGGCGGGGCTCTGACCACCGACCAGAATGCGCTGCCTATATCCCGCATCATTATTCGGCTGTCGGACGACTCGCCCGCAGACGGAGTGGGTGGGGCGGCCCTGTTCGACGATGAAATCATCATTGAGGATGTGGACGGCAACACTTTCCGCGGCAGTGCCATAGGATTCGAGCCCATACGCGAAGGGGGGTTCCAACGGGTGGGGTTTTTAGCCGCGGACGGGGACGAGCGCATTACCCTCACCTACGACTTTACGGATCCTTTGTACACCGGGCCCGATCCTACGACTATTGAAAGGGTATTCTTTGAATTGGTGATCTCCAACGACTACAAGGTGGAAATCACGTCCGACCGGCAGACCAATCGGGACTCACAGCCCGTCTTCTTGCTGGTCGAACGGGCCGATGACAATATCCGCGACAACTCCAATCAGCGACTATTGAAATTCGACTACGGTCTGCCCACGGCCAATACTATCCTCGGCGTTACCTTCGAGGCCAATAAGGTCTGGGGTTTTGACTTTTACGGGGAGTACGATTTCAACAAGCAGTACCGCCAGTATCCCAACCTCAATCTAAAGGATCACCGCAAGGCGGTTAACGACGCCCAGGCATGGATGTTCAACCTGTCCAAGGCGTCCTATCCCTGGTTCGCCTTCCTCGAAGGCTATAGCATGGACGCGGACTATTCTACCCGCACCTTCCTAGCGGGTACTCGGGGACAGGACGAAATCGATTACGAAGACGAAATATCCTATATCTACGAGTTTGTCGAGGACAACGATGACCAAGACCGCCGGCCGGACTGGAATCGCTATAGTATGCTGTCGGACAATGCGGTTTTTCCGGGTTTTGACGAGAACAACGATTTTGTTTCGGACTTCAACCAGAACGATACGGAGGATCGCCAGAACTTCATTCCCGATTACGAAGAGCCCTTCCTGCGCTATCACGCCGATAGACCCGAATATCTCTTTGGCGTTGACATGAACAACAACGGCTGGATCGACCGCTTTGAAAACGACGAAGAACCCGATTATCCCTACAGGCGCGACCACCGTGGCTACAACATCTACGCGGGAACTCACATCGGGCCCGAGGCCCGGCTAACTGTCGGTCGTTTGAGCGAAAAACTGCTGGCGGGGGATCGCAAAAACGAATCCACGTATCTGCTCTTCACCTACGAAAGGGATTTTGCCCAGTTGGGCCGTTTGCGGGTGTTCGACAACTTCAAGCTGGTTGAGGACGACATTCCCGACAACCTCTTCCAGTGGGTGCAGCCGTCTAATTCCCGCGGTACTCAGCAGCGCGTTTTCGATGTGCTCCCGGCTCGCGACACTTGGGTCAACACTTCCTATGTCCAGTTCGATTTCACGCTCGTAGGAAACCTGAATGTAATCAACAAGTTTAAGACTGAAATCTACAATCAGCGCCGGGAGCAGCGCGATCTGCGCGGCACGGCCAGCTTTGTCGGTCTCATCAACAAGGCCGATTACACTTTCCCAATGAGAAATATCGAACTTGAGCCGCGCTTCAAGAGCGAATTTTTGCGCGAGCGCCCCGTGCGCAGGCGCGACCCGGAGCGCCGCGAGTTGACCGAGACGCTTTTTCTCATTGCCCGCATTCCCCTGCTTTCCCATACGCTCGTCGAGTTGGGACTAGAGCTGTCCCACTTTGAGCAGTTCCGCGACGACGAGGAAGGGATGCCGGTCAGTCGCGACTTGGAGCCGGATTCCTTCAGTCGCATCGTCGCGGTGCAATTTAATAACTCTTCGGATTACTTGGGCTACAGGCTCCATCTGCAGACGGGATTTCGCCTGCAGAAGCTGACGTTTGAAAATCTGCCCCCTAGCACGACTAGCAAGATATTCATGACGGCCTATGCCGGGCTGGAACGCTAGTGGGTTTGACCTTATCAAAGTTGAATCATTAAAATTTCAGTAATATCACATGGCGATCTGTTAGCAGTCGAAAGGAGGAGAAAGAAACAGTCGTCGTTTTACCCCCGGTTGGGGCAGCAAAAACACCCGTATCCACTCACGAACTAAAAAAGAGGTATTGCAATGAAGAGAATTAACGAGGCAGCAATTACTTTATTGGTCTCGGCCCTCATGGTCGGCTCGGCTTTTGGCCACCAAGGGGAGATGAAGTTCATGTTCCAGTTCCCAGATCACCTGACGCCAGTGCTAGACGGCGATATGTCGGACTGGGACATTGTCTCCGATGTGTACAAGATCAAAGCCGAAACCATGTTCAACCAGTTCGGCGCGCCCATGGATTTGAGCGACTTCAATGCCTCGCTCATTTGGGCCTACAACATCAACGACGGCAAGGCCTATTTTTCAGCTTGGGTTGCCGACGACTACATCAACAACACCGAGAAGTGGTCGACGACTACAGATTGGGACCACTCCGGCGGCATCTTCCGCGGCTTTGACCAGGGAGATGATCACGAGACCCGCTACGCCAGTGCCCAAGCTCAACGTTACGATTTGGCCGGCCCAATTTTCAGCTCTTCCGGTTATTATACCCGGATTATCGATGGGTCCAAAGCTTGGGCGGGCCAGCCACCGTACGTGGAGTGGGCCGGCCAGTTTCTCCGCGGTAACGTCGATACCCAAGAGCCAGCCGAAATGTTCGGCGAGTACTCCATTGTGCCCTTTGACGACATCCATCCCGACGGCGCCGACCAGAGTGTTCAACACGCTTGGGTCGAAGGCACAGTTGTCGGTATAGAGGTCAACTGGGGCGACAAGGATGCCGATCCCGGTTCCTACGACGATGCCTATTGGTCTGGTTTTGGTGGCGTAGGTGCTTCTAGGGATGCCGATCAGTTCGGCGACTATCTGTTGGCACCCGTCGAAGAGGGGTTGCCCGAGGCCAGCGCGACCGGAGTCGAGGCCAGCACTTGGGGCCAGATCAAGTCCTCCTTCTGATAAGGCTAACTTGACTGCCTGTCATAGACGTTAGAGGATAGTTTCGGGCGGGATTTGCGGGCGACTGTAAATCCCGCCGTTCTCTTAGTTGGCGACCAAGCAAAGGAGGCACTGGGTGAGACAGGTGCTGATTATAGTCCTGACCGCGTTGGGGATGGGAGCGGGCTATCGGGCTGAGGCGCGCCAATTTTACCAACTGGGGGGCCACGCAGGAAACCCTTGGAGTGAAAGCGGCACTCTGAGTTTCATCGATGTGGCAAGAGTGCCGGGTGCCATCCGCCCGTTCAGCGCCGAAAGCGGCGAGAACCTGATTGCCTCGATGGGCGAGCGAAATGGCGACATTACCAGCTTGGTGAGCATTTACACCCTGCCGGCCAATTGGCTAGAAGAGCGTGTGTTGGTAGTGGATGGTGATTCTAATACGGCTTTTGTGCATCCGCCGCGTATCAACTTCTTCCGCGGTCCTGGGTTCTTCTATACTACGCCGATGTTTTTCGATCTGGGGGCACCATTCCCCATTGAAGAGGTTCGCTTTGCACCCCGCGCCGATCATCCGGGGCACAAAATCCGCCAATTTAGGCTTTCTGTTAACGACGGCAGGGAAGAGAGCAAAAACGAAAAAGGCAATCTCATCTGGACCTTGGTTCACGAAGAGCAGGACAACTTGAGTCCGGTAGTCGAACTGGCTATCGAACCCCAAATAGCACGCCACGTCTATCTCCATCCCTTGGAAGTGGGGGAGACTTGGGAAGTGGCCGAGTTCGAGGTGTACGGTCAGGGGTTTGTTCCCCAGGCTTCATTTCTATCTGACCCGATAGATCTGGGACGAGCATCCAGTTTGGGACGCATCTGGTGGAGCGGTCAACTTGATTTAGGAGCGAAAATAGTCATCCAGAGCCGCAGCGGCAGCGATGACCAGCCCGAGATCTACTGGCGCAAGACCGGGGTGGGTGGAGAGGAGGTGCCATTCGGGGCCAATGGCCAGCCCATGAGCCGCAAAAATTATGAAGCCATGCCCAAGAATGTGCGGGGGAGCATTACCCAGGATTTGGAAAACTGGAGCGTATGGCACACCTACGAGTATGCGGACGGACTCGCCGGCATCCAGATTCGCTCTCCCAGCCCCCGGCAGTATGTGCAGTTACACATCGCTTTTTTCTCCGCCAGATTGGCGGGGGGCCAGATTGACTCGCTGTTTTTTGAATTTTCCCAACCACCTGTAGTCTCCGAGGTGATTGGCGAAATCTACCCTCCTTTTGTGGAGTCGGCCGATCCGGTGCGGTTCACCTATGCGGTGCGAACCCGACTGGAGGAGGATCAAGCGGGTTTCAATGTTTTCGAGGTAAGCACTTCCGCCCGTTTGGAGGCCATCCACGAGGTGCGCATCGACCGCGAAGTGGTCGATTTTACCCCGAGTTTCGATCCGGCAGATCCACACCAGTTCGCCGTTCAATTTGATCGCATCAATCAAGACCAGACGTTGCTAGAAGTCGATTTCGACGCCCGGGTCTTCAACTACGGAACGGCCTTCAACGGTGCCGTGTCGGATGCAGACAGCGACGAAGTGCCTCAGAGCGTGATCCCCGGAGATGCTATAAGCGAGTTGTTGAGCGACGCCTTGAACGTTCGCACGCCGCTCAAGGGCAGTCTGCTCAGCGCCGTGCAGGTGGCTCCCAACCCGTTCTCTCCCAATGGCGACGGCGTCAACGATCAAGTGCAGTTCTCCTATACGTTACTGCGTCTGACCGATGTCGTGCCTCTTGAGACGGAAATCTATACGCTGGCGGGAAACCGAGTGTGCACCTTGGGCGTTGGGGAGGGGGGTAGCGCGCTTTATCAGACTGCTTGGGACGGGCGGGATGACCAAGGCGAATTGGTAGACCCAGGACTATACATTTATCGCGTCGTGGTAGAAGCGGGTAGTGGTCGGGAGGAGCGATTGGGGGCTATCGCTCTAGCGTACTGATAGCAGACATGAGCAATAGAAAACCATGGACCTGGCAAGGATGCGGGTTGGTACTCATGTGGAGTCTCGCGGCGTGTTCGCCGAGTGCGGAGATCGTCCTTGAACCCGGTGTGGTGGCGCGCATTGATTCCACGTCGATCTCGGCTGACGAGATGCGCGATTTTGTCGTCCAGATGCCCCAATCTTTGCGCCTGCAGGGACAGGACGACCCCGTGCGGAAGCGCTACCTGCGCAGTCTGCTGGGCAAGTCCCTGCTCCTACTAGAAGCCAAAGAGCGGGGATTGGACACCGCTCAGGTGGTCCAGACTAAGGCGATGCAGTACTGGCGTCAGCACTTGGTCGATACCTACCGCCAGATCGCACTGGTGCCCAATGTGCAGATTTCAGAGGAGGAGATACGCGACTATTTCGCCGACAGTGGCCTAGACCGCAAGCGTCAGATGGCAGGCATTCTGGTGGAAGAAGACAGTACCGCACAGCAAATCTATAAGCAACTTGCAGGAGGTGGGGATTTTGCCCAACTGGCTGCCGAACATACCATAGACGAACGGTCGGCTACCCAGGGAGGCGTACTGGGATTTATCGATCTGGAGCAGGCCCGCAGGTTGCAGATTCCAGACGAGCTGTTTCGCAGTCTGCCGAACGGACAGCTATCCCCGATCCTGCCCTTGGGCACGCGCTACCAAATCGTGCGTTTCCTCCAGGACCAACCCGTGCCGTTAGAAGAAAAACGACAGCAGATTCGCGCTATGCTCTACGAACGCAAGCGGCTAGAGCAGGAAAGGGCGGAAATCGCGTCCCTCACCCGCAAGCTGGACGTACAGCTAGTGATAGAGGGATTGGAGCTTTTATTGAATAAAGCGGCGCTCCACACCCGGTTGCGCCTCACCCATCTGGCCGACGGGGAGGCGGACCAGCCCCTCTTTACCTATAAGGGAGGGCAGATTTCTCTGGGAGATTACCTCAATGCCCTGTGGGGGGATATGCGAGCCCTGTCCGGCTGGGGGGTACGGGACAGTGCCGAGGTGGTTGATACAGCGAGGGAACTGGTCTTGACACCAGTTTTGTTGGCAGAGGCGGCGCAGCGGGCCGGATTAGAGGAGATGGCGGATGGACAACAGCGATGGCAGGAAATACGCACGGAATTCATGATTAAACAGCTCCGCCAGGAAGAGGTCATTGATCAATCCGAGGCAAGCTTGGAAGAAGCTAGGGATTTTTACGAGGACAATGAGGATTTGTTCAGGGAACCGGCCCAGTACATTGTCGTTGAAGTGCTGGTCGAGACCGAGGTGGAAGCCGTCGGTTTGCTGCGCGCCATCGCACAAGGTGCGACCTTGGGAATGCTCGCGCAAAAGCACACCATTCGCCCAGGTATGCAGGAAGAAGATGGCTTGCTGCATCTGGGTGAATACGAGCGGCTGACTCTGCCGAGGTTCTTCAAGGCAGTAAAAGCGGCCGACCTCGACAAAATCACCGGCCCGGTGCACGTTGAAGACGGATACAGCATTTTCAAGCTTCTCAACCGCCAGGGAGGGGAAGTATCTCCCTTTTTTCAAGTCGAAAAAAAGGCGCGGGCTTTGGTGCGCGGAGAGAAGCGAGAGCAACTTTTTGAGGAATTGATCGACGACCTGCTGGACAAGTACAAAGAGCGGATCGCCGTATCTGACAGCGCATTGGCGGCGGCCCTACCCGATACGTTCCTACAGCGTCATGCACGGGAAGCCCCGATCAAGGGCGATGGTTCGTAACACGTAGGTACGTCTTTACCTAGGACAATAGGTTATGGAACGCCGTTTACCTGCGCAGTACTCGATGATTTGGGAAACAGCCGTGAGGAGATTGACGCTCGGTTTTGTAGCCCTTTTTCTCCCTATGGTTCTAAACGGGGTATGGGCCCAGTCGAAGGGTTACAGTCTGGGTGCGGACCGGGTAGAGGTGCGGACCCAAGCGCATTGGCAGGCTTGGGAGTTCCCGAGTGATATGGTGACGATAACTCCGTCTGGCTCGGTGCAGTCCAGATTCATACAAGTACCGCACAACGCCGTATTGAATGCGGCCGACTTTAGCTATCCCATTGATGGCAGCTTGCAAGATCAGTACGCCAATTCGTTCAAGGATGAAAATAACACGCTGCTGGCGCGCGGCGGGATCAAAAGGGTTGGTTCAAATCCACAGCTAGCGGAGCGGGCCATTGACGCAGATCCGACTACAGCTTGGGAGCCGGATTCGGCCGATCCCCTGCGGGACTGGGTGTTGGAGATTGATCTTGGCCGTCTGGTATCGGCCACCAAGGTCGTTGTGCGCTTTGCAGAAGAAGGGGATCCGTTTCTGCAATTCAGGGTGCATTCGGCAGGGGGGCAAAACCCCTTTGGCACGGCCGATCGCAGCGGTGCCTTGGATTACACCCTAGTGGGCGGCACTACCCAGCCCAATCGCGACCAGCGAGTCTTTGAGTTCGACCTCGCAC
>JAPPEF010000226.1 GCA_028875335.1 Gemmatimonadota bacterium
CGTCGGCATGGCGGAAGGCCCGGCAGTTTACCTCGTTGATCGCCTCTTCATCGCCGGGCCTCTCACCGCGTATTTCAATGCTCGTCATGCGATCGCTCAGACTCCGTGTTCATCTTCCCAAGGATTAATGACATCGACGAGTTCATCGCGAGTTGGTAAAAGAGCCAATCTGCTCGTGTCCATCACCTTCTTAGCAGACAGTGGCGGTTTGCATGGACGCCAGTAAGTCGGTCGGGCTCATCAGCACACCCAGAATAGAGTGTTCGCTACCCCGTGGTATTTCCAGCCCGGTGGCGGTAGCCGTTATGCCGTCAAAGTCGCGCGTGGGGTGTACGGGGATCTTGCGATTGGGTCGGTCGATGCTGAGATGGGCGTGCAGGGTGATCCCCAAGGGACTTTCCAACATCACTTTACTAGGGTCCAGGTCGAGCCTAATCTTGCCCGTAGCTCCTGCGTCCATCTTCCTGAACCCGTCGAGGAAGAGGCCGATCGGATAGCCCAGTGGACCGTCGAAGAGGTAGCCTCGCGTGGCACCGTCCGGAAGCAGAAAATGGGTCACCAACTCCGCCTTGCAAAGGAGGCGTTGGTCTGGCACTGTCATGTCAAAGTTGTCAAACGCCGGAGTCTTGAGACCGAGCTGTCGGCCGAGTGCAGTGCCGTAACTGTAGACACATCCAGTAAACGACTCGCCCCACAACTCCAACTCGGTAGTCTCGCAATCGAGCTGGTGACCCTTGTCGGCTAGCTGCGACGAGAACGAGTCGGTCAGGTCCTGCCTGTACTGCTCGGGGTCAATCCCGTCATACCACTCGGCGCGGGGCTCGACAACGCGGTCGTCACCGAGTTGTTGCTTGGCGTAGGCGAGGATTTCCCGACCCCCGTCGAGCTGAGCGTAAATCTCATCCGGTTCCAGTTGACGGATCGCCGCGCGCCAACGTCGTTCGCACAGCAACTCGCGCTCGAGATATATCCCGGCGTTCGTGTTGCGCAGGGTTTTCGGATCAGTGGCGGCCAGGTCGCTGTAGAGCATTGAGTGAATCAGATAGACGATCTTTCTCACCTTCATCGGCGCAGTCTCCAATTATCGCTAACACCGTCGCTTCCCCTCTTACCACTGTATAGCGAATCACGGTGCTCATGTCCACCCATCGGTGGTTCGGCGACTTAACGGGCCAGTCGACGGACTCTTCATCCCTTCGTACTATTCACAAATATCCCTCTCCCAAAATCTTCTCTCAAGCTCGCCAGACAAAGGGCCTTAATCATCCCCGCCAGAAGTAATCCGCAATTCTCTTCCAACCGATAGCCCTCCTTATCTTGTACCAATAGCCCTGCTTCAATCAGCTTGTCAAGTACATCCGCCAGTGCCTGCGAAGACTCAGCCAGGTCTGCTGCCAACAGTTCGGCGAACTTTTTCGGGCCTCTCAGCAGGAAAAAAGCGACGGGCCAGTACTCGGGCGAGAGGAGGGTGCGAAGAATATCCATCATATTGGACGATGGGGTATCTTCTTCCAAGGCTTCGCTTCCGGCAAAGCATACCAAGCCGCTACGGCTCCAAAAGCTGAAGCCCACGAGACTCTTATCCGAACCCGACAGTTGATAGGAAATATTCCTATCCTGATTCCTCATATCATAGGGGGGAATTAGAAATCCTAGTGCCGTCATCAGAGCGGCGTGTCTTTCCTCCTTGTCTCTGAGGTCGCCAATGCGCTGAGCCAATTTGCCGCCGAGCGTTTCAATCCCGAGTTCGCTGTCAATTCCCAACAGCGTATCGGCCGAAGTGCCCAGCGCTTTGCACAAGGCTGGAAACGTCCCAATATCGGGCAACGACTCGCCGTTCTCCCACTTGGAAACGGCCTGCGGACTGACGAGTAGATCGCTCCCCAGTTGTTCCTGTGTAAGCCCCTGCTGCTTCCGTCGCTCCTGTATCCTTTGTCCAAGCCCTGCTGGATCAATCATTGCGCTATCTCCTCTATTTTGGGCATGTACAGCATCCTTCAATCAAGCGATGGTTGTTGTTACCTGCACAACCAAAATAGCGCATTTACCCAGTTGTCGGCATTGAGGAACGCGAAAGTAGATCAACTGCTGGTTGAGCTTTTCCCCTACGTCAGAGCAGCGGCCGTTCGTGGCTCCAAGGGGCGAGCTGTTCGAAGGCGCGAGCGGCGCGCAACACGGTGAGGTCCTGCCGCCAGCCGCCGATAATTTGCAGGCCCACGGGCAGGCCATCAACAAAACCGCAGGGCACAGAGGCAGCGGGTAGGCCGGTGAGATTCACCGGGTAGGTGAAGGCCGTCCAGCTCAGGTAGGTAGTATCGCGGCCGGCGATCGAACCGGGGTGGTCGTCGCCAGCGGCAAAGGCAGTGACCGGCAGCGTCGGCGTCAGCAACAGGTCGTAATTCTCGTAAAACTCCCGCCATTGGTGGTAGTACGCGTTGCGCTCTATATAGGCACCGGCCACGTCCGTGCCGCGGAATTCGAACCCCTCTTCGATGACGGCGCGCAAGCCAAGATCGAGGCGATCGGCGATCTGGTCGAACTGGTCGCGGAAGGTGGCGGCGAAGGCCGTTGACCACAGGACGTGAACGAGACGCCACGGATCTTCACCAGCCGGGTGCGCTTCCTCAATGGTGCAACCGAGATCCGCGAAGCGACGGGCCGCCGCTTGTGCGGTCTCGACGATCTGGGCATCGACGGCCGCGTACCCTAGGTCGGGCGACCAAGCCACGCGCAGCCCATCCACGCCAGCTTCGACCTCATCAAACGCCAACGGTTCCGCCGGCATTGAGGTGCGATCCCGCGCATCGGGACCGAGCATTACCTCAAGCATCTGCACGGCGTCGCCAACGGTGCGAGTAATCGGCCCGGCGTGGGACAGGGTCTCCACCACGCTGGCCGGATGCTGGGGTATTCGTCCCCAAGAGGGTTTGAAGCCGAAGGCACCGGAGAAGCCGGCCGGGATGCGGATCGAGCCAGCGCCGTCCGTGCCCTGGGCCAGCACGCCCATGCCAGCGACCACAGCCGCCGCCGCTCCGCCGCTGGAACCGCCCGCCGTGCATCCATGACGCCAAGGGTTGTGGGTTGGCCCGACGACGCGGTTGCCCGAATCTCCTTTCCAGCCCATCTCCGGCGTGTTCGTCTTGCCGAGCAGTACCATGCCAGCGTCGCGCAACCGTTCGGCGAGGGGCGCGTCAAAATCCGGGATCCAATCGGCAGTCAGCAGCGACCCCCTGGTGGTGCGGATCCCGCGCGTCGCCGTCAGATCCTTCAGGGAGCCGGGTATGCCGGCCAAGGGAGGCGGGTCCTCAGCGCTGGCAAAGGCGGCTTCGGCAGCGCGCGCTTCGGCCAAAGCCCGCTCCGGCGTGACTGTGACGAAGGCATTGAGCCGTGAGTCGAGCGATTCGATTCGGCGCAGTACAGCTTCGGTGACCTCCACTGGGGACAGCTCGCGGCGCTCGTACAGGCGGCGCAGTTCAACGCCGGAGAGATAGCACAGATCGGTATCGTTCATGCTTCAAGCACCACCTCTCTGCCGAGGCGGGACGACTCCATACACGCCGTCAGCACCGCCACCATATGGCGGGCGTATTCGGCCGTCACCGGTGGCTCTGTTCCCGCGTCAATCGCCTCGACAAATGCGCCCAACTGCCGCGTCGTGGTGTCGTGGTCCTCGCTCACCTCGACCTGTTCCCAGTCCCCGTCCCGACCAATGAAGAGATCGTTCCTCCCCGAGTGGATTCCCTTGCGCAGTTGGAGCATGCCGTTCGTGCAGACGAACTCCGTGCTGAGGCGACTCCCCCCCGTCCTCCACCACACGTGAATCAGGGTCGAGTACACGCCGTTTTCGAACTGCAGCAGCGCCATGGCCACATCGTCCGCTGAGAATTCGAAGAACCGGCTGTCGATCAGGGCCTTGACGGCGACGACGCGACTGTCCACCCACCAGCAGGAGCGGTCGATCAGGTGGATGCCGTTCTGATACCACAAGCCCCCGTGCGTCGCCTTGTCGAGATACCAAGCCGGTCTGTTAGGTTGGAAGGGGCGGTAGGCCTCGTCGCAGAGACAGACCAAGTCGCCCACGGCCTGCTCCCGCAGCAGCTTCTGCACGGCTCGGTTCGCCGGCGAGAAGCGGTGCATGTGGCCGACGGAGAGCTGGTTGCCGGTCCGCTGCGCGGCCGCGATCATGGCGTCGCACTCTTCCACGTTGACGGCCATTGGTTTTTCCACCAGCACGTGCTTGCCAGCCTCCAACGCGGCTACGGTTACTTCGCAGTGCAAGCCGTGGGGCAGGCAGACGATGGCGAGATCAACCCCCTCGTCCGCGAGCAGATCCTCATAGGAAGCGTAGCCCTGGCAGCCGTGCTCCGCGCAGACGCGAGCTAAGCGTTCCGCGTCCGTGTCTGCGACCGCCTGCAAATGCGTAGATTCAAGGGCCGCCACCGCTCGCAGATGTCCCGGGGATACGCTGCCAGCACCGATGATTCCGACTCCGTGCATCTCATCCTCGATTCAGAAGGACAGAAGTATAAACGGGCGTTTAAACCTTGGTCAACTCCGCTACCAGCGAGTTCGCGTGTAATCCCCTAGGGCTTCTGAGCCCCGTTCGTCTCGACGTACACCGAGAACAGCGACTGCGAACAGGTTATGAACAGACGGTTCTTTTTCGCGCCGCCGAAGCAGAGGTTGGCGCAGGGTGCTGGCAAGTGGATCTTGCCGATCAAGGTGCCGTCGGGGGCAAAACAATGCACGCCGTCGTAGCCCTCGCCCCCCCAACAGGCCCCCGACCACAGGTTGCCATCTACATCCGTGCGGACCCCGTCTGACGAGCCAATCCCCATGTCCGCGAACACGCGCCCGTTTGCGATGCGGTCGCCGTGGACGTCGAAGACGCGGATGTGGGTGGGGTATTCGGGGCCGTCGGAGCGCCCGGTATCGACGATGTAGAGCAGCGACTCATCCGGGCTGAAGCAAAGGCCGTTGGGCCGCTGGAAGTCTCCGGCCACCACCGTCGCTTCCCCCCTGTCCGGGTCGAGGCGGTACACATTGGCGGCATTCTCGAACGTATCCCGATGTCCCTCGTAGTCCATCAGAATGCCGTAACCGGGGTCCGTAAACCAGATTGATCCATCAGACTTCACCACAATGTCGTTGGGGGCGTTCAACCGCTTGCCCTCGAACTGATCCATCAACACAGTAATCGAACCATCGTATTCCGTCCGCGTGACTCGGCGCGCGTCGTGTTCGCACGACAGCAATCTCCCTTGGAGATCGCGCGTGTTGCCGTTGGTGTTGTTCGATGGCTTGCGGAAGACCGAGACCTCCCCGGTCTCTTCTTCCCACTTGAGAATGCGGTTGTTGGGGATGTCGCTGAACAGTAGATAGCGGCCGTCGCCAAACCACACAGGGCCTTCGAGCCAGCGGCCGCCGGTCCAGAGCATTTCGAGGGCAGCATTGGCTAGCTTGTACTTGGCGAAGCGCTCGTCGAGTATCTCAATGCGGCGGTCTGGATACCTCACAAGTTCCATATCATCTTCCTGGTCAAATTAACGGATTGCGGCGAATTGCTGATGAAAGTTCTGGTTTTGTCTAGCCTCAAGCAAGGTTTTGCGTAAAAGCGCCCAAATGGCTTGATTCCTGCACAAATGAATACTATCTTTTTGTTCAGGTATCAAACCCCACAACCATGGGGTGGATCGGTCCGCAGTCCACATTCACTATGAAAGTGGGGTCTGAACTAGTTCCCCCGAAAGGAGACCACTGTGGAGTCTATTCTGTTGGATCTGCACATCGCTGTCGGAGTGACCGTTTTACTGACCATCGTCTTTTTGCTCAACTTTCTGTACAGTCGTCGTCGTTTGGGCTGGCTTCACCTCTTCTGGCGCACGGTCGGTATCGGCATGCTCGTCCTGCTAGTGGCCTTGGTGTCGCTCCCGGAAATTACGGCCAGCGCACAGGTAGCCCCATCGGACCCGGGCGCGTCCCAAGATAGTAGCGTGGCCACTGATCCGGCGATCTCTAGGCTGTCCAATCTGCCCACCGCTATGGAGATGGGCGACGTCGACCGCGTGAGACAGCTAACCAAAGAAGGCCGATGGCACATCATCGAGGGCGATAGTGCCGATCTTTTCGACGGCGAAACTCTGAAGGGGTGGTGGGCGCTATCCGACCAGTGGACGGTTCAGGATGGACAGATCATATGCCCTACCTCCGAGCAAATACATTTCGCGATCGCGGAAATCGTCATCGACGAGCCGTTTCAACTCCGCTACGAGGTATCCCCCCTAGAGAGGTCACACGGAGACGGCAAGATGGTGGGGTTCGTGGATGCCGCTGGTTACAACATGCTGGTCGCCCTCGACGACGACGAGCCTCATACGATACAGATAGACAGCGGACGCAAATTCTTCGATGAGTCCAGAATTTACGGCCCTTGGCAGCGGGAAGTAGCTGCCGACCTCCAGATGCAGATTGGAAAATGGTACGACGTCGTCTGCACGGTGGATGGGTCCAATTTCACTGTCTCCACCGGCGATGTGAAGCTAAGCCATCCCTTTGAACCAGAGTTTCCGGTCTTCATCTGGCTCGAAGTGCAGCGCACGGGTGCAAAATATCGAGGACTGCGGATTTCGAAACTGTAAGGAGATCGCTATGACTACTCAGGTCATGCCCCTGAAAATGGCCGACATGAGCGACGAGAAGTTGGCAGACTTCTTCTTCGCTAAGGCCTTTACAGATGATGAACCAGAGGGCGAACCACCCACGATCCCCAAGGAGAGATGGCGGCTAACTCCCACCGAGCTCGAGTTCATTCGGGCCGCGGCCTCGCCAGCGGAGCGCCAGCGAAAAGGTGGGCGTACTATGGTTGACAGATGGGCCGGGATTTGCGACGTCGGCCGCATGGCCGAACTGGTGCGGCGGGAACCTGCCTTACTGCAATCGGTGGGACCTCTACTCATCCGCGCCACGGTTGCAATGCGAGGATGCGCCCCGTCAACCAAGTTCCTGCTGGACCACGGCGTCCCAATGCTCGTCTCCGAGACGGGCTACAACTGCCTACACGAGGCCGCTTGGACCGGGACGTGCATTGAGAATCTCCGCCATGTCTTCGGGTCCGGTGCCGCCGACGCTGCTGGTGTCTCGATCCTCAAGCCCCACACGGGGTGGCCAGACAATATCTCACTCCTGTATTGGGCAGCAGCATCTCGGAACGGCGCAGAGTTGACAAAGCTTTTGTTGCAATATGGTGCCGACCCGGAAGTGAAATTCAAGGGAAATGGCGAGCGCGGAAATACCGCCCTGCAGGAGGCGGTTGCCCCCGGTGGCTCCGAATGGATTCGCGGGAAGCGCCAGACTGCGCGCGTACTGATCGAGTGGGGCGCGCACTATGACGTGCTCTCCGCCTGCGCCTTGGACGACCTCGATCGCGTGCGAGAATGTGCCGCAGACTTAGACCTAGCCTCGTTTGTGGGAGAAGCGAATATGACGCCCCTGCATTGGGCCGCCCGAGCCGGGTCGCTCGCCTGTGCGGAATGGCTGCTCAAACGCGGTGCCGACGTCAACGCTGAAACGACGAGCAAACGCACACCCCTCCACCTAGTTGCGGAAAGAGGAGAGGTTGATTCCCTCTGGTTGCTGAGCGACTACGGCGCTGACTTAAATGCCCAAGACACCAAGGGCCGGACCCCGTTGCATCGCGCGACCTATGAAGGTCAAGTGGACTCGGCAGAAGTACTCATTGTACTGGGCGCCAGTACTCGAATCCAAGGGAAATCGGGCAAGAATCCACTGGAGGTGGCACGCCTGGATTGCAAGTACCTGCGGTCGTAACAAACCAGAGCCGAGTCGCTGCCGTCATGGCAACTCCTAAACGCGGCGGAATTTCTGCACCCTATCGTGCAGGGTGGCTACTTCGCCGGTGTACAGCGAGCCTTCCTCGTCCACCCAAATGCTGTGCGGAGAGTCGGCGAATTGACCGGGGGCGGAGCCGTCCTCGCCCCAGCGGGCCAGTAACTGTCCCTCTATGTCGAAGATGCTGACGCGCGACGGAGCCTCGACTATGTACACTGTATTGTCCGGGGTGATGAAGAGATCCATGGGCATTTCCAAGTCGGTCCACTCGTCCAAGTAGCGGCCCTCGGAGTCAAAGCGCTGGATGCGGTTGTTTTCGCGGTCAACGGCCCAGACGCGCTCGTCGCGGTCCACCCACAAACTGTGGGGCAAGGCGAATTGACCCGGACCCGTGCCCGCAGATCCCCACGAATGGAGCAACTCTCCCGCGTCCGAAATGCGGTGGATGCGGTATTGGCCGTACCCGTCGGCCACGTACAAATCCCCAGAAGGGCCGCGCATGGCTTTGGTCGGCTGGTTAAAGGGCTGGTCGGGCGCGCCCGGCACGCCCGGCGTACCCCAAGTGTGGACCACTTCCCCCTGCGGATTGAAGCAGCGGATGGTGTGGTCGTCGGTATCGGCCGCGTATACTTGGTCCTCGCCGTCAACCCATAGGAGATGGGGATTTCCCAGCAGGTCGGCTCCCCAAGTGTCGATATAGGCCCCGTCGCGGTCGTAAACCAGCAGGGCTGGGGGGTGACGGCGGCCCACAAAGACTCGGCCTTGGCTATCGGCGGCCACTCCAGGCACCACGCCGCCCATGGGACGGCCTTGGGGGCCTAGGCCCCAGCGCTCGACGACTTCGTAATTATAGGTAGCACTCATGGCATTCCTCGCGGTTAGAGGGCAAACGTCAATGTATATTGATAATACGGACGGTGGCCTGCAATAGGCACGGAGTAGCTTTGACCGTATAATCTAAGCGCAAACGAAAACGCAGCGGAGGAGGGAGCATGAAACTAACAGACGATCATTTCCAGACTTTTGTAGAACAGGGCTTTGTCGTAGTAGAAGATTTCTATCCAGAGAAACGCCGAGCCCAGATCGCCGAGGGCATCCGCCGGACCCTTCCTCCTTGGGAAGTGATCGCCGCCGAGCCGCCCGAAAGGCGGCTCTTAAGGGACGACTTTCCCTACGCCGATATGCTCTTCAATGAATTCATCCTCGACTGGGACCTCATCGAGTTCGTCCAGCGAGTGCTCGACACCGAGGACATCTTCTTCCGCTATGCCCACAACTGGGCGCGCTACCCCGACCCCGGAGCTGAGCAGCCGAGGCTGCACATCGACAATGGCAACAACTCGCTCCTGCCGCCCACAGCCGACCGGCGCTACGGGCAGATCAGCACTTGGTATTTCCCCGAAGCCGTGGACGAAAACCAAGCGCCGATGCAGATCGTGCCCAAGCCCTATGGCCAGGATTTGAGCAAGCGGGTTTTGCTGACCGTACCGGCGGGCACGATCATGATCTTCAACACCCATCTCTGGCACTCGGCGACCGTGTTCAAGGGCAGCGAAGGGCAGCGCTATTCCGCCACCCGGATCTACGGCCGCGCCGACCACTACTGGGAGGGTGTGAGCAGCTTTACCAACCGAGGGATGCAAGATCACTTCCGGGCCTTTATCGGCCGGCTTTCGGCGCGCGAACGAGCACTCTTCCGCTTTCCGCCCCCCGGCCACGAATACTACACCCGAGAGACGCTAGCCCGCCTCGAAGAGCAGTACCCGGGCTGGAATGCGCGAGGAGAATACGACTTATGAGCGCTGAAAGAACCCAACTGAGCGAAGCTCCTATACGCGCTCGGCCCCAATCCGGCGGATGTCATCAATGCCGTACAGCATCATAGCCAAGCGCTCCAGACCTACTCCGAGACCGACGGCGGTCAACCGGTCCGAGTCGTACCCCAGCGCCTTGAGGAGATCGGCTTTCAGTAGCCCCAACCCCGCGATCGAACTCCATTCCATACCCTGTAGCTGAGCCGCAATCTCCCACCCTCGTTCGCAGTGGAGCGAGTAGTCGAAATGCTGAATGCGTAGCTGCATATTCGGGTTCAATTCTCGGATGAATTCGCTGAACGGTGCCATCAACTGCCACTCGCTCAAGCCTTCTCCAATCCACAGCACCTCAGCCTGATGAAAGGCGTGTAGTCTGGTGCTACTCTCCTCCTCGTCGTCTATTCGATAGGTTTTCCCCGTGGCGATAAGCCGCACCGGTGCCTCTCTACCCACTGCTTCCATCACCATCGGCACCGTGAGTTCACGCCGCAACCACTGTTGGCGGCTCGCCGCTGTCAGGTACTCTTCGAGCGACCCATTGCCGGCATCTGCGAAGATCTCTCTAACCTTGTCTGGATCGATTTTCTCCGCGAGCTCAACCTGTGTAAAACCGTCGTACTGACGCTTGAATGCCTCCCAGACAGCGCCCACCGGATTTTCGGGCAGGGCCGTCAGATTCGGCTTCGACAGGAGTTCGACAATGCGCTCGGGCAGATTCGTTTCGTTCATGGCGATTCCCTTTCGCAGGCGTTCGCGGACCCGTTGGAGGCGTTTGCGAACAGCGCCCTCGCTGATCTTCATCTCGCCGGCCAAGCGGGCCGTAGTCCAACCACCGTGGTAGTATCTTTCGCATAGCTGTCGATCTTCACCGCCCAGTCCAACAAGGGCCCGGGCGAGCGCCGGACCGAGTTCATCGGCGTCGATTTCCGGCTGGGCGATCTGCGACATATTGAGGTCGCTGACAAATGACCAGCGGCTAGCTCGCCTGCGATTCAGCGCCAGATTTCTAGCAATGCGCTGGAGCCACGCCAGCAGCGACGCGGTGTCCTGCAGGTCGCCCAGTTGACCAAAGGCACGCACATAGGTTTCCTGTGCGATATCCTCAGCGTCTTCGGGGTTGTGAACGATTACTCGCGCCGCTGCCTCAACCGAATTGCGAGTCAACTCGACTATGCGGCCGTAGGCGCGCACATCCCCATCTTGAGCCGCTTTGGTCAGAGCAGCCAGTTCGTCGTAGTCGTAGGCCATTTGGGTACCCATTAACAGGACACCACAATCGGCTGATTGTGACGGCGAATCGCAATTCTGGACAGACAACGCCAGTTCGTCAGATTGATTATTGATAATTTAACGCAAAACCCATATTATAATTATGGGATTTGTGCGCTATCATCAACTCCCCGACTGGACTTTGGGATAATAGATCAGTGAACCCATAGCAAAATCCTGGAAAACGCGATAGAAAGTCAAGTATGCCCATCGTGAAACACGAGGCGTTTTTTCGCCACCATCCGGTCTTCACTGGAGAGGAATTGGCCGCGTATCTTACCTCCCGAGGTGAAGTTGGGGCAAGAGGGCAGGAAGCGCTTCTGGCCTACTACACCAAGACCCGCCGAGTCGTTCGGGTGCGGCGCGGGCTGTACGCCGTCGTACCACCAGGAGCCAATCCCAATGCCTATCCGATTGACCCCTACTTGGTCGCCGCCAAGCTGACCCAGGATGCGGTCCTGTCCCATCACACGGCGCTCGAATTTCACGGTCGGGCTTACTCGGTCTGGCACCACCTAATCTACTCGGCATCTCGTCCGGTGGGATCGCTGACGTTCCGCTCTCAGGTTTTTCGGGGAGCGAAGTTTCCCAAGGCACTTCTCCGCTCCGGGACAGAGCACTTTGGCGTACTGAACTCAGAGCGCTCGGGTGTAGCCATGCGCGTCACGAGCCTAGAGCGGACGCTGGTGGATATCCTGCATCGCCCGGACCTGTCGGGAGGCTGGGAGGAAATCTGGCGCTCGTTGGAATCGGTCGAATTCTTCGACATCGACCAAGTGGTGGAGTACGCGCTCCTGTTGGACAATGCGACCACCAGCGCGAAGGTGGGGTTCTTCTTCGAGCAGCACCGCGAAGCCTTGATGGTCGAGGAGCGCCATCTCAGGCCACTTCGCGATCGACGCCCTCAGCAACCCCATTATCTGGACCGCACCCGACCACAACCCGGATGCCTCGCCGCGGACTGGAACCTGATGGTTCCAAGAGACATACTTGAACGGTCATGGGGGGAGGTCCTGTGAGAATCTCTCCTGAGAAGCTATCCGCCGAAGCCGAGGAGACGGGATTTCGAGCCGACGTGCTGGAAAAGGCAGTCCAGTTGCTAGGAGTGCTCGATGTCCTTCGCAATCACCCCTTCCTCAAGAACAAGCTGGTCCTCAAAGGCGGCACGGCTTTGAACCTCTTCGTTTTCGACGTCCCGAGGCTATCGGTTGACATCGACCTGAATTACGTGGGTGCCCAGAGTCTGGACGCCATGCTGAAAGAGCGTCCCAAGATCGAAAGTGCGGTACAGGCCGTGTTTCGTCGTGAGGACTTTGCCGTCAGGCGGATGCCGAAGAACACGCCGGAGGAAAGTGGTTCCTGCACTATCCAACTGCGTCTGGGCAAAGAGGCAGACTCGAAGTGGATGTTAATTTTATGTACCGCGTGCCCTTGTGGCCCGTTACTACTATTGATTCCCATTCACTGGGAAGTTGGCGCATCCAGAATATCCCCGTGGTGGATATTCATGAACTCGCGGCAGGAAAACTCTCGGCCTTATTGGCAGGCCGAAGGCAAACGAAACCAAGTTAGCTCGTGGAGCGGATAGTGGCCGACGGCCCCATCACTCCGCCACGTGGCTCAGGACGAGATCGCGCAAAGTCACCATGCCGAGCGGATGGCGCTCGTAATCGACGACCACGGCGCGGGAGAGTTCAAAGCGCACGAGCAAGCGCACCGCGTAGCGGGCGAGCATGGCCGACGGCAGGGTCAACACCGGTTTCGACATAATTTCGTACACGTTGACGCGCTCGGGGGCGCGGTTTTGGGCGATCACCTCGCGGGCGATGTCCGCGACCACGAGCAAGCCGAACTCGTCGTCGTCGTCGCGCCGGTCGACGGCAAGCGAACTGACCCCGTACTGCTTCATGAGTGCCATGGCCTCGGCCACGGTCGCAAGCCTGTCGATGGTGTAGAGTTTGGAGCCCATGACGTCTCCGACCCGGATGGTGCGTTTCTCGCTCATATTTCGTCATCCACTTCTTCTAAAATGGTGGGAAGTTGGGTGGTGAGACCGACGGCGTCCTCAATCGGGATCTGAAAGGCAATGCCAGCGCCGGGTTCTTGCTCAAAGCGTCCGGCATCGCGGATGCGCTCCAAAATGTCGCGCGCACGCGTCTCGACCACCAGGAACAGAACAACATCGCGTTGGGCCGCCAAGTCGAGACCGAAAAAGGTCTTCTGTGGCTTCAGCCCTTCGCCGCGCACGCTAGTAATAATCGTCGCGCCGGTCGCCCCGCCAGTGCGCGCAGCATCGACCACAGTATCGGTCTTGTCATTGCTGACCAAGGCGACGATCAGTTTCAGTTTCATAGCTCAGTCTCCTCGGAGCTGTCCGACCTCAGTATTGGGGCCGCATGGTTGGCGTTCCGCCGGCGACTTATCCAGGATACCACCATAGCATAGCCCAGAACGGACATGATGGGAAAGACGCTGGCGAACGCGATGAGGCCAAATCCGTCGATCAGCGGGCTGCGCCCGGGAACCGTGGCGGCGAGCCCCAAGCCCAGCGCGGCGACCACTGGCACTGTGACGGTCGATGTGGTGACGCCGCCGCTGTCGTAGGCGAGCGGCACAATGGTCCGACTCGACCGGAAGGTCTGGGCGATCACCACGAGATATGCGGCAATGATGTACCAAGGCAAGGGCGTACCCGTGACAATGCGAAAGCAGCCCAGCGCCACCCCTGTGGCCACCCCGACCGCCACGGCGATTCTGAGGCCCCAGGCGTCGATCGCGCCGCCCGAGATCTCCTCGGCTTTGAGCGCGACCGCGATGAGCGATGGCTCAGCTACTGTCGTCGCAAAGCCGATCGCCGCGGCAAAGACGTAGACCAGCAGGTAGTCGTACCAGTCGACGCCGTCGGCCAGACTCGCCTGCCCAATGGTCTCGGGCGCGGTGAGCTGGCGCGCCATGGTCTCGCCGATGGGGAAGAGCGCCTCCTCCAAGCCAATGAGGAAGAGCGTCAGTCCCAATAGGACGAGGACAAACCCGGCCGCGATCCGGCGCAGGTTCGGCAGGTTGCGGCGCAGCACTGCAACCTGGAATAGAACGAGGACGCCGACAATGGGCACCACATCGAGCGCGGTGGAAAGCGCGGTGACGGCAATAGTGCGCAGGAACTCCATCTCAGTTCACCATGCCATAGGCCAGCACGAAGATCATGGGCGTCAGGCTGGCAAATGCGATGAGCCCGAAGCCGTCGACCATTGGGTTGCGCCCCCGGATTGACGTGGCGAGCCCAACGCCCAACGCGGTGACGAGCGGCACTGTGATCGTGCTGGTGGTGACGCCGCCGGAATCGTAGGCCACGCCAATGATCTCTGCGGGCGCAAACGCGGTCATTGCGGTCACCAGCACGTAGCCCCCGATGATCAGCCGGTGGATCGGCCAGCCCTTGAGAATGCGCAGCACGCCGAGCACAATCGCCGTGCCGACCGAGACTGCCACCACCATGCGCAACTCAAAGGCGTACGCAGCGCGCACTTCATCGTCGTCGGCAATGGCACCGGCTTCTGCGGCGACCTCGGCCGCCTCCGCAGCAACGGCGATCAGGGCTGGTTCCGCGACCGTGGTGCCAAAACCCAGGCAAAAGGCAAAAGCCAACAGCGCGGTCGCGCTCCCCTTGCGCGCAAAGGCCTGCGCAATGGCCTCGCCGAGGGGAAAGAGACCGCTTTCGAGTCCTTGGATGAAGAGCGTCAGGCCGGCGATCACGCAGACCAAACCAACGGCGACGCGCCCTAAGTTCGGAAAGGGCTGCTGCAACACCACGAGTTGGAAGAACGCGATGACGATGATAATGGGAGCCAAATCGCGCAGCGCATCGATGAGCCGCTGCAATATAGCGCCTAGGGCTCTGGTCACGGCGTCCCCCTCAGAATTCGTTCGCTGCGCAGCCCCATCCAGACGCAGACGGCCATTCCCAAGAGGACAAGAGCGAACGGAAAGCCGGTTGCAAGCGAGGCCGCTTGCAGCGAATCCAGCCCTCCACCAAGCAGGAGTGCGATAGCGACTAACCCCTCAATAGTACACCAGAAGACGCGTTGCGCTACTGGGGCATCAACGTTGCCGCCGGCTGCAATGGTGTCCAGAATCAACGAACCGGAGTCCGACGAGGTAACGAAAAATACGATGGTCAGCAGGAGCGCCACCGATGAAAGCAGCTTGGTCAACGGGAGTTGGTCGAACATTTTGAATAATGCAATTTCCAGCTTCCACGCCGCAACATTCTCCGTTACGCCGGTATAGCCCCCAACCATATTCTGGTGAAGGGCCGTGCCGCCAAAGGCACCAAACCACAGTAAGCATAACAGCATCGGCGGAATGAGGACAAAAATCGTGAATTCGCGCACAGTGCGGCCCTTGGAAATGCGGGCGATGAACGTGCCGATAAAGGGTGCCCAGGCAAACCACCATGCCCAGTAGAAGGTCGTCCAACCGTGCAGGAAATCAACATCCTCGCGCCCTACCCAGTTACTGAGCGGCACGATATTGGCGAAATAGCTGCCGAGCGTGGCGAACATACTGCGGAAAATGTAGAGCGTCGGACCGAGTACAATGACCGCCAGCAGCAACAACAACGCGACAATGATGTTGAACTGGCTAAGGCGCTTGATCCCGACATTAATACCCGCTAACACCGATGTCAGGGCGATGGACGTAATCACCACAATCAGCACTACCATGGTGGTGTTATTTGCGGGAACATCGAACAGATAATGCAGACCAGAGGTTAGCTGTTTAACTCCCAAGCCGAGCGAGGTCGCAAGCCCGAACAGACCGGCGAAGATGGCGAACGTATCGATGACGTGGCCGGGCCAGCCCCAGATGCGGTCGCCGAACAAGGGATAGAATGCCGAGCGAATGGTGAGCGGCAAGCCCCGGTTGTAGGCGAAGTACGCGAGCGCCAGCCCCACGACGCCGTAGATGCCCCAACCGTGTAGCCCCCAGTGAAAAACGGTTGCCGCGATGCCAACAGCAGCGGCTTCTTCTGTGCCGGCGGGAAGGCCGAGCGGCGGCTTCTGGAAGTAGTAGATCGGTTCGGCCACTCCGTAAAACAACAGACCAATGCCCACGCCAGCCGCAAAGAGCATGGCGAACCAAGTCGCGTTGGAGTACTCGGGTTTTGCATCGGCCCCCCCGAGGCGCACCTTGCCGAGGGGCGAGCACGCTACGTACAGGCAAAAGAGCAAGGTGAGGTTGGCGGCAATCAGGAAAAACCAATCGAGATTTATCGTGAGCCACTCGCGGGTATTTTTGAACACTTCCGTCGCGGCTTCTTGGAAGACGAGCGACCCGGCGACAAAGACGACGATGGTGATACTGGAGATTACAAATACGGGAGTCAGATAGATATCTAAACCGAATAGCTTCCGGTATTCTCCGTCATCCAGCAGTTGTGGTTGCTTTTTATTTTTACTCATATCGTGGGGAGCGATTAGTAGTCTCCGACTACAGCGTAGTTAGCCTCGCCTTCGACAATGCGCAAGAGGCGGTTGACAGGCACTCTTTCCCAAATTTGGCCTTTGCCGCTGGGCCAGCGAACCTCCAACCGCTCCACTTGGTCGGCCTGACCCAACCCCAAATGCAGAGCTAGAGCGTTATTCGAACCAAAACCGTAGCCGCTAGCCACTTGGCCATGGACTTGTCGGGCACTGCAATAAGCTACGGCCCGCGCCCCAATGGCGTCGCGATTGCTAGCGGTACCTACCAGTTGCAGCCCCAGATAATTGCCGACCGGTCCGTCGTTGCGGTAGAGACTATTGGGCCAAACATCGGCGTCGTAGTGGCCGCCCAAGCCTGCGTACAGATCCAGATCGCCATCGGCGTCAAAATCGGCAAAAGTGGCACCGTGTCCCTTGCCCAAATTGCCGACTCCGGCGGTAGCCGTCACTTCGACAAAAC
>JAPPEF010000042.1 GCA_028875335.1 Gemmatimonadota bacterium
GAGCAGCAGGTCGGCCTTGCAGATGGCGTAGGTCTCGGCATTGATCTCTTGGCCGTAGAGGTGGGTGGAGACTTCCTTGCCGTGTTCGGTGGCGAGTTGCTGAAGCACCTCCTCAGCCACGGTCAGCATACCGCCAGTGCCGCAGGCTCCGTCGTAGATCAGGTAGGTGCCGGACTTGATCTGGTCGGCGACGGGCAGGAAGACCAGCTTCGCCATCAGGGTTACGGCATCGCGTGGGGTCCAGTGTTCGCCCGCCTCCTCGTTGTTCTCCTCGTTGAAGCGCCGGATCAGCTCCTCGAAGATCGTGCCCATGCCGTGGTTGTCGAGGCCGGGGTGCCTGACCTTGCCGCACCGGGGCGCCGGGCTCAGGTTGATGTCGGGCGAGGTCAGCTTCTCGATCAGCGTGCCCAAGGCGTCGGCCCTCGAAAGCCGCGAGACTTGGTTGCGGAACTCGAAGTTTTCGAGGATGTCTTGGACGTTGGGCGAGAACCCGTCGAGCCAAGCCCGGAAGTCGGCTTCGAGCTGCTGGCGATTGGCGCGGGCGCGCAGATCGCTCAGGGTGAACTTGGAGGTATTGTAGAAGGCTTGTCCGGCGATCTGCCGCAGGGTTGGATCCTGTTCGACGACGCCGGCGTTGTCGAGGGTGGTCTTCATGTCGAGGACCGCCTGCTTGCTGTCCTCCAGCACGGCGTCGAGTCGGCGCAGCACGGTCATCGGCAGGATCACGTCGCGGTACTTGCCGCGCACGTACAGGTCGCGTAGGACATCGTCGGCGATGCCCCAGATGTAGTTGGCGATCCAATTTAGGTCGGTGTTGTTTGTCATCGGGATTCCTTGTAGGGGCAGGTTTGAAACCTGCCCCTACGGGTGGTCAAAACATCCGATCCGGTTGGTTAAAACATTTTAGAATAAAACCAAACGGGTGCTTTGGCTATGCGGCGCCAAAGCGTTCGATGACGTTTGTGGTAATGCGCGAGACGGTCTCGTCCACGAGAATTGAGGCTGGATAGGTGATGGAGCCGACGGAAAAAACCGCGCCGCCGCTCTCCGTCTCGTAGTAAACCATTTCCGCGCCGCCGCGGTCCGGGTTGAGGCCGCGGGCGATGATTTCGAGGTTGGGGGGCGAAGAGGGCGAGGTCTTGTCGGTCTCGTGGCCGGAAGCGCCGCCGGGTACCCGCTCGTGCAGGCTGGCCTCGCCAAAGGTCTCGCCGTTTTTGACGCCTGTGTTGGCGAAAATCCAGTGGTCGGCGTCGAGGACTTGGTACGGCGCAGCCGTCATAATGCCCGCAGTGGTACAGACCACGCCGAGCAGGTTGGCCTCGGACTCGTGGTACTGGTGAAAGCGGCTCTCAAGGCCCTCGGCCCGCTGGAGGCGCATATCGCCGTTTTTGACCTTCATCGTCTGCTCGTCGAGCATCTCCACCTCGCAGTTGAGACCGTTGCCTCCCAAGTACATGAGTTTGCCGCCGCGCTCGCGCACCCACGCCTTGACGTCGTAGTACATCTTGCGCGACCAGTACTCGGGATGGGTGGTGATGATGAGGATTTTGTACTGGTCGAGGTCGAGCTGGCCAAAGTGGAATTGGGTCTCGGCGTACAGGTCGTAGGCATACCCCTCGCGCTCCATCCAGCCGAGGAAGCGCCACTCGGCCGGGGCCACGTGCGAGGCAGAGCGTCCCGCGATGGGATCGGTGATCTCGGTGCCCTCGGGAACGTGGTTGATCGGCTCGGGCCGGTCGAAGGAGAGGGGGGCGTAGTCCTCGGCGTCGTAGTTGAGGTGCTCGCGGTCGGTGTAGCGCTTCAGCTCTAGGCGGGCATTGATCGTCGGCGTGGGCGGAAAGCAGTCGGCGTGGATGTAGTTGGAGCGCCCGCCAAAATTGTTGTACGCGTTCCAGTTGATGTTGGCGGCGAGGACTGCGATGTCTGCGCTGGGGGCGGCTGGGGCGACGATCCAGGGAAAGGAGAAAAACGCGCCGGACTCGCCTTTGGCGTGGAAGTAGTACAGGCCAGAGCGTTCCGGCGCGGTGACGAATTGTTTGTGGTTGGGGCTGGTGTAACCAAACTTGTTCCACGTCACCCCGGTCTGCGTGTAGTCGCCGTCCGGAGTGATCTGCATGGTGGCGCGCGGCCCGTGCTCGTCGAACCAGCCCAGCGGGCGGATGTGCTCTTTTTCCCAGCCGTAGCGCCACAAATCGAGGCGGTAGGCTTCGAGCGAGTGGACGCGGAACTCGGATTGCTCGCCCGATTGGACCCATTTGGGCCAGGCGTAGCCGAGCAACTGATGCGCGAGCAAGCGGAAGTGGTGCGGCCGCTCGGGGTGGATGTTGATCTGCCCGCGCTTGGGGCCGAAACCGTCTTTTTGCAAGGTCACGGTGTAGGGGCCGGGGGGGATGTCGGCGAAGACCTCGCCGGTGGCCCGCGAGCGGGTTTCGAGGTGCAGGTTTTCGTTGGCGATTTCAAACTGCACGTCGTGCAGGGCGATGTAGCGTTCGTCGCTGACGTAGCCGATTAGCATGGGTTAGCTCCTTGGAATAGAGGCGTAGGGTAAAGGGTCGTCGGCACCGGCTCGGCGAAAGCCCGCCAAGCGCATGCGGCAACTCTCGCAGCGGCCGCAGGCGAGGTCTTCGCGCTGATAGCAGGACCAGGTCAGGTGCAGAGGGGCTGCTAGCTCGAGACCGCGGCGGACGATGGCGGCTTTGTCCCAGTCTATGAGTGGGGTCTGGATGCGGATTTGGGTTTGCGGGCCGGTACCAGCGGAGACCATGCGCTCATAAGCGGTGAAAAATTCTCGTCGGCAGTCCGGGTAGTGGCTCTCGGCTTCGTGGGCGCCGATGTAGATGTCGGTTGCGCCGATGACCTCGGCCCAAGCTACGGCAACGCCGAGTAGGTTGGCGTTGCGGAAGGGGACGTAGGTCGTGGGTAGGCTGGCTGCGGTGTCGTCTTCGGGAATGGGTTGAGTCGCATCGACCAAGCTGGAGCCGCCGATTTGGCACATGTAATCGACGTCCACCACGAGGCGGGTCTCCACTTGGAAGTGATCCGCGAGGGCGGAAAACGCCGCGAATTCGCGTTCTTCGGTGCGCTGGCGGTAGCGCAAGTGGAGGAAGGCCAGTGGCCCGCGGCGGGCGGCAATGGCGGCGGTGACGCAGGAGTCGAGTCCACCGCTGACGAGGACGATTGCGAGGCTCAAAGCAAGAGGACGACTTCGTTTTGGATGGGGGTGGTAACTTCCGGCCCAGTTTCTGGGTCCACGTACACATTGACTTCGAGCCGCACGCCGAACTCCGGCAGGTACGCGCCCGGCTCGACGGAAAAGCCCGTGCCCGGTAGGATCGACCGCGCATCGTGGGTCTCTAGGTCGTCGAGGTTTACGCCTAGCGCGTGGATGCTCGGCCCTGGGCCGAGACTGTGCCCCGTGCGGTGGACGAACTGCTCGCCCAAGCCGTGCTTTGTCATGACTTGGCGCGCCACTTGGTCGAGTTGCCAACCCTGTAGTACTTCGTCGGCGAGCCATGCGGCGTCGAGCCGCGCTAGCACTTGATCGCGCGCTTCGCGCACCGCAGAGAAGACCTCGGCGTGAGCCGCAGGCACGTGCGGGCCGGCAAAGGCGACCCAAGTCATGTCGCCGAACACGTGCTGCTCGCCGGGGTGGCGCGCCCACAGGTCGATGAGAATCCAAGCGCCTGGCTCGATGGGGGCGGCTGTGTCCGCGCGCGGCTCGTAGTGCGGATTGCCGCTGTTGCCATTGACGCCGACGATCGGCGGATGCCCGCTGTCGAGGCCGCGCTGCTCCAGTTCGGCGACGATGAATGATTGGACGTCGAATTCGGTGAGGCCGGTGTGAAGGCGGCTGCGTATGTACTCAAAGGCCGCGTCTTTGACTTCGGCCACTTGGCGGCAGGCGTCGCGGTGCGAGGCGAGTGCGTCCGCGCTCCAGGTGGCCAAGGCGACTTGGCACAGATCGGCCGAAGACACCACCTCGGGGCCGAGGGATCGCACCAGATCTAAGGTGCCGCCATCGACCCAAGACACCGTGGGCAGCGCGCCCCCGGGCCAGTACTCCATAGCTACCTGTGGCAGACCATCCACCGCATCACGCAACAGGGTATGTAGCTGTTCCCAGCTAGCGTAATGGGCGATCTCTATGCCCAGCCCGGCGAGGGCCTCCGGCTCGACCGCCGAACCGAGCAAGCGCGGCTCGGCCGCGGCTGGCACGATAAGAAAGACGCGCCGGGTCGTTTGCCGCCGCTGGCCCAATAGCTGCCACAAGACTGGATTGCCGCCGCGAAAATCGTACACCAGCCAAGCGCCGATCCCCTCCTGCTGCATGTAGGCTTGTATTTTTTGTAGGTCCAATGAAAACCTCCTCGAGTACACGACAGTAGAAGTGGTATGAGATGCTTCGCTCCGCTCAGCATGACACTGGGAAACAGAGCACCAACACCTGTCATGCTGAGCGGAGCGAAGCGGAGTCGAAGCATCTCATACCTAAATGCCCATAGTACCGTCCAGTGGATTACTGTCGTGTATTTAGCTGCGCGGCAAATAACTGCTGCAAGTACGCGCCCGTGTGGGAGCCGGCCGCGTCGGCCACATCCTCGGGCCGGCCGCAAGCGGTGATAGCCCCGCCAGCTTCCCCGCCTTCCGGCCCCAAGTCGATGACCCAGTCGGCGGCCGCGATAAATTCGATGTGATGTTCGACCACCACTACGGTATTGCCCTCGTCAACTAAGCGCTGCAACAGCGCGAGCAGCAAGCGCACATCCTCCAAGTGCAGGCCTGTGGTCGGCTCATCGAGGATGTAGAGCGCGTGATCTTGGCGCGAGCGGCCCAGTTCAGCCGCTAACTTAACCCGCTGCGCTTCGCCGCCGGAGAAACTGGTCGCCGGTTGGCCGAGGTGCAAATAGCCCAAGCCCACTTCCGCGAGGGTTGCTAGCCGCTGCGCGACTTGGGGCACGGCCGCAAAAAGCGCACTCGCCGCGGCCACGCTCATCTCCAGCACTTCGGCGATGTGGTGCTCGTGGAAGCGCACGTCCAAGACCTCGGCGCGGTAGCGCCGTCCGCTGCAAGAGGGGCAGACGACTTCGAGGTCGTCGAATGCGCCTCGGCGCGTGCTGTGAACCCCCCGGCCCTTGCACAGGTCGCAGGCTCCCTCTAGGGCGTTGAAGCTGAAGTGCCCGGGCCGGTAGCCCCGCAGGCGGGCTTCGGGCAGGTCGGCAAACAGGCGGCGAATCGGCGCTAGCAACCCCGTGTAGGTAGCCGCGTTCGAGCGCGCGCTGCGGCCAATGGGCCGCTGATCAACCGCGACGACGCGCGTTACCTGCTCAATTCCAGTGCAAGCGCTATAGGGCAGGGGGCGACGCTGAGCGCCGTGCAATTTAGCCGCCAAGAGCGGATGCAGGGTGTGGCTGACCAGCGAGCTTTTGCCCGACCCGGAAACCCCGGTCACGCAGATCAAGGTTCCCAATGGCCATTGCACTTCGAGTTGGCGCAAGTTATGGCCGCGCGCACCGGATAGTACCAACCACCCCTGTGGCTGGCGTGCTTGGGTGCGCGGCAATTGCAGCGCGCCGCGCAGATAGCGTCCGGTCAAAGACTCGGCTGCGGCTACCTCGCTCGGCGTGCCCTCGGCCACGACTTGTCCTCCGGCGGCCCCCGCGCCCGGCCCCATATCGACCAGCCAGTCGGCCCCGCGCAAGAGCGCAGCGTCGTGTTCGATTAGGAACACGGAGTTCCCGGCATCGCGCAGTGTCCTGAGCGCGTTTAGGAGCTGGGCGGCGTCGCGCGCGTGCAGACCGGCGCTGGGTTCGTCGAGCACGTAGAGCATCTGCGTAGTGCCCGACGACAGGGCGGACCCGAGGCGTAGTCGCTGGAATTCTCCGCTCGACAGGGTGTCGGCGCGGCGGTTTAGCTGCAGGTACTCTAGTCCCAACTCTTGCAGCAGGTTCAGCCGACGACAGATTTGGCCGCGAATGGCTTCTCCTACGGGAGCCGTAGGCACAGGGAAATCGAGGTTGCTGAGCCACTCGGTCGCCGCGACAACCGCGCACTCGCCGACCTCGGCAATCGACGCTCCGCCCAATTCCACTGCGAGCGATTCGGGACGCAAGCGCGCTCCACCGCAGCTAGGGCACGGTGCGTCGTCGAGGCGTTCCTCCAGCCAGGCCAATTCCTCGCCTTCGGCTTTGGCACCGACGCGCTCTAATCGGCGCGCCAGCCCGATGAATCGGCGGCCCTCGCCGTGCCACAGGCGTTCGACCGCTTGGTCCGGCCAGTCGCCTACGGGCTGTTCGGGATCGACTTGGTGCCGCTGGCAAAAGGCTTGCAGGCGGTCGCGCAAATCGCCGTGCCCAAAGTCGTGCCACAGGGGACCCAAGGCCCCTTCGAGTGTGGCCCGTCCACTGGCGAATATCTGCTCACTGCTCAACCCGCTCTGTACCCCGAGACCCCGACACGCTGCACAGGCTCCGGTCGCGCTATTAAAGGAAAACAGCGCAGGTTCTAGTGGCGGAAAGGGCGCACCACAGGCCGAGCACGCTGGCCGCACCGCAAAAACCAGATCGCTTCCGGCGTCTGGGGTGGAAAGCACCACTTGGCCGTCGCCCGCCTCCAAGGCCGCTTGCAGCGACCCTTGTAGGCGGCGCGCGATGCCCTTTTTGACGATGAGGCGATCGACGACCACGGACAAATGTTGGGCGCGGGCGACGCGCCCGGGCGCGATGTCCTCCAGTAGCAGATCTTGGCCGTCGAGGCGCACATGGCGGTAGCCGGCGCGATCAATCGCGGCGAGTACCTGCTCGGGCGTCTCGTCCTCCCGCGGGCGGCGCGGCGCGAGAATCATTAGGCGGGTGCCATCTGGCATGCTCGCAGCCGCTTCGTTTGCTTCCTCAAAGCGATGCGTCTGCACCCGTCCGCCGCAGTGGAGGCAGCTAGGCTGACCGACGCGGGCAAAGAGCAGGCGCAATAAGTCATACAAGCCGGACAGGGTCGCCACTGTGGCGCGCGGACTCTGGTGGCCAGCCCCCCCGGCCAGCGCGAGGGCGGGAGCTAGGCCGTCGATGCGGCGGGCCTTGGGCACGCGCAATGCGCGCCAGCCACCTCCCTGGTCCAGCGCCGCTAAGAAGCGCCGGCGCGCCTCGGCATAGATCGTGTCCAATACGAGGGAAGTCTTGCCCGACCCGGACGGGCCGCTGACGGCCACGAGGGATTCGTGGGGCAGGTCCAAGGAAACGGCGCGCAGGTTGTGTTCGCAGGCCTCTCGGATGACTAAAGTCGGCTGCATAGTGCCCGTCTATTCGCGCATTTTAAGCAAAACATAGGTGCATAAAACATAGGGTTCGGGTGTTGTACAATCCAAGAAGCAGACGGGCGTTTACATTGACGATAAATGGCGCAGTCTGTATATTAACTTAACTATTTTTAACAAGTTAGAAAAATAATGACAGACCCGCGCTATCACCGCGAATTCCGCCTCTTCCGCTGCTGAGATTTCCCATTGGCATGCAAATTTGCGCTCCCTTATGGCTGGGGGTTTGCGTCCTCGCCATGTGCTTGCCCACCCGCCTGGCCCGCGCCCAAATGCCCGACAAGCACTGGACGCTGACTGAGCTTATCAACCGCGCCTTGGACCGCGATGGCGAGGTTGCGAGTGGCCGCTGGAAGGTCGAGTCGGCTGACGCCCGTCGCCGCCAAGCTGCGGCCGCTAAAATTCTTCCCCGCCTGCGCATCGACAGCAAAAGCGGACTAGTCCCAGACGCGATGGGTAGCGTGTTTAACCCGCCCTCTGATACCACGGGGTTCCGATCGTTGGGGCCTTTTGCGCGCGCCGAGTTGCAATTTGTGCAGCCGCTCTATCCCTTTAGCCTCGGCCGCCATTTAAACGAGGCCGCCACCCGAGGGGTCGATGTGGAGCAGTCCGACCTGTCGCAGACCCAGTTGGACGTGGTCTTTGCCGTCAAGGAGCTGTACTACGGACTGCTGTTGGCTCAAGACCTAAACGACTTGGCGCAGCGCGTGAGCGATGAGCTGGCTAGCAGAGCCGAGGAACTGGATGACGACCCCTCGCTCTCGTCGTCCGACCGCTACAAGCTGCGGTTGGCCCAGCTCGATTTGGCCGTGCAGCAGCGCGAGGTCGGCGACCAATTGGCCTTGGCGCGGTCGGCGCTGGCTTGGCGCACGGGCCTGCCCAGCGATGCGCCGCTCCTGCTCCGGGCCGAGCGGCTCGCGCCGGTGGTGGCCTCAGTTCCGTCCCTAGACGATCTAATCGCACAGGCCCTCGACCTGCGGCCGGAATGGCGCAAGTTGCAAGCGGGTCTCGCCGCCAAACAGGCCCTCGCGCAAGCGGCCCGCGCCGCTTATCAGCCCCAAGTGTTCGTCAGCGGCGGCTTGCGCTACGCCGTGGCCCCTGGGCGCACGGACCAGCGGAACCCATTTGTCAAAGACGAGTTCAACTTTTTCAACGGCGGCGTCTTTATCGGGGTGCGGCAATCATTGGAATGGCACTTGTTGGCTGCGGATGTAGATAGGGCGCGCGCTGAATACCGCGCGCTCGAAGTGCGCGTACCGAGTGCGCAGGAGGGGATCCGCTTGGATGTCCGCCGCGCCTATTTGGACTATCGCCGCGCTGATCGCGATTTGCAAGATGCGCGCAAGAGTCGGCAATTGGCCCGGCAGTGGCTGCGGGAAGCCCGCGACGATTTTGAGTTCGACCCGCAGACCATCGGCGAATTGATCGCCGCTTTTGAGACTTGGGCCCGCCGCGAACAAGCCCACGGCGAAGCTCTGTACGACTTCAACCTCAGCGTCGCCCGCCTCGAAAAGGCCACGGGTGGCGTCGAACTGATCCCACGCGATGAAGCTCCTTAGCGCAGTCGTGCTGTTGGCGTTGGCCAACCCAAGTGACGGAAGGGCCGATGCGGCTTGGGCGACGGCAACCGTGGCGCGGCTGAACGCGCTGCTAGAGGCACCCAACAGCGAGCGTGCTGGCGCGGCTGACCGCCTAGTGAGCGAGCACTTGGCCGTGGACGAGTTTGCTGAGATGACCTTTGGCGACTATCTCGAAAAATCGCTGGACGCATACAGGGGTTTGCTATCTAGCCCGCGCTTTACACACCTCGTCGATCACTATCGCAGCCGACTCGCTAGGGCCTATCAGCACCGCCTCAGCGCCGACTTGGCCGTCCAGCTCGCTTCCCCGGATTGGCGCGGCTTGCGCTTGGATAGTCTCGAAGTGAATGGCCAGCGGGGCCGTGCGCAGCTTCGCGCGTTATTTGCCACTCGCTCGCTCGGCGTGGAGGCCGACTTGATTTTCGCAGACGGAACTTGGAAAATTGCCGAGTTGAAGATCGATGGCAGGCCCGTTTCCAGCCACTATCGGCGTCGCTACCAGTCGCTGATCGATAGAGAACATTCGCCGCCAGTGCTGGAGGCCCAACTCGCCGAACGCGAGTTTGTCGTTCTCGAAGACTTCGCCGCTACTTGGGATGGGTCGCAGCCCATGGAATGGGGGCCGTGGAAGAAAAAGGATCGCCAGAAACCCGTGCTCTACCGAGTAGAGGGTCGCCCTCGGCGCTACATGGCGGCACGCGATTCGAGCCATTCGGTCATCGTGGGAAAATTCGTCCACTGGAATCCCCGTCAGTACCCGATTATGACCTGGTGCTGGCGAGCTGCGGCCTTGCCGCTGGGCGGCAACGAGTTTCTCGACGATGCCAACGACAGTGCGGCCGGCCTGTACGTCATCTTCTCCAAGAATTGGCTGGGAGTGCCCAAACAACTCAAATACGTGTGGAGCACGACTTTGCCCGAAGGCACGGTGGGGCGGCGCGACAAGCTGTTCCGGCCTTGGTTCTTCGTCGTCGAAAGCGGCGCGGCCAATTTGGGCAAATGGACCTTTGAGGTCGTCGACTTGGAAAAGCACCACCGAGAAAAGTTAGGCGGCCGGCCGGCCAAGCGCACCATTGGCTTGGGGCTGCTGACAGACGCCAACTCGACCCGTTCGTACGCCGAAGCGTACTACGCAGATTTGCGCGTGTGGACGCGCCAAGCCTTTGACGGCGGGCGCGTTGTCAATCACTGCGGCGGACTTCCCGTCTCCAACGGCGCGTACTCAGGGGAGAATTCACCATGAAAACGCTATGGTGCGCCGCGTGGGGCGTCCTCTGCATCGCGGTAGCTGCCAGCGCGACCGACGATCCCATCGCCTTCCTCAAGAGTCACGACGCCGAGGTGCAGGCCATACTCACCGAGACTCCGACCGATTCGCTGCCTCCGGCCGTGCGGGAAGAGATCAAGAAGCACATCAACGCGGCCTTTGACTTTCGGGAATTGAGCCGTCTCGCCTTGGGGGATTACTGGGCAGACCGCTCCCCGGCCGAGCGCGACCACTTCGCCGAGACCTTCAGCAGCATCATCCGCGAGCAGAATTTCGATAGTTTCTCCCGCTACTACCGCGAGGGCGAGATTCGCTACGAGTCGGCCGAGGTGCAAGAGGACGCCGCCGTCGTCCAAGCGCTGGTGCCCGTGCGGGACGAGGAAATAGAGATCGAGTACAAGCTCCATCGGGTGGAGGGTGTGTGGAGGATATACGACTTGGTCATTGACGGCATCAGCACGGCCGAGGGCAACAGGCGACGCTATGCCCGCTACATCGAAAAAAATGGCTACGAGAAGCTAATCGTTCAGCTCGACAAGCAGTTGGCCCGCCTGCGTGAAGCGATTCTCTCGCCGCCTTCAGGTGGTGCAACCGAGGATTAACCCTCCGCCATGCCCATAAGCCACCAGCGCTTGGTTCGCTACATCTACCACCACTACATCGGCATAATTGCGCTGGCCACGATACTGTCGGTATTTGCCGGGTTCTTCGCTGCCAAGCTGGCCGGAAACATCAAGACCGACTTCGCCGACCTGCTGTCCGACGACTACGTCAGCGTCCAGGAACTCAACCGCATCAAGGCCCGCATTGGCGGCATCGCTCCGCTGATGATCGTCATTACCAGCGACGATTTGGACGCGGCCGTTTCCTTCATGCAGGTCTTGGCCGATTCGCTTGAACACAGCTCGCTGATCAGCTCGGTGAGCCGCCTCGACAGCAAAAAGGGTCTGCTCGAAAAAAACCGGCTGCTCTACATGGACTTAGAGGACCTGCGAGAAGTCAACCGCCGCCTCGACGAGCACATAGAGTTGCAAAAGCTCAAGCAGTCGCCGCTCTACTTCGCTTTTGACGACGAGGAAGAGCAGGTGCTCGATTTTTCGGATATCGAGGCCAAGTACCAGCAGGACGGCGCGGTGGTCCCAAAGCAATATCGCCAGTACTTCATCACAAAAGAGGGCAACGGCGTCATCCTCCGCCTCTATCCGGCCGGGCTCACTACGGATGTCGCCTTCTCGCAGGACCTGATCGACCATATCGACCAGACCATTGCCGCCATCGGCCCAGAGCGCTTCCACCCAAGTATCGAATGCGTGTACAAGGGCAGTTTCCAAAACAGCGCCAACCAATTCACGATCATTATCCGCGACCTCAAGTCAACGGCCTTGTACAGCATCGTCGGCGTGCTGCTGCTCATCACCCTGTTCTTCCGCCAAGTAGTTGGCTCGCTCTTCATCACCTTGCCATTGATGATGAGCCTAACTTGGACTTTTGGCGTCACCTACTTGGCCATCGGCAGTCTCAACATGATCACCGTGGGGCTGTTCGCCATCCTCTTTGGGCTGGGCATCGACTTTGGCATCCACATCTTCGCTCGCTACCGCGAGGCCCACCGCCGAGGCATGGACATCGAACAGGCCCTGACCGTGACTGTCCGGTACACGGGCAAGGCTCTGGCGACGACGGCGGTCACTACCTCGATCGCCTTCTATTCGCTGCTGTTGACGGATTTTAAGGGCTTTTCGGAGTTCGGCTTTATCGTCGGCACCGGTATTCTCTTCTCGCTGGTGGCCATGGTCGCGATATGCCCGGCCTTCATCGTCCTCGCCGAGCGCCTGCGGTTGGTCATCCCCATCCGCAAGCGCAGCGTCCTGTGGCGCACAGGTCGCTATCCAAAGCCTTGGGCCACCTTGCTGATAGGCGCGGTGATCACTGGGTACTCGCTATACCACCTCGGCGATTTGGAATTTGAATACGACTTCAGCAAGCTCAAGCCCGCGCCGCCACCCAACATCAACAAGGGCAGCCTGCCCCAGAGCCTGAAGGAAGGCCGCTCGCCAGCCATCGTCCTGACCGAAAGCTACGACGAGGCCATGGAGGTGGTTCGCACGGTCGAAGCTATCAAGGCCACCAACGGCGACTCCTCCACGGTCCTCAATGTCAAGAGCGTGTACTCCGCACTGCCGCAAGACCAAGACGCCAAGCTGGCGCTCATCGCCGACATCCGCGCTTTGCTCGACCGAGAAGAAGGCCTGTTCAGCGAGAGCGAGCGGGCGAAGCTGGACTCGCTGCGCCCGTACCTCGACGTGGAGAAGCTCACGCTCTACGATCTGCCCGCGGACTTGACCAACGAATTCAAGGACAAGGAGGGCAACATCCTCAACTTCGTGGCGATCAACGCCTCGGTCGAGCTCAAGGACGGGAAAGACGCCATCCGCTTTGCCGAGGAAATCAGCCACATAGAAACGCCGACGGGCAAGACCTACATAGCTTCTAGCTCGCACATTATCGTCGCCGAAATGCTCAAGGTCATGCTCGAGGACAGCCCCCTCGCCGTGATCCTCACGCTCGTGGTCGTCGCGGTGGTGCTGCTCATCGACTTGCGAAGTTTCGTCGATACTCTGCTGGTACTCACGCCGCTTTTAAACGCCTTAGTGTGGGTTGTGGGCTTCATGTATGTGTTTGACATCAAGCTCAACCTCTACAATATGGTCGCCTTCCCGACGATCATCGGCATGGGCATTGACAACAGCGTCCACATCTTCCACCGCTACCAAGAAGTTGGTCGCGGCTCGCTGCGCTTGGTATTGCGCACGACCGGGCTCGCGCTGTTGGCTACGTCGCTGACGACGATGGTCGGCTTCTCGGGATTGGTGCCGGCCATCCACCCGGCGCTCACGTCGATTGGCGTGCTCTCACTGGTGGGCTTGGGGTCCTGTTTTATCACGTCCGTCACTCTGCTGCCGGCCCTGCTGCAAATCCGCGAGCGCCGCACTGAGAAGCTCTAGCCCCATGCGCGTCGGCATTGTAGGGGCGGGCATTTTCGGCTTGGCTGCGGCCCTGGAACTCAACCGGAGGGGCCATCAGGTCACCCTCTTCGAACGCGGCCCTATCCCCTGTCCAGATGCCTCCTCGACCGATGTGTCCAAAGTCATCCGCCGCACCAGCTACCCCGAGGAGACCTACCACGAGTTGGTCGAGCGGGCCGCGCATCAGTGGCGCCAGTGGCACGACCAGCTCAGCCGGGCCATCTACTACCAGACTGGCAAGCTCAATATCTGGGGCGATTTGCCCGCCGACAGCCCGGCTCGCCGCGGCCTAGAGATGCTGCGCCAGCGGGGGAAGACGGTCGAAGTACTGAGCCCGACTCAGGTCCGCCAGCGCTTTCCCCAATTCGCCGTGCAGGACGACGATACGCTCTTTTACGATCCCTGGTCCGGCTATTTGCGCAGCGGTCAGGCCGTGGCTGATCTGGCCGATCTGGCCCGGGACCAGGGCGTTGCTATCCGTTCTCACACCCCGGTGCAGGCCATGGACGAGACCGACCGGGGTGTTCGTCTAGTCACTGGGGAAGAGCGGCCTCTATTCGGCCGCGTCGTGGTCGCCGCCGGTGCTTGGGTGGTGCGCCTTTTTCCCGAGTTAAAGGACCATTTGCGCATAACGCGCCAGCAAATGGCCTTCTTGGTCCCGGCCAATCCCGAAATGTTCGTTCAGAAGGTGTTTCCCGTGTGGACGGCGCTGAGCTCCCAGGCGGCCTGGTACGGCTTTCCTCTGCTGCGCGAAGGGTACGTCAAAATCGCCGAGGACAGCAAAGTGGAACGCGCCGAGCCCGAGGCCGACCGCCAACCCAGCCCCTGCTTCTTCGACCAAGCCCGCGCCTTTGTCGCTCAGCGCTTACCCGCTCTGGAAGGGGCCCGATTGGTGGGGGGCCGCGCCTGCCTGTACACCAATACGCCCGACGACCACTTTGTCATCGACTGGGCACCGGGGGCACAGGGGATTCTCATCGCCGGCTGTGGTAGCGGCCACGGCTTTAAATTCGGTGGCTCCATTGGACCAGTTATAGCCGACGCCCTAGAGGACCGCAAAAACCCACTAGGAGATTTGTTCCGCCTTGGCCAGCGCTTTGCCAGCCCAGCGGATGGCACCTCAGATCCCTCTGTAAAATGAGCCGACGCAAGCCCGCGCCAGCTTTTCTCAATGGGGGTTTTAGCTATATTGAAATGGAGGTCGAGGCAAAAAAATGGAGCGAGAGACGGGACTCGAACCCGCGACAACCACGTTGGCAACGTGGAGCTCTACCAACTGAGCTACTCTCGCTCGAAAACCACTCGCTATGGAAGGAAAAAATATAACCATGCCCCATATAAGCGTCAAGGTGCGCCAAGCCCTGTTACCTCTCGCTGTAGCCCTCTTGGGAGCGGCTTGTGGACAGGGGCCGCCCGAGGAGTCGCCGGCTTGGCCCCCCAAGGCGCGCTGGCACAACAATCAGGGCGTGGTCTATATGGATCAGCACAACTACACGCGCGGTCGGGAGGAGTTTGCCCGCGCCCTCGCCTTGGCCCCGGATTACGCTAGTGCGCAGGCCAATTTAGGCATTTCGTACTACGCCCTCGGCAAGTACGACAGCGCCGCCACGGCCCTGCAAACCGCGCTCGCCATCGACCCCGCCCTCCTCCACGCCAACTACGCGCTGGGCCTGATCTACAATGCCCAAGGCCGGGAGCACGACAAAGCGCTCGCCGCCCTGCAAAAGGTTGCCGCCGCCGACCGCGACGACCCCCACGTGCGCTACTACATGGGGCAAATGCGGGCCAAGCTAAACGAGGGCGAGGCCGCCATCGCCGACTTCAAGGAGGCCATCCGCCTCGATCCCTACAACGTGTCGGCGTACTATGGACTGGCCAATCTCTACCGGCGGCTCGGGCGCGAGGAAGAGTGGAAAAGCACCTTGGAGCGGTTCAACCAGCTCAGCCAAGCTGGCCACCAAGGCGTTTCTTCGTCCTATCAGGGGCAGGGCAAATACGCCGAGGCCGTTGCCGACGCCGGTGGTGGCGATCCGAGTCAGGACGACGTGGCCGGGCCTTTTGCCTTCGCGGCGGCTGGCCCGGCGGCTGGCCCGGTGCACTTTGCCGCCTTGGGGGACTTTGACGCGGATGGTCGGCCGGATGTCTTGGCCGGTGCCGAGGGCTTGCACTTGTACGCTGGTGGCACAGCGGAAATGCTCACTGCTCCAACGCTGCCCGACGACTTTGGGGCGACTGGCGCGATCTCCGGCGACCTCGACAACGATGGGACCGCCGACTTGGTCCTCAGCGGCGCGGGCGGGACTCTCCTCTATCGAGCGGCTAACGGCGAATGGGCTGACGGCGAAGGCCTGTCCGCGGCTTCGACCGGTGTCGCACTGGGCGATGCCGACCACGACGGCGACCTCGATTTGATAGTGCTCGGTTCGAGCGTCTCGCTGCTGGCCAACGATGGGGAGGCCCGCTTTGTCGCTACGGGCCAACCGGTCGGTCCGGTCGCCGCTGACCGCGCTGTGTTCTCCGACCTCGACAATGACCGCGACGTGGATATAGTCCTCCTCTCAGCCGAGGGCCTGCAAGTGCAAACCAACAATCGCGACGGCACGTTCTCGGAAATCGCTGACGCTTTGGGCTTAGGTGCCGTGCAGGGCGCGGGCTTGGCCGTCGAGGACTTCAACCAAGACGGCTATATGGACTTGGCGATCGCGGCTAGTGGCACTGTAGAGACGCATATAAACCAAGCCGGCCGCGCCTTCGTCCGGGCCGAGGCGGCTGCGTCCGGCGAGCGGGCGCTGCTTTCCGCCGATTTCGACAATGACGGCGACCTCGACCTGCTCGCCTGCGAGGACGAACGGCTGCAACCGCTCGCGTACGGCGGCGGCCAGTTCCAGCCGCAATCCCCAATTGACGAGTCGGGTGGGGCTGCGGTCGTGGCCGATTTCAACGGCGATGGCCGCGTGGATATTTGGGCGGGTGGCCGGGTGCTGCACAATCAAAGCGAAGGGGGGCACTGGATCGAGATCGCCGCCCAAGGGCTTAACAGCAATCGCGACGGCGTCGGGGCCAAGGTGGAGGTGAAAACCACCCACCGCCTCCAGAAGCGCGAAATCCGCAGCGAGGGATACGCGGGCGTGCTCCACTTCGGCTTGGCGCAGAGCGATTCGGTCGAATTCATCCGCATTCTCTGGCCCGGGGGCGTGCGCCAGACCGAGTTGGCGACTGGGGCTGGACAGCGGCTGGAACTGACGGAACTCGACCGCAAGGGCACTTCGTGCCCCATTCTCTACGCTTGGGACGGCGAGCGCTATCGATTTGTCACCGATATTCTCGGGGGAGCCATTATTGGCTATTTGACCGCCCCGGGTCAATACTATCAGCCCGACACTGACGAGTACGTTCGGTTGGGGCCGCTGGCCCCCAAAGACGGCCACTATGTCTTGCAATTGGCTAACCAGCTAGAGGAAATCATTTACGTCGATGCCCTCGAACTCGTGGCCGTCGATCATCCACCTGAATTCGATATCTATCCCAACGAACGCCTGCTCTCCGCGCCGCCCTATCCAGAATTCAAACTGTATCCCCTGCAAGGGCTGCGTCCGCCCGTGGCCGCTCGCGATCACCGGGGCGCGGACGTGTTGGCCGTTCTGCAAGAGATCGACGACGAGTGGTACG
>JAPPEF010000104.1 GCA_028875335.1 Gemmatimonadota bacterium
GCCACGCGCTCATGGAGTACATTGCCCAGCAGTACGGCCCCGAAAAAATCAGCCGCATTCTCCGCCTGTGGGATAGCCAGCACGACACTGACAAGCTCATGGATCGCTTGATCGGCATGGACTTGAAAACCCTCGACGAGCGCTGGTCGGCCCAGATGCGCAAATCCTACTGGCCCCTCTTGCAGACGCGCGACTATACCTCCGAATTCGCCGAGAAAATAGGCGACGACGAGGACATCCAAAGCTTCTCCAGCGCCTGCTGGTCGCTCAGCGGCGACATGCTCGCCGTCTATTCCTCAGACGGGATCGAACAGCACGTGGACATCATCCGCCTGCGCGATGCCTCGCTCGTCGAGCGCGTCACCGAGAGCATGCGCGCCGCCGACTACGATCACCTCAGCATCGGCAGCGGCACCGTGGCTTGGGCACAGGACGGTCAGACCATCGCCTTTGTCGCCAAAGAAGGCCCCCGCGACCGCATCATGCTGTGGGATCTCTACGACAAGGAACTCATGCAGACCCTGTCTATGCCCGATATGGATCTCGTCGAGAGCCTAACCTGGTCCCCCAACAGCCGCCAACTTGCTTTTATCGGCACCGGACAGGGCCAGAGCGATCTCTACATTATCGACGTGCAGACCGGCGAGCGGCGCCAACTCACGGGCACGCCCGAGCGCGAAGATTATCCGAACTGGTCGCCCGATGGCCAGCACATCGCCTTTAGCACCAAGTACCGCAACCAGTTCGACATCAAAATTTACGATCTAGCTGAGGGCACAGCACACGCGGTCATATCTAGCCCCACTGACGATCTGTGGCCTCAGTGGCTGCCCGAAGGCAACAAGCTGCTCTTCGTCTCCACCCGTGACAAGATCAACGACCTCTTCGTCTATCACCTCGACGAGGGCCACGAATTCCGCCTGACCCGCAGCCTCAGCGGTATTATGAATCCCGCCCTTTCGCCCGACGGGCGGCAGATCGTGTTCAACACCTACTTCAAGGGCCGCAGCCATCTCTACCGGATGGCCATGCCCGAATGGCCCGATGTCAAGCGCCAAGACGCACAGTTACTGGCGCGCGTGGACAAAATAGCGCCGCCAGCCGAAGTAGCGCCACCAGCCGAAGTAGTACCACCAGCCGCTGAAGCCCCAGTTATAGAGACACCCCCAGAACGGCCCGTAGTACAGGGTGATGCCGCGCTTTCCGACCAAGGCGGCATTCCAAGCCTAGGACAGGTCTCGACCCTGAAAGATCGGGGGCTTTCGGACGATGCCGTGCTCCTAGCCGACACCAGCGGCCCGTTGCCCCCCACCGAATCCCAAGAGCCGCAAGCCGCCATCCAGCTCGTCGACAACGACAGCGACGGCGAATTGGAACTGCGCCGTCGCCGCTACACCCCCAAGCTCGAATTCGACGGCATCTCCGTGCGGATGGGCTATCTCGATGGGTTCTTATCGTCGGTTGCCCAACTGAGCATGAGCGACCTCTTGGGCAATCACTCGCTGATCTTGGCCACGGATTACGTAGCCGCGCAGGACATCAGCAATGACTTTAACTTTGCCGCCAGCTACAACTACTATGGCAAGCGGCCTACATACCGCGTATCCATTTTCAATTGGAACCAGTACTTCTTTAACGACCGCCACTTCATCGTCCCAGGCCGCCCCCCGACTCGGGGCACGAGCCGTCTCCAGCAGCGCGGTGCCTTGGCCAACGCCAGCTATCCGCTCGACCTCTACCGTCGCCTCGACCTGAGCTATACCTATGTCGGCGAGCAAGAAGAACAGGTCTTTCCCTCCTACGAACCAGATTCTACTTCTGTCAGTACTCATCTGTTCAAGACCGCATACGTCCACGACTCCATTACCTACGGTCTTTTGGGTGCCACCGCTGGCAAGCGCTACTTCCTCTCGGTGGGGCGCACGCTCAACCTTGGGTCGGCCACGCGTTCTTTCTCACATCTCGAATTTGACTATCGTCACTACTTGCGGTTGGGGCGTTGGTCGGTGCTAGGCCTGAGAGCCTATAGCGTGGGGTCTTTGGGACGCGACGCCCTCGAATACAACCTAGGGGGGCCGACTTGGTACCTACCCTTCTACACGGGCTTCAACCTCAACACCGGCCCGTTGCGCGGCTATCCGTTCTCGGCCTTCAGCGGCAGCCGGGTCTTGCTGACCAATGCCGAACTGCGCGTCCCCTTTGTGCGTGGCATCCTCTTTGGCTGGCCCGGTACCTTCCTGATCCCGGCGGTTGACGGCAGCCTATTTGTGGATGTAGGCATGGCCTGGGACAAAGGCGACGAAATCGACCTGTGGCCCTTCCACAACCCACACGCCGCACTCACGTCCTCCCCACGGCAGGTACACGCCAGCGTCGGCTTCGGTCTCTTAGTGTACTTCTTACTGCCGATGAACTTTGAATTCGCCAGGCAGATGGACCTACAAGGCAACTTCTCGGACTTCAAGTTCCACTTCAGCTTTGGACGGAGCTTTTGATCCGCGCTACTGCTCTCGCACTGCTCATTGGCCTAGCCGGTTGCGGCGGCCGCGCTGCTTTCACGCACGTCGAATTCCGCGCTCCGTCGCAACCCGACCCGGTCTTGCGCCCCTTTCTCGCGGACGTCGATCACATCGGCGTCGTTTGCGCGACCAACATCGAACCCTTTCGGGAGTTGGACATCGAGAAGGTCATGGCGCGTCTGTCCAACGCCGTGGTCCGGAGCCTCGGCAACATGCCCAAAACCGAGGTGATGAACCAAGACGAAATCACCTACCAGCTCAAGGATATTCGACTCGACTCGACCAGCGTCCACCAAGACTCGGTACAGGCCATTCTCAGGAAGGAGCTCGAGCTCGACGCCTTAGTCTTCGTCGAACTGAGGCACTTACAGGCGCGGATGATGCCCATGTCGCCCACGCCCTACGGCATGTCGCCCAACCCCGGCATAGACCTGACGATAGATCTCAAGGTCAGCCTGATCAACCTCAATACCAATCAAGTCTGGCAGCAGGGGGGCACGCAGCGCAATTACCAGCCGGTGCAACTACAACTCTTCGGCGGCAACAAACAAGGAGAGCGTCAACTGCTCATGGCCCTTGCCCGCCCACTGCAACGCTTCCTCTTCCGCATCGCCCCGCCACCCAAGCCGCAGACCCGCCACTTCGATCTAGGCGGCGACTAGGCATAAAAAAGGCGGAGAGCCTTCGTGGCTCTCCGCTTTTTCTGCGTCTCTATCTAAAAATCAACGCCGTCGCTTCTTGGGCTTGGCCGACTTCTTTGCCTTTGTCGCAGACGATTTGGAGGCTGGTGCCGACGTCGTCGCTGTGGACGCTTTTGGCGTAGGCGCACTCGGCGGAGTGCTGACCGAAGACCGCGGCGTAGGCGTAGGTGCATTGCGCACCCGAGGCTCTACCCGCCTCTGCCACACTTCTTCTTCGCGGCGCTGTATTTCGGTAGCCCTTGCCGGGGCGGCAATCGTCGGCGTCGTATTCAGCCGGCTCGCCGCGCGCAAATCGTCGAGCTGGCGCGTGCTGACCAGTTCATAACCTGGCGGCACGTAGTAACCACTCGAACTCCGATAGTACGGATCGTAGCCGTAACTATAGGGCCCATAGCCGCCGTAGTAGGAGGGATAGCCGCCGTAGTAGGAGGGATAGTAGCCAGAGGTGGGATAGTAATAGCCACCATAGCCACCATAGCCACCGTAGTAACCGCCATATCTACCATAGCCGCCGCGCACACCCGGATAGCGGTAGAGATCGTCCATGTAGTCGCGGTCGTCGAACTTGCCAATCGTTGGAGCCTCGACATCGCGGCTCTTGGCGCGGACCAAATCCTCGTCGTGCAGACTGGCCGTTTCGTATGGGCTGCTGAGCACCGTGTAACAGCCGCTGGTCATCAGCGCGGTTAGCGACAGGGCCGAGCACAAAATCAAAGCCTTCGTTTTCATGGACTTAACTCCCTCCTTGAGGACGTTAAACTCGTTTCTCGACTTGAATATACACAAACCGGCAACAGGAGCAAAAAATAAAAACTAAAAGTTGTATCCCATGCCGACGACGAGACGATTGATCGCGTAGTCCTCGCTAAGGACGTTGTCTGAATATTCGCCTGAGTATTCTTCTACTTGCTTAAACGCACCCCGCACCCAAGCTATATCTATTTGCATGGCCTCGTCGATCAATATCCCGGCCCCGAGGGTGATAAAGCGCCGATCATCCTCAATGCGAATGGGCGGATCGTCGGAGTCGGGGTCGCGCGGGCCGATAAAGGGAACCGGGTCCACGAAGTAGCCTGCCCGCAAATCCAGCGCAACGACCGGTACCTGGTACTCGACGCCGAAGTGGTAGCGCAAGACGTCTCTGTACTGAGTCTCAAACGAAGTATGAGCGCGCAAGCCATATTCATCGGCCCCCTTATACTCGCTCTGGGACCACTCGGCCAAATGCAAGCTGCCCGCCAGCGTCAGGCCCGGCAGGGCCTCGGCCGAAGCGCCCACGCCGAACTCAAAAGGCAGCGACAGCTCGTACCTGCTGGACTCGACCTCGTCCGGGGTTGTTTGGAACGTCCCATCGTCGTTCTCGATCGAACTAAACTCATCATCATAGGGAGTGCCGCGAAACTCGTAGCGAATTTCGTGCGTCCCCCCGGTGGCAAACGTCGCACCCAACCTGTAGCGGGGCTCGTCGCGCGGCGTACGCAGCATCGCGCCCAAGATGGCATACGGAGTCCACTTATATTCGTCTGTAAAACTGTCGCGCGCGAGCCAACGCTGACCAACGAATTCGTCCTGCGGATCCGCCCAGTCAAATTCACTGACGGCCTCGTCTTCTCCGCTGACCAAACCCAAGGTCGCGCCCAGTGAAACAGCCGGCGACACGTCGATGGCAGCGGACACGCCGGCCAAAGCCAACTCGCCCTCGTGCTGGAAGGCGTGGTCGGCAGTGAGTCCGTCGTCGTTGCCTTTGAGATTGAGGCTCCAGTCGAAGTCCTTGATGCGGGTAAAGCCGGCCGCCAAGACCAAGCTACCGCGATAGACCGGATAGGGATAGACAAAGCCCAGCGAGCCAAAGCGCGTATTGGTCAGCTCGCTTCTCCCGTCAATGCCGTTGAAAATTGAGTCGTTGGCGCGGCTGTTGCGCAGGAAAGACACCTGCACCTCGCGCCGCTGCATCTGGGCCAAACCCGCCGGATTCCAGTACATGGCTGTGAAATCGTCGGCCACTCCAACAAAGGCACCCCCCATACCCATGGCCCGCACTCCGACCCCAGCGAAATTGTCGATGGCCCGCTCCTCTTGGGCCTCCGCGCCACCGGCCCACACGCAAAGCAAAGCAATAGCCAGTATCTTCATCGGAATTTCCTCCTGTAAGTGACTGACAGCTCCCGCATGGATTGGGAACTGAAGTGATCGCTTTCCAGCGCGTTCTTGAGATAGTACGCAACCCTTAGCTGCGGCGTTATGGTCCACGCCCCACCAACGTTCAAATAGCCTTCTCCCACACCCTGATTTTGCAGACCGTTGTTGCGACCCAAGTCGTACTCGGCGAATAGGGCCATGAATCGCAAGCTCTTGTCTATACCCAACCACGCCGACCAGTCGCCGTCGTCGGCATCTTCACGTGACATATTGACGCCCGCGTGGACGCCGAGTTCCCCTAGCATTGAGGTATAATTCTTGCTCAGTGCCAGATAGATTCCCTTGGATTTGACTTGGTAGCGCTGATCTCTATAGGGCCCGATGCCTTGGGAATCGAAACCCAAGAGCAGCGCCGGCCACGTGTAGCCCTCTTCGATGATCCGGCACCGGGCAGCCAATCCCACTCGCGGGTTCCAATCGACTGCACCCGTGCCAATGAGTTGCTCGCCGCCAAAAGACACGCCCACGCTCAGACGCTTGAGCACACCGACGTGCAAGCGGCCGACAGCCCCCCCGTCGGCAAACAGGCGAACATCCACCGCATAGTGCCCCTTGTTGACCAGCCCGGCCGTCGGGCTATCAACCAAGCTCGTCAACTCAGCCCGTTCGGCCGCTGTCGCTCCAGCGGCAACACAGAGGCACAGTATCAGCCGCTGCAAAATCCCCTTCCTTTGGCCAATTCTCAGAACTCGATTTCGTCCACCCCATCCCCTTGCAAGGTAATTCGCCGCTCGCAAGCCTCCCCGTGCTCTAGCCACACATGGCAGCACCTATCGGGCAACGAGCCATCGGCGCGCTCGGCCCACTCGACCAAGCAGACGCCGTGGCCGTAAAAATACTCTTCTGCACCTAATTCCTCAAGCTCGTCAGCGCCCCTCAGCCGATAGAGATCAAAGTGATAGACGGGTAGATCGCGGCCCTTATATCGCCCGGCGTATTCGTTGATCAGGACAAAAGTTGGACTCGTCACGTAATCGGCCACTTGCAAAGCCTCGCACACGCCTTGGATCATGCAGGTCTTGCCGCTGCCCAAGTCGCCGCGAAAGGCGACCGCATCGCCCGGTGCCAAACGCCGACCCAGCGCAGCACCCAGCGCGTGGGTCTGGGCCGCCGAGTGCGTGGTAAAAACCTTTTTCACTTTCCCTACTTGGGTTCCATAATCGCCACGGGCAAAATCATTTCCTCCAGAGATATGCCACCGTGCTGGAAGCTGCCCTTGTAGCGGCGCTGGTACTTGTTGAACTGGGTCGGATAGACGAAGTAGAAGTCCTCGCGGGCGATGACGAAGCTGTGACCAAGGCCCGGCGCGGGCAACCCGTAGGCCTCCGGGTCGGCAATCAGCAGCGCGTCCTTTTCCTCGCAGCGAAGGTTTTGGCCATACTTGTAGCGCAGGCTCGAAGACGTGCTGCGGTCCCCATGCACCACCGAAGCGCGCGTGCTGCGCATTGAGCCGTGGTCGGTCGTCAGCACCACCACTGCATCGGTGCGGGCAATGCCCTTGAGGGTTTCAAAAAGCGACGCATTGCCAAACCACGTCTGCACCAATGCGCGAAAGGCCGCCTCGTTAGGAGCCATTTCCTTGAGCAGGTCCGACTGTGCCTGACTGTGTACTAGCATGTCGAGAAAGTTGTACACCACCGACACGAGCGGCCACTTGCCCAGCGATGGTATCTTGCGGGTCAATTTCCGGGCCTCGCTGGTATCTAGCACCTTGACGTAGTGCGAACCCGGTTTGAGCACGACGCCCATATCGCCGACCAAGTCGTCGATGAATTGGTGCTCGTGCCGGTTGAGGCTGTATTCGTTGTCTTGGGCCTCGCGCCACATGGTGCAGTACTTGTCGGCGATCTCTTTGGGAAAAAGCCCGCTAAAAATCGCGTTGCGCGCAAAGGGCGTGGCCGTAGGCAAAATCGAGTAGTGGTAGGAGCGCTTGATGTTGAAGTACTCGGCCAACTGAGGCTCCATCACCATCCAGTGATCCAAGCGCAGACAATCGACCACGATAAAGAATACCTGCCGACCTTGTTCGAGATAGGGTACTACGAACTCGGGCACCACATCCACCGACAGCGGCGGCGAATCGCCTTCGTCCGCTATCCAACGCGCGTAATGCTGCTCGACAAAGCGCCCAAACTCGCGGTTGCATTCGCGCCGTTGATCCCCAATCATCTGGCCGAGCCCTGCGTCGCCCAAGCGCGCCACTTCGATGTCCCACTCGCAGAGCTGCCGATGTACGTCAACCCAAGTTTGCCAAGTTGCGCCCGCAATCTGCTCGCGGATCTGGCCGGCCCTAGCGACGTAGTGCTGCCCGGCTTGGCTTTGGCGAATCTGCCGCGCGTCGAGTAGCTGCTTGCAAGCCATGAAAATCTGGCTGGGATTGACCGGTTTTGTCAGGTAGTTGTCGATGCGGCGACCAATCGCCTCGTCCATCAGGTGCTCTTCTTCGTTCTTGGTGATCATAATTACCGGCACATTGGGATCGGCCGCCTTGATCTGCTCCAAGGTCGAAAGTCCGTCCAGCCCCGGCATCATCTCATCGAGCAGCACGATGTCAAAAGGCGCTTGGGCAATCAGGGCGATGGCGTCCTTGCCGTTGCTCACCGGCGTCACTGAGTAGCCTCTTTCGTCGAGAAAGCGTCGGTGAGCGCGCAATAGGTCAATCTCGTCGTCGGCCCAGAGTATCTTTCGCTTGTCCCCTTCCATGCGTGCGTTACCTTTTATCTAAAAGTTATAGACTATCGTAAGTACAGACTATTTAAACTCGTCTAAACCCGCGTCCGTTCCTCAACCCAAGGGCAAAATCACCTCAAAGGTCGTGCCCTCGCCCGGCGCGCTATGTACCAAGCTGATCTTGCCCTTGTGGTATTCTTCGACGATCCGCTTGACAAACACCAATCCCAACCCCCAGCCGCGCTTCTTGGTGCTGAACCCCGGTTCGAAGATGCGCTTGACGTGCTCGGGCTCAATGCCGCGCCCGTCGTCCTGAAACGCGACCTGCACAGCGCGCCTCTCGGGCAGAAGCTCCATGCGGATGCGCAAGCTGCCCGTCTGGCCATCCATGGCGTCGATGGCGTTCTTACACAGATTCTCAAATGCCCAACTCATCAATTCGGCGTTGATCGGCACCAGAGGCAACTCGCCTAGACATTCCAGTTCGATTTCCTGCCGCCCGAATTGCGGGACGCGACGCCGGAAGTAATCGATCGTCTCCTCCAACACAGTTGCTACGTCCTTTTCCTCTAGTTCGGGCACCGAGCCGATCTGGCTGAAACGCGAGGCAATTTGGTCGAGGCGACGCATGTCCTGCTGTATCTCCCCGACCATCTGATCGACGCGATCCCAGCGTCCGTCTCGGTCCAATCTCGGGGCGGCGGCAACCTCGCCGTGCAGCAACTCCAGCCACCCAGACAGCGAGGAGAGGGGAGTCCCGAGCTGGTGGGCCGTCTCCTTGGCCATGCCTACCCAGAGCGAGCGCTGTTGGCTGCGCTTAATGTTGCGGTAGCCGATATAGCCGACGAGCAGAAAGAGGAACAACACACCGATCTGCACAAAAGGGACGAGGGAAATCCGACCGACCAAGCTCGTGTCGCCATAGTGGATATAGTGCTCAGCCGGGATCCTGAACTCCAGGGGTGGACGCTGGTTAGCCAAGCTATCGACAAAGGCCCGGAGTTGATCTTGGACCGCTTCGCTGGGATCGTCGCTGACTAGCGGCAGCCCAGCCCCCACCCAAGCCCTAAATTGACCCTCGGCGTCTTCGATGATCGCATTGGTCTCGTCCCAATGCAGATAGCTGAAGCTAGCGGCCGGCACGCTGAAGGACAGCGGTTCTTCGGCCTTCATCCTCTGCAATGCTCGTTGCACCTCGGCGAGGGCAACCACCGAAGTGTCGCCACTCACGGGCAGGCCCGCCCCCTGCCAAGCTGCAATGGCCCCTTGCGTATCCGTAATGACCGCACGCTCCCCCCCGCAGTAGAGTCGCCCTAGGGTCTCCGGCGACCAATAAAAGGGAATAGGCGGATTCTGAATGTCCATTTCCTCAATCAGCCTGTGCAACTGAGTGGGCAAAGCAGCGGGCGCGTCCACTGCTTTGCTGCGCCAGAAGGCCCAGTCCCCCAATAAGCTCGAAGTATCGATGTCCTCGGCCTGGATGATCTCGCCGCGGTGATTGGTGATAATGCGCGGGAAATCGACTTTAGTGATCACCTCGGTGAAGAGGGTGGGGATTTGGCCTTCAGATGCCTGCGGCGTGAACGAGATCAGGTACGCATAGAGATCAACCCGGTTCTTTTCGTGTTCGCGCAATTCGGCGATGATCGATTCATTGTAGAGCAGGAAGGCCAAGATAGCGGCAATGCTGCCGAGAAAGATGTACGCGCGGAAAACCGGCGACGCGCCCAAACTGGCTAGGGCACCGCGCCGCCAGCGTCGCCAACCACCTATAGACGACGCGCCTCGCGTCGGCCGATGCCGAGTACGCGGAGGCGGTACTGCGATCTCCTCCATTGGGGCCGAGCGGCGGCGGCGTTTGGACGCAGTATGGTCGCGTTGACTCATCAGCAATAAGAAAAAATCCATCGGCAGCGCGCGGTGCAGATGGATTTTTCACGCAAAAACGAAGTGGGGAACGCTATTTCTTTTGGACTTGTGGTCTAGGCCCAGGCGGGTGGGGCTTTGCAGCTTCGCCGCTTGGGGCACCCGTTGCCGACGACTCGCTCTTTTTCTGGTGGTTTTCCATCGAACAAGAACCGTGGAAAATCGCGCCCTCGGAGACCGTGAACGAGTCGGTGTACACATCGCCGGTAAAGCGCGACTGCGTGTCCAACCGCACCTTATCGGCGCGCACGGTGCCACTTACGACGCCGTCGATGTACGCGTCTTTGCACTGCAACGTAGCATCGGCCTCGCCCGACTGGCTGATCTTTAGCTCCCCTGTGCAGGCCAGTTCACCCTTGAATACGCCGTCGATTCTGACGCTGTTATCCACCGTCAGCTTGCCTTCAAAGTGGCTGCCGCGGCCGATAATTGTGTTGAGCGCTTGGCCATTGCTAGCGGAAGTACCCTTCTTTTTGTTGCTCAGCATCTCTATCCTAACTCGGTTGCGCGTTTCCACGGCCCATTAGCCGCGATTTTTGGAATATACACTACAGCATTGGGCGAATCAACAAGCGGCGCGTCAGTTGGCCGCGCGCTTCTTGCGCGCGGCACGCAGGGCCTTGCGGATTTCCTCCTGCTCCTGCAGTTGCTCGCTGATCACCATGGAGACCTCGCTCGTCAGGCCCTCGACCGAGGTCGTGGTAATCACCGGAATGCCGTAGGCGGCACTCGTTTCAATGAGATAGTCCTGAATTTTGAGAATATCCTCTAAGTGCCCCATATAGCGATGGGCCGAACGAGACGGGGCCTCACTAGCGCGCTGGGCAAAGCGATCCTCAAAGGCATCGCGGCCGGGAAGTTCCAAACAGACGGGCGTGATAAAAGCATCGCCAGCATATCCATCTAAGTCCAGCATGTCGCTGATTAGGTGTACGCCGTCGATGATGACGCTGGTGTTTTCCTCGATGCAGCGACTGATGATAGCCTTGACCCCAACGCAGACGCTGCGCGCCTGCTCGCGAAACCCAGCGACGACTACGTCGAGATGACCAGTCGCAGGAACGGCCTTCCAGGCGGTGTACGAGGAGGTGTGCAGGGCCGGCACCAGCTCCTGTGCAAGCGTCAGGCGCATGACTTGGCGCAAATCGTCGGTAGCTACCACCCGGGGAATGTCGAGCAAATTGGCCAGCGCAATCGCCAACGTGGTTTTGCCGACTCCGCTGGCACCGCCGATGAGAATGATCAGGGGTTTATCTACATCACCCCAAGCTCGCCACAAGCGGTAGCGCTCGGCAAAAGACTTGTCAAAGGACTTTTCGATCAGTTCGGCCGCCAAATCCTCCAACTCCCAGTGCGCGATGTGCTGGCGGCGCTGGTCTATCAAGCGGGCTTCAATTGTCTGCGCAATCTCGTAGCTTTGGTCTGGGGCCAGCCCAGACGCCTGAATGGAATCCGACAGCAATTCCTTGGAGAAAGGCCGCGACCCGCTCTTGCGCTCGACGATGATGGTGGTGGGCTGGCGCTCCCAGAAAATTAGGTCGCCGACTTCGTACGTGTCGAACCCCTTGCGAATGGCACTGTTTACGAGTTGCACCATATCCTTCTTGCGCACGGACTCTACTTTGCCCAAAGACGCGCGCACCGCATTGGCCACAGCGCGGGCGTCTTCGTAGCTGAAACCGCGCTCAATTAGGTAGTGCACCAGCATCCCACGCATAAAGGGGATGCGCTTTTTGCCATCGACTATAGTTGCCACAATAGCGCTCCCTTTTATTGCCTCGCGACGTTGGAGTCTTCCCACGCCGCAATCGTCTGCTCCAATCCTTCGACAAACCCAACCCTCGGCTCGTAGCCCAACTCGGCCCGGGCGCGCGATATATCGGCTGACGAGAAGTGGACATCGCCAGCCCGAGGCGGGGCGAACATCGGCACCAACTCGGCCCCCAAAATCTGGTTGAGCGCAGCGATCAATTCCAGCAGCGACGCACTGCGACCGCAGCCAATATTGTATATCCGCCCGGCGACTCCCGGAGTAGTAGAGGCCCTCATATTGGCCTCTACCACATCGCCGACATAGACAAAATCGCGCGATTGGTGACCGTCGCCGCAAACGGTTGGCGACTCGCCGACCCGCATCCGCGCGACAAAAATCGAGATGACGCCCGAGTACGGGGAAGACGGCACCTGCCGAGGGCCAAAGACATTGAAGTAGCGCAAGCCAACCACCTCCAAGCCGTAGAGCTGGCTGTACACTCGAGCGTAGTGCTCGGCCATGACCTTGGAAACCGCGTAGGGCGACTCGGGTTCGGGCAGCATGTCCTCGCGCTTGGGCATTTGCGGATTGTTGCCATACACCGAGGCCGAACTGGGGAAAACCACGCGGCGGACCCCGGCCTGCCGCGCCGCTTCCAACAGCCGCAGCGTTCCCACGGCGTTGACTTCCTGATCGACGAGGGGCTGCTCGACCGAAGCGGGCACCGACACGATGGCTGCGTGGTGCAGGACGCAATCGACCTGCTGCACGACCTCGGCGAGCAAGGCCGCGTCGCGAATATCGCCCTCGACGAACTCTATCTCGCTTAGGATTTCGGCCAGGTTTTCGCGCCGCCCCGTACTCAAATCGTCTAGCACCCGCACTGCGTGCCCTTCTTCACACAAGCGCTGACACAGATGAGAACCAATAAATCCCGCTCCACCCGTGACCAAATACCGACCCATATTTCCTCGTATCAAAGTGGCTGCGCTAATATCAACAGCAAGGCGGCTACGCACAACGCCTTGAGCGGCACAATCGACTTGTTGATTTTCGCCCACACTTGTATATTTGCAAAGCTCACACGAGGCGATGTGGGAGGCCATGGCGGACGCTGTGGCCTTTTTTATTCTCTACCCACTACACTATGATCCAACAACGCATTCCCGACCCCTGTGCCCTCGTCATCTTTGGTGCCTCGGGCGACCTGACTCGGCGCAAACTGGTGCCGGCCATCTGGCACTTGCATCACCAAGGTCGCCTGCCTCAAGCCTTTCACCTAGTGGGCGTAGCCCGCCGCGCCTGGGACGACGACCTCTTTCGCCAAAAGATGCGGGAGTCCTTGGCCGAATTCGTCGGCCCGCTCGACGACAGCGCGCGGGATGCCTTCCTCGCCAAGTTCCACTACGTGCGCGGCGATCCCGGCGACTCGGAGACCTACGCCGCGCTCAAAGCACGGCTCGAAATCCTCGACAGCGAATGCGGCACCGGGGGCAATCGCTGCTTTTACTGCTCGGTGCCGCCGCAGATATACCGCGACATCGTCGAGCAGCTAGGGCGCGCTGGCCTCAGTTGCCAACACCGAGACTGCCACGGCTGGTGCCGGATCATCGTCGAAAAGCCCTTCGGCCACAACTACGACTCGGCCCGCGAACTCAACCAAGCGCTGCACTCGGTCTTTGCCGAAGAGCAGATCTACCGCATCGACCACTACCTCGGCAAGGAGACCGTGCAGAACATCCTCGTCTTTCGCCTCGGCAATTCAATTTTTGAGCCGCTGTGGAACCGGCGCTACGTCGATCACGTGCAGATCACCGCAGCCGAGAGCGTCGGCGTGGAGCACCGCGCCGGCTACTACGACCAATCGGGGGCCTTGCGCGACATGATCCAAAATCACCTCTTGCAGGTTCTCTGCGTCATTGCCATGGAGCCGCCTTCCTCGTTTGACGCCGAAAGCGTGCGCCTCGAAAAGCTCAAGGTGCTCAAGGCGATCCGCCCCATCCGCATCGGCCAAGTTGACCGCTATGCGGTCCGCGGCCAGTACGGACCCGGCGAGGACGAACTGGGCTACTTACAGGAAGAAGACGTGCCCCCAAACTCGCGCACCGAGACTTTCGCCGCCCTCGAATTCACCGTGGACAACTGGCGCTGGCAAGGAGTGCCGTTCTACGTGCGCACGGGCAAGCGCATGGCCAAGCGCACCAGTACGGTCACCTTGCAATTCCACCAGCCCCCACACTTGATTTTCGCCCAAGCTGACGCCTTATCCCCTAGCACGCTCACCATCCGCATCCAGCCCGAAGAGGGGATATCACTTTCCTTCAACGGCAAAATTCCCGGTCCCGATGTCCACTTGGGCACCGTCAACATGGACTTCAACTACGCCGATTCGTTCGGCGGCCGCACGCCCGAAGCCTACGAAACCCTGCTCCTCGACTGCCTGCTCGGCGATGCGACGCTCTACTCAGACAGCGATTGGATCGAAAAATCTTGGCAGCTTCTAACGCCCATCCTCGACGCTTGGCAAGCCCCTTCATCGGGCGAGGTGCCTTCCTACTCGGTCGGGGCCGCCGGCCCTGAAGAAACCAACGACCTGCTCGGGGAGACTTGGAGAAAGTGGGCACCCCTGTGATCATCGGCGGTGATGTCGGCGGCACCAAAACGTACCTCGCCGCTTTCGACCCAGCCACCCAAGGCTTTGACTCGCTCGTCGAGCGGCGCTACCAAACTGCGTCCTATCCCAGCGCCGGTGCGCTACTCAAGACCTTCGCCGACGAGACGCAGATAGTTCCCAGCCGCACGGTCTTAGGCGTACCCGGCCCCGTCCATCAGCTTCCCGTCCGCGCCGTCAACCTGCCTTGGCTCATCGACCCCAACGAAATTTCAGCCGTGCTCAACAACACCGACGTTCACCTGCTCAACGACCTGCAAGCGACTTCCTATGGCACCTTGGTGTTGAAGCCGAACGACCTGTGTCCGCTCAACGAAGGGCAGCGCGACCCAAAGGGCAACATCGCCGTCATCGCCGCCGGCACCGGACTGGGCGAGGGAGGCTTGTGCTGGGACGAGGACCGCTATGCAGCAATCGCCTCTGAGGGAGGACACGCGACCTTTGGGCCAAGTTCCCCGCTCGAAGTCGAGCTTTGGCGTTTCCTCAACGAGCGCTACGGCCACGTTAGCTGGGAACGGGTGGTCTCAGGCCAAGGCTTGGCCGCTATCTACGACTTTCTGTGCGAACGGCATCCCGACCGCGCCGACGCCTCTCTGGCCCCCGAGACAGAACAGCCCGACCGCGCTGACGCCATCGCGCGCGCCGGCCTCGAAAGCCACTCCGCGCTAGCCGTAACAGCCCTCGACCTCTTCGCGCTCCTCTACGGCCGCGAAGCCGGGAACTTGGCACTCAAGTTGATGTCTTCGGGAGGAGTTTTCGTCGGCGGCGGCATTGCGCCCAAGATCCTCGCCAAGCTGCGCGACGGCCGCTTTATGGAGGGCTTTATGGACAAAGGCCGCATGGGCGAGCCTCTCGCGGCCATTCCCGTCCACGTCGTGCTCAACGACAAGACCGCGCTGCTAGGTGCCGCCTATTGGGGGGCGCAGTTTTAGCCTGCTAGCCGAGCAACTCCCTGAGCTGTTGGGCGATCAGTTCGGGCTCGCCCTCCTTGAGGCACATCGGCCCAAAAATCACCACACCCTCGTAAACATATGTCGGGTTAGCGGCAATCGACGGCCGACCTTCCTGTAGCGCCCTGACCAGTTCCAGCGCTGTCATGCCCGCGGCTTCCTCGTCGAGCACCAGCCGCGCCGTCGGAATCTCGGAGCGCTTGCGGTCGGCTACCACCGCAATTTCGGCGTTTTGCAGTGACCCACACGCGGCGACCAGTTCCTCCATCAGCGCGTACCAGCGCTGCCGCCGCTCCGCCGGGTCTTCGGCCACAAAAAGGCGCAGCGCCTTGACCAATCCCGCAATCTCCTCCTTGCCGACCTTGCAGGGCCGCCCAATACCGTGCTGCGGGGCACCGGGTAGCTGCGACTTGTCGATCAAACTCTCCGGCGGATCCCAAAGCTCGGGCATCACGTCGAGGTCTTGGTGTTGCAGCGCCGCAGCGGCGATCAAATCCCGCCGCCCGCACAAAATCCCCGAAGCCTGCGGCCCGCCGATGGCCTTGCCGCCGCTAAAAGCGACTATATCGGCCCCAGCGGCAATGAAGCGCTGCAAATTGCTCGCCGGAGGCAACTGTCCCGCCGCATCCACAATCACCGGCACGCCGCCCTTGCGCGCTGCGGCCACAACCTCTTCCAGCGACGGCTGCGTGTGCGCGTACGCCACGTACACAATCGCTGCCGTCCGCTCGGTAATCGCCGCCCCGATCTCCCACCCTTCTGCATCGCGTATTCCCGCCCCGGAAAAGCGGTCGGCAATCCCCACTTCCACTAACTCAATCCCCACCGAGCGCACCGCGTGGTCGTAGAAGTTCCGGTGGCTGCGCGCCATGATCACTTCGTTCTTCATCCCGGACGTATCTGGCAAGCGGTTCATCTTCCCCGGATCCAATCCGGTCACACAAGCAGCCGTCCCCAACAACAAGCCCGCCGCCGCCCCACTCGTCACATACCCGGCTTCCGCGCCAGTAATCTCGGCGATAATCTCCCCAGCCCGCGCCTGCATCTGCGCTATATCCACGCAGCGCTCCGAAGCCTGCCGCATGGCCTCGGCCACCTCCGGGCGCATGATCGACCCGCTCAATCGCGTCGCCGGTCCTACGGCGTTGATAATGGGATCGATGCCTAATTCTCGATATATGTCCATATTTTAAAGCGGCTTTCCCCCGCCGTCGTAGAGTAAGCCAGGGGCCGGGAAGCGAGAACAGAGTGCCCGCACTTCAGCCGCTACCTCGGCGTACTCCGCTTTCCGGTCGTCGAGTTCCAGCGCTTTATTGGCCCGGACCTGAGCTACCCGATCCATCCACTCGGCCAACCGCTCCATCTCCTCGGCACCAAAGCCCCGGCTGGTAATCGCCGGCGTGCCGATGCG
>JAPPEF010000159.1 GCA_028875335.1 Gemmatimonadota bacterium
CGCGGATGTCGAAGGTGTGGGACGTGATCGTCCGCTAAAACGGTCGAACTGAGAGGCCCGTAGCAACCCTATTGACAAGCCGATCCGCAGATGGACGCAGATGGACGCAGAATTGTAGGGGCGCTCGCTCGCTCGCCCCTACCTGCTTTGGTAGGGATCGTCTTTGTACTGGCGCTGAGTCTGCGTTTGGTGCATGCGTTCCAGATGTCGGCGAGTCCTCTTTTTACCATGCCAGCGGTGGACGCGGCCACCTACGCCGAACAGGCGGCCAGTCTAGCCGAAGGCAATTGGTTGGGACGCGGCCAAGGCCCGTTCTGGCAACCTCCGCTCTATCCTTATTTCTTGGGCGTAATCAAGCTCGCATTTCCTGAATCTTTTTTCTACGTATCTCGTTTCGCGCAGGCGCTAATCGGCAGCCTTACCTGTGTGTTGCTGTACTTGGTTGGGCGGCGGCTTTTTGGCCCAAGTGTCGGTTTTATCGGCGGCCTCATTGCGGCGGTGTACGGGCCGCTGATCTATTTTGACGCCAGGCTCTTGCCGGCTGGGTTAGCCACTTTTTTTACCCTTGTAAGTCTCTTGTTGTTAATACGCGCGGTTGAGCGGCCGACGAGATCTATTTTTACGGCTGCGGGTTTTGCGCTGGGCCTCGCCTCGCTTACCGCGGCGATTCTCGCGCCTTTGATTCCGGGCGTGGCTATCTGGCTGTTCTATTGGTTGCGGAAAAAGGCCGCTCCGGCAGTCGTTGCTTTTCTGCTCGGGGCGATACTGGCGATTGCTCCGGTGACGCTGAGAAATTACACCATCGGCGGGGACTTCGTGCCGATCTCCTATAATGGGGGGGTGAATTTCTACATAGGGAACAACGCTAACGCTGAGCAGACGCTCGCATTGCGGCCGGGATGGGAGTGGGAGGGCTTGGTTGCTCTGCCGCTGCGGGAAGGGATTACGCGCCCTTCGTCCAAGTCCCTGGTCTTTTACAGGCAGGCTCTTGAGTACATACAGGATGCGCCTCTCAATTACATGGGATTGCTGGCAGCAAAAACCGCCCAGTTCTGGCGCGGCGATGAAATAGAGCGCAATCAGGAAATGTACTATTGGCGCAAGTATTCAAGCGTTCTCGCGGGTACATTGTGGAAGTCGGGGGTGGCTTTTCCCTTTGGCTTGATAAGCCCTCTCGCGTTGCTGGGTCTGATAGTGTACATCCGGCGGCAGGGCATTGCGCTGCCAGTGCTTTTCGTCCTCGGCTATAGCCTCGCGGTAATTTCCTTTTTTGTGACAGCGCGCTATCGCCTGCCGATTGTACCGCTGCTGATTCTGTTCGCCGCGTACGGGGGGAACTGGCTGTATGCGAGATGGCGGCAACAATCCTTGCGCCAAGCGCTTTTGCCGACGGCTGTTCTCGCCCTCTTGGTGCTGTTGGTGAATTGGGATCTGCCGCCGATGGATGAGCGAGGCAAGGCCGCCACGCACAACGACCTAGGCAACGCCTATCTGCAACAAGGACGCTACGATCTGGCGCTGCTGAAATACGAACAGGCCACGCGGCTCGACTCGACGTATTGGCAGGCTTGGTTCAATCTCGGCTCACTGCGGGCGATGCGCGGCGATTTGCGCGGTGCGCTGCCCATCCTCCTAAACGTGTTGGAGCACGAGCGGGAACGCGCTGACGTGTGGAGCAATGTGGCCGGCGTCTATGTGGGGTTGGGGCAATATCAGCAGGCGGCTGAGGTTCTCGAACAGGGTGTGGTGGCGGCACCGCGTGAGGACCTATATGAAGCGTTGGAGAATGTGTACGCAATGATGGGGAAGCCGAGGCGTGGAGAAAGCGAAGAATAGAATCTGGTTTTTGCGTTTGGCGACCGTAGCGGTCGGCGTGGTTTTGGTGGTGGTGGCCGAAGGTTTGCTGCGGCTCGTGCCGGGATTGGGGCCGTCGCCGTTGGTAGTGACTTTGGCCAAGGACGAGGTGACCGGCGAATCGCTGCGCGCGACGAGTCGGTTTTATGCACAGCGATTTTTCGCGCAATACAAGGGCAGGCTGGCCGCGGCGGGGCAGATGGGCGAGCACTTATTTGTGGAACCCGCGCCGGCCAACCGCTATCGCGTCGTGTTTGTCGGCGCTTCTACGGTGCAGGGTTTTCCTCATCCGCGTCGTTTGGCCGCGGCGTCCTTTTTGCAGGCGATGCTGGCGGACGCGTGGCCGGAGCGGGAGGTGGAGGTCGTCAATTTGGGCATTACGTCCATTGCCAGCTTTGCGGTGGCGCAGGTGGTGGAAGATGCGTTGGTGCTGTCGCCGGATCTGGTCGTCGTCTATACCGGGCACAACGAATTTTACGGGTTGTACGGGGCCGGGCGGTATCAGCGACTGAAATACTTTTTGCGGCAACTGCATTTGACGCATCTGGTGGATGGGTTGATAGGGAGTATTGGGACTAGGGACGAGCCGACGGATTTGATAAAAATGGCGGCTGCGCGCGGTGAGGTGCCGTTGCACAGCTCCGGTCGCGCGACGGCGAAGCAGAATTTGCGCGACAATTTGCAGCGCGTGAGTCGGCTCTGCGAACGAGCGCAGGTGCCCTTGGTACTGTGTACTATTGTGGCGAATGACGCGGGATTTGCGCCGGTGGGATCGACGGAGGGGGACGAGGCGTGGAAGGAGCGAGTGGCACAAGCGGCGCAGGTAATGACTAGGGGTTACGTTGCGCCGGATGATGCCGAGGATGCGCTGCAGCAATTGGAGCAAGCGGCGGCCCTTTCGAGTGAACACGCTTGGTTGTGGTATTTGCAAGGCCGGGCGTTGGAACGATTGGGGAGAGACGCCGAAGCGTGGCGGGCCTTTCGCAAGGCGCGGGATTTGGACACCATGCCGTGGCGCGCTCCCACAGCGCACAATGCGGTGATTCGCGCAGTCGCCAAAGAGCATGGGGCTGTGTTGGCGGATGTGGAGGCTGCGTTTGCAGATGCTGCGCCCGCGCAGGGTGTGGGTTGGGAGTGGATGGTGGACCACGTTCACTTCTCTGTTGCCGGACAGGCTTTGTTGGCGCGGACTGTTCTCCACAGTATCGCCGGATTGCAGAACATTGACTTGGAATTGCTGCGGAGTGCGGAGGCGTATCGGCGCGATTTGGGCGACCTGCCGGTGGAGCGCGTGGTGGCGTACAACAAAATGGGGGCGATGCTCGCGCAAGCGCCCTTGCACCAATACAATGGGCACAATGCTCGTTATCTCAAGCAACTGGCGGCTATGGAAGGGCTGCGGCTGTCGCCGGGAGAACGGCGCGGCGTTGAGCAGTGGATCGAGCAGGGCTTCGACCTGAGCTCAGCCGAAGGGCGGAAGGGGCCGTTGGTGTTAGCGGTGGCGGATCAGCTTTTTACCGAGCGAGATTTTGCGCGGGCGCAGGTTTATTACGCGGCTGCACTCCGCGAGGTGCCGTTTACGCGGCGCGGATTGTGGGCGGCGGTGCAGTGGGGGTGGTGCGTTGAGATGCAGGGGATGGCGCTTACCGACGAGCAGCGAGACGAGGTGGGAGCCGCGCTGAAACAGGCGGGATTTCTCGCGCACGATCCGGCTGTGGGCGTGTCCTTCGTCGATTTTGTCAAGGGGCAACTCTATCATCTTCTCGGAGAACGCGATCCGGCCTTGCTGCATTTAGAGCGCGCTTTTTTGGCCGAGGATTTTCGCCGCCGCTATGCGTTGAGTTTGTTTCAGGCGTTGGCTTCTGAATTGGTTTGGGCTGGGCGGGTGGAGGATGCGTGGGAATACGCTCGCTTGGTGGGGGGAGAGGTTGGACAAGAGGCGCATTTTTTGCGGATCGTCGAAGAGCAACTGAGGCCATAGGGAGGTCTTCACTAGGGGGCGGATTCCCAATAGGTAAAGGCACCTAAGCGACTCATAGATGGATACCGTTCGACACAGTTTGCGCCGGTCGCAAGCCATCCGATAAGGTAGACCGTCGGTGCTGGCATGAATGTTGCATTATATGCAGCGGAAGCCGCCTGTTGGTGGATTTTAGTCCTTCGTTTATTTATATTTCCCACCGAGGAAACCAGCCATGAGCGAAAGCACCGCCCCCCAAACCCGTGCGACCCCCAAGCCCGAAGAAATGCCTTGGGTCATTAGCTATCTGCACGACGACATTCAGGACCTGCGTCAAGACCTGCGTACCCAAATAGGGGCCGTCAACAACCGCATAGACGAGACCAACCGCTCGTTGAGCGATCGTATAGACGAGACCAACCGCTCGTTGGGCAAACAGATCGACGAGTTCAACCGCTCGTTGAATGACCGCATAAATGAGACCAACAGCCGTATCGACGAGTTCAACCGCTCGTTGAATGACCGCATAAATGAGACCAATAATCGCGTTGACGAGTTCAATCGTTCGTTGGGTGACCGTATAGATGAGACCAACCGCTCGTTGGGCGAACAGATTCGTGCGCTCCACAAGCGTATAGACACCTATTTTCTTTGGATGATGGGCACGTTGGTGACCATCACCGGCGTCCTGATCGCCGTCATCAAGCTCTGAGCATCAGGCATCCCCACGCGCCTTTTCCTTGAAGCTCCATTTCCTTCCCCACGGCAGTCGGTCTCCGCCTCCGCTGGGTTCATTTTGACAGCCTCTCGCGCATTAGGTTGCAGTAGTCCAAAGATGTATCAATACCTATGCTGTCTCGGTCGAGTTCCCTAGCGGCGGCTAGCGTAGTGCCCGAACCAGCGAAAGGATCGAGCACCATATCACCTCGATCGGTGAATAGGCAAATGAACCAGTTGGGTAGAGAGAGTGGGAATGCGGCTGGATGGCCCTTGTAGCCACACTCTGTAGATAGATGCAGGACATTTGTCGGGTACGCCATGTCGCGCCCAATCCAGTTTTCGACCTTCTTGCCAAAGCCGTTGTCGTTCTTTGATTCGTCCCTAGTGTAATCGGTTTTCGACAGGTTCCGCAGCCGCGCCGTCTTCCAATCACCCATCGGCACCATTACGGATTCTTGGCGCATCTTGAACTTCTTGTTGATCGTGAAGTGCAGTAGGCGCTCCCACGAATCCCTGAACCGATTAGGCCACTTCCCTGGATAGCAATTCTTCTTGTGCCAGCAGTATTCCTCAACCCATAGCCAACCCTGTTTCTTCAGGGCCAGTATGAGTTCCAAGACATAAGTGTGCCTTTGGCCGCCAACCGCCTTTTCCTTGATGTTCAAAACAAAGGAACCGTCCGGCTTGAGGCTCTTCTTCAGGGCCTCCGCCCTCGGCAAAAACCACTCTACATAATCATCTGGATGGATGCCACCGTAGTTGTTCTTTCTTTGATCGGCATAGGGCGGGGAAGTGAAAATCAGACTGACCGATTCAGCCTTGACCCTGCCGGACTGGATCATCTCTAGGCAGTCACCGTGCAGTATCTGGGAATCTTCGACGGATGTTGTCGGTTCAATGGCTGTTAGAGTAGTCATGCTACCACCTCTCGATATTCTGAATTAAGTTATACATATGTATAGATGACTAGAACCCTGTCAACCTACTAGATTGGTTGTGCAAGAGTTTAGAAAAGGAGGTAGGATATGCTCAAACGCGCCGTGCATCCTGGTGAAGTCCTGAAAGACGAGCTCGAAGGGATGGGTATCGCGCCCACGACATTTGCGCGTCAGATCAATGTGCCGCCGAACCGTGTTGGTCAGATCATCGCGGGCAAGCGGTCGGTGACGGGCGACACAGCTTTGCGGTTCGGACACTGGTTTGGGGTAGAGCCTCAATTCTGGCTGGACCTTCAGACGCAGTTTGATCTAGTCGCCGCCGACCGACGGGCTGGCGTGGCTATACGCCGGTTGCCGACTCGCCTTGCTGCAGGATGAAATGACGCCTGAAGAATTCATAGCCAAGTGGCGTGCAGTTCAGCTCAAGGAGCGTTCTGCCGCGCAAGAGCACTTTATCGACTTGTGCGGGTTGATCGACGAGCCAACGCCGGCTGAGGCCGACCCTACGGGCGATACGTATTGCTTTGAGCGCGGTGCGAGCATAGAGGGTGGGGGGGATGGTTGGGCCGATGTGTGGAAGCGGCACCATTTTGCGTGGGAATATAAGGGCAAGCGCGCCAACTTGGATGATGCTTTTACGCAGCTTCGACGGTATGCGCTCGCGTTGGAGAATCCGCCGCTCTTGATCGTGTCAGATATGGCGCAATTTCGCATTCGCACGAATTGGACCAATAGCGTCAGCGAGACCTACGAGATCGGGCTGGAGGAATTGGTTGATGCTGAGAAGCGCGATCTGCTGAAGTGGGCTTTTTCGGACCCGGAGCGGTTGCGCCCTGGGCTGACGCGGCAGGTGCTTACCGAGCGGGCGGCTGCGTCTTTTGCGCAGTTGGCGCAAGGGCTGCGCGAGCGTGATCACGATCCACAGGCTGTGGCGCATTTTGTCAATCGCCTCGTGTTCTGCATGTTCGCCGAAGACGTGGGCTTGTTGCCCAATGCGATGTTTACGCGGATGTTGGAACGCACGCTTGAGCAACCTGATAAATTCGCCGAATATGCACGGAGTCTGTTTCAGGCGATGGCTGAGGGCGGCGATGTGGGCTTTGAGCCGGTCGCTTGGTTTAATGGTGGCTTGTTTGACGACGATGTAGCTCTGCCGCTGGAGAGGGAAGAGATTGCAGCGGCATTGGCGGCCGCAGCTCTCGATTGGGCAGAGATTGATCCTTCCATCCTCGGCACTTTGTTTGAGCGTGGGTTAGACCCGGCTAAGCGGGCACAGTTGGGGGCTCATTACACGGACCGCGACAAAATTATGCTTCTCGTCGAGCCGGTGGTGATTCGTCCTTGGCTGGCCGAGTGGGCGGGGGTGAAGGATGAGATCGTCGCTATGGTGGAACGGGCGAAGGCCGCGAGGACACCGGCTGTTCGCACTCGACGCCTTGCAGAGGCCGAGCGGAGGTTGCGCGCGTTTCTCCAACGGCTGCGTGGGTTTACTGTACTCGACCCAGCCTGTGGTTCGGGGAATTTCCTATACATTGCCTTGCAGTCGCTCAAGGATTTGGAGCAGCGGGTGCAGTTGGAGGCCGAGGTGCTTGGCTTTCAGCGCCAGTTTCCGGGGATTGGGCCGGCCAACGTTAAGGGAATAGAGATCAATCCGTATGCGGCGGAACTAGCTCGCGTTTCCGTGTGGATTGGGGAGATTCAGTGGATGCGGCGGAATGGGCATGGTGAGGCGCGAGACCCGATCTTGAAGCCGTTGGATACGATTGAATGCCGCGATGCGATTGTTGGGGCGGATGGTGAGGAGCCGGAGTGGCCGGAGGCAGATGTGGTGATTGGGAATCCGCCGTTTATCGGAGGAAAACTGCTCAACGCCAATCTTGGCGAAGACTACGTTTCGAGCCTTTTCACGGTGTATGAAGGCCGCGTACCAGCAGAGGCCGATCTCGTCTGCTACTGGTTCGTCAAGGCCGGCGAGTACATAGGATCGGGCAAGGCAAAGCGCGCTGGCCTCGTTTCGACCAACTCTATTCGCGGCGGTGCGAATCGGCGGGCGTTGCAGACCGCGACTGAGGACCGTCCGATCTTTGAGGCATGGAGTGATGAGCCGTGGATGATTGACGGGGCGGCGGTGCGCGTCTCTTTGGTGTGCTTCTCACGACCTGATGATGGAGTGGAGTTGGAACGGCGGCTCAATGGCCATTTTGTGGATGCGGTCCATTCTGATCTGACGGGGAACGTTGATTTGACCAAGGCGCAACGGTTATGCCGGAACATCGGCGTTGCGTTCATGGGCGACACTAAGGGCGGCCCCTTCAATGTGCCCGGAGAGCAGGCCCGGGAATGGCTCCGCAAGCCTGCGAATCCGAATGGACGGCCCAATTCCGACGTTCTCAGGCCGTGGGTAAATGGCATGGACTTGACCCGCCGACTTACTGGCAAATGGATCGTCGATTTTGGCTTGAGCATGACGCAAGAGGAAGCAGCGCTCTACGAGGCACCGTTTCAACACGCAAAGGAGCACGTTTATCCAATGCGGCAATGTAACCGTCGGGAAGCCTATCGCATCCATTGGTGGCGGCATGTCGAGCCGAGGCCGGGGATGTGGGATGCGCTCGACGGTCTATCGCGTTACATCGCTACGCCCACCGTTGCCAAGCACCGCCTATTCGCTTGGCTAGACTCACACATCTGCCCCGATCATCAGCTAATTGTCATCGCCCGCGACGACGACACGACTTTCGGTATCCTGCACAGCCGCTTTCACGAGGCGTGGTCGCTGCGGCTTGGCACGAGTCTGGAGGATCGCCCCCGCTATACTCCAACCACCACCTTCGAGACCTTCCCTTTCCCCCAAGGGCTGTCGCCCGACATTCCGGCTTCGGATTACGCGAATGATCCCCGTGCCATCGCCATCGCCGAAGCAGCGCGGCGACTAGTCGAACTGCGCGACCGCTGGCTCAACCCGCCCGAATGGGTGGAGTGGGTGGACGAGCCGGTGCCCGGCTATCCGAAGCGTCCGGTTCTGCGAGAAGAAGCGGTGGCGAAGGAACTGAAAAAGCGGACACTGACGAATCTCTACAACGCCCGCCCGCAATGGCTCGACGACGCGCACAAAGCTCTTGATGCAGCGGTGGCGGAGGCGTATGGGTGGGGAGAGGATATTGGGGAGGACGAGGCGATGGGGGCGTTGTTGGGGATAAATTTGGGAGAATGAGAGATTTTACCGATATACATTCTACTTATCCTCGAAAAACCGAAGGGCATCCTCCAAAATGCTAAATACAACCTCAAAATACTCGAAATCATCTTCCTTGCCGTTTTCGCATATCCAATTACAAATCGCTACTTTCTTGCCAAGCGTCCCTTTGTGCTTTCCTTGGCGAGTGATCAAATCTTCAATTTTTTCCCTACCAACTCCTTGGGCAGCTTTATCCAACGTTTCCTCGCTAAACAAATTCTCGATACCCTTATTTATAGGATGCTCTTCTTGTTTGGGAATGTTCCGTATGACCACAGAATCAGTCTTATCGTCTCTCTCGCAATCGCAATCATAAAGGAGAATCATTCGGATAGAGTCTTCCTTCCACTTCTTCCAAATACTATCCAAACCAGAAAACCCCTCTCCATATTTTAATTCCATCTTTCTAATCGTATCCTCTTTTCCCAAAAATTCAGCGGCCTTCAGTAAATATTTTTTATCCGTTTCACCTTCCAATACCACAACAGGTTTTTGGGCATCTTTGATTTCTTTTTTAAATCTGTCTGTATTTTTCATGGATTGAAAGGCACTTCTAAACTCTCCAAAATCTTCGGCACTTATCTGGCATCCCAATGGGAACTCGTAAACACCAAAACCGTCCGACCCAAACGTTTCTTCCATTCCAAGAACAAAAAATGGAGAATGTGTTGTGACTATAAATTGAATACTAGGAAACAGCTTCATCAGTTTAGGAAGATTTTGGTACTGATAGGATGTATGAAGATGAAGATCTATTTCGTCCACCATCACAATCCCAGAAATATCAGATATACGTGTATTATTCTTATGTGAACCAAACCTTCTTAATATAGAGAAGCAAATATTTACAATCATAGTTTCTCCTGACGATAGTTGAAAATAATTAGTGAGATAGTCATCACTTCTGGATAAAATATTTTCTTCCAAGGTTCCCTCGCCGAATGCAATTTCATTCTCAAGCTGTCTGACAAATTTATTAATAGCTGGAGATACTTGTATTTGATTATTCAAAACGCTTGCCGCCCATTGCCTGTTTTTCTCAAGCGACGAATATTCTATGATGCTATATCTGAGATCCTGAATAGTACTCCCATCTCTTATTTCTATCGATTGGGATTTTTGTAATTCCCAATCCTTCAGCCAAATAGGATGTTCAAACCGACTGACAGGAAGATATAACATGCAATTATCAAAAAAAGCGGACTGAACGTCATGGCCACTAACAAGATTGCGAGAATTTATTGAAGTCTCTCCCTCCACTATCTCATTATAAGCATTTTGTATTGTCTCATCATCAAACTTGAAAGATGATTCGCTCATTTTTGGCGAATTGAGAACCAATGAATGAAAAAGATGTTCAGTTGTAAATTCCACCTGTAGCCACACATAATCAGCACTATCTCTAATATAATCAGGAGACATAAACTGATGCTGATGATCTGCAGAGTGAAAACTGTTGATCGCCTCTATAAGACTGTTTACTATAGACGCCAAAAATAAAGTCTTCCCTGAACCATTTGGACCTACTAGTAAAACAGGTTTCGGATTACCAGCATCATCAAACTGAAAATCAATCTCAGTACTTTTGATTACACCGAGATTTACAGTACGAGCTTTCTTTACATACATCTTATTCATTTCAGTCTCCATAGTTGTAGCCCATATCATGTTGATATAGGCCAATTAAAGGACGACGCCCGGAGTTAAGCTGAAAAATAAGTTATATAAAAATAACTGTTGCAAGTAGGGCGATTCACGTATAGGTCCGCCTAGCCCTCCGCACGCAGCATATACGAATACAGCTTGTCCTCCGGCAAGAAGCTGAACTGGAGCGCGACCATTTTGCCGCTCAACGAGCGCACGTCGCCCGAACCGCGCCAGCGCACGGGTGCGTCTAGGGCGTCTTCAGCAATAGGTTCGCAATCCTCCGCGCCAAAGCCGGCGAACGCCCGTCCGGTTTCATCCTGAAGCTGCACCTTCAAACCGCCGGTCGGCGATTGCATGTTGACCCGCACCTCAGCCGCATTCCAGTGATGCGGCCTCGTGATGAGCGTCCCCTCCATAAAGCCGACCGTTTCAACCGAGACAAATCCATCGAGCCGCAAGGTCGCCAAGCCAAAGTTAGGCATACCGGGAAGGCCGTGGCGCGTGCTCTCGCCGGTGTACATGAAATAGAGCTGATCGTCGCCGATGGCCGGGTATTCGCAATACACGCCGCCCCAATCAAAAGCCCCGGCCTCGCCGCGCGGAATAAAGGGCGCGTTCCAGCGCTCCCAGCGCGCGGAATCGCGGCTGAAGGCCAAGTGGCTCTCGGTTAGCCCGTCGTTGCGCGCGGGGTCGAACTTGCGCCGCAAGTCGGCGTAATACGCGCCGAGCATGCCGAAATACAGGCCGGCGTATGTTTGGTTGATAATCGGCCCTTGCATGTGGTAAAACTCTAGCCCAGGCGTGTCGCTGAGACGGCTTTCCAACACTGGCCAGTTGTCGCTCCAGTTGATAAAGTCGCTGCTGTCGCGGCGGCCAATCTGGCGAGTCTTCCACGGAGAGCCGCGCTGCCCGTAGAGGATGTAGCGGGCGTCCGGGTCGATGGGGCCAGAGGGCACTTCGTCTAAGTACGCTAAGACGCCGAAGAGCCGGGCGACGTGATGTTTTTCCGAGGGATAGGAGTGCCAGTGTAGGCCGTCGGCCGAGTGCGCGTGCAAGCGCAGTTTTTGGTCCGGAGCCAAGCCGCCGCCGACAACACCCTCATCGGCTTGGTCGAGGTAAATCATTTTGAAGCGCTGTTGCGGGTCGTCGGCAAACGGGTCGTCGACTAAGTGGCTCAAAAAGGTCCGGCCCGGTGGGCGCATCGAAGGCAGGCAAATGTTGTTGCCCGGATAGCGCTCGCGTTCGACGATGTCGAGGGTGGGCCGCTCCCAGTGAACTCCGTCGGCCGACTCGGCGTAACAGATGTGCGATTCATGGACATTTTTGGGCGGATTGTCCCGCACCAGCACCCGCGTGCCAATGATGGTTTCAGCCTGCGCCGTGTACCACAGGCGAAAGCGCTGGCGGTCGCGGTCGTACAAGACCTTGCCGAGGTGAATGCCCTTTTGCTCCCACGGCCGCTCGGCCTGCATGACCGGCTGCGGATGCTTCTGCGGCTGGTTGAGCACCCGCTTGGCCGCGGTAAGCGTTTCAATGCGATGCTCGTCCACAAATAAATGCTTGCCGGGAAATAATTCGACGCGCATACCAGTTCCTTTCTACGGGACAACCTTGACGATTGACGAATAGTCTCCTTTTTTGCCCTCCTGCTTAATACACGACAGTAATCAATCAGGGCATCTAGGTATAAGATGCTTCGACTTCGCTGCGCTCCGCTCAGCATGACAGGTGCCGACGCCCTATGCTGTCATGCTGAGCGAAGCGAAGCATCTCATACCACTTCTACTACTTAGGCCCTCCATTAATTTTGCCAAGAAGCGCGCCCCGTGCAAAAGAGAATTCCCACTCATTACCTCGCCCATCTCAGCGACCGCTACCTCGTGGAATTGGCCGGGTCCGGCCTGAGTTGGCGGTCTATGCTGCTCGGTTTAGGGCTGGTCGTCGCCATCAGTATTGGCAGCCCCTATTCGATATGGATGGTCGGCTCGTCGGAAATGACGTGGTCGTACTTTCCCATTGCCGTGGGCGCGCCGCTGTTTCTCTTGGTCTTGGGCAATGCGCTGCTCAAACGCGCCCTCAGCGCGACCGAGCTGATTACCATCATCATCATGGGACTGGTCGCCAGCGGCATGCCCATCTTCATGGTCGGCCTGATTCTCAGCATCATCTCCAAGCCTTATTACGGTGCGCTTCCCACTAATCAATGGGCTGAATACGTCCATCCCTATCTGCCGGATTGGGCCATCCCAGATCCCGCGCACGACGCCATGCGCTTTTTCTATGAGGGCTTGCCGAGCAAAGACTTGGCTATTCCGTGGGGGGCATGGGCCGCGCCGCTGTTATGGTGGCTGCTGCTGGTGCTGGCCATATACTTCGTCGGCCTGTGTGTGGTGGTGGTGCTGCGTCGGCATTGGATGGAGCGCGAGCGGCTGACCTTCCCCCTGACTGAGGTGGCTTTGATGCTGACCGAACAGGCCCCGGGATCGACGCTGCCGCCCGCGCTCAAGACCCGGGTTTTCTGGATCGGCTTTGCCATCCCCTTCGGCCTGATCGCCTTCAATATTCCCAGCTATTTTCACCCCGGCTTGGCGCAAGTGCCCGTCTTTCAGGGATGGGCCTTTTCCCTCATTCCCCAAGCACCGGCCATCAACCTAGTGCTGTACTTCCCGGTCTTGGGGTTTATGTATCTGGCTCCGCTGGCCATTTCGTTCAGCGTCTGGTTCTTCCATCTGCTCTACTTGGTGCAACTGGGCCTGATCACCGAAACGGGTCTTTTCAATTTGCGCGCCGACCCGTTTGTGTACAGCGGGACGCCCTTGTCGTGGCAGTCTTGGGGGGCCTTTGTGGCGATGGTGGGGTGGAGCTTGTGGATGGCGCGGAGTCATCTCGCGGCCGTGTGGCGCACCGCGCTGGGACGCGCCGGGCGGATCGACGACAGCGACGAGATGATTTCCTATCGGGCCGCCGTGGGCGGTGGGTTGGCCGGGCTGTGTTTTATTCTCGGCTGGCTGTGGCGTAGCGGTTTGGATCTGCACTTGGCGGCATTTTATCTAGTGGCTGCGCTGACGATCTTTTTGGGCATTACGCGGCTCGTGGTGCAAGCGGGCCTGCACTATTTGACCACACCGATGAGCGCTCAGGGCATGGTTGTGGCTGTGGCTGGCTCGGCGCTAGGGCCGCAGAATTTGGTCGCGCTGGCGTTGACTTTTGCGTGGTCTAGCGATGTGCAATCCACCTTTATGCCGTCGGCAGCCAACGCGCTCAAGCTGCACGATTATTACACGCATCGGCGCAGCGGGGGGCTGGCCTTGGCTATTGGTTTGGCAGTAGTGGTCAGCTTTGTCGCGACCACTAGTTTTATGATCTACTTGTGTTACGACTATGGGGCGAGCAACCTGCGTTCGTGGTTTTTCAATGCCGCTGGAGGCACGGGCGGCCGAGCGTTCGACTGGGTCGCCGAGCAGACGCGCAATCCTGCGTCCGTCGATTGGGACAAGCTCGGCTTGGCTGGTAGCGGGGTGGTGGGCTATTTGGTGTTGGCGTTTTTGCACTATCGGATCGCGTGGTGGCCCTTACACCCGGTGGGACTAGCAGTAGCCTCGACTTGGATGGTCAAGCGGATTGTGTTCTCGGTCTTCTTGGCGTGGGCTTGTAAGGCGTTGATTTTGCGCTTTGGCGGCGTGGCGCTCTACCAGCGGCTCAAACCGCTGTTTATCGGGCTGGTGGTGGGGTTTTTCTGCGGGGTTTTTCTGTCGTTTGTACTGGACTGGGGCTGGTTTAAGGGCGCGGGGCATCCGATTCTGCACGGGTAAGTGGATTGCCGTATATTGAGGCCGCAACTACGAGGAAAGGTATTCGCCGATGAGCATTTCCCACCCCCTGCACGTGATTGCTGAGGACGTGCAGTTCTACCGCGATCACGGTTATTTCGTCTATCAATATCCGCTCTTTCCCACTGAAAAATTCCAGCGCTTACAAGCCTTCTTCGCCAGCTTGTTGGCCGATTTGCCTGTGGGCAAACGACCCGAAGCTATGGACGTGCCGCACTTTGCCCACCCAGAGCTTTTTGAGTGGCTCCTCGCCGACGAGGTGCTCGATTTTGTCGAGGCGTTTATCGGCCCGGACATTGTCTTGTGGTCGAGCCACTTTATCAGCAAGCCGCCCGGCGACGGTCGGCGCGTGCCTTGGCACGAGGACTCGGCGTATTGGAATGAGCGACTCAGCGAACACGAGGTGCTGACCGTATGGCTGGCTATCGACGACTCGACGCGAGCAAACGGCTGTATGCGGGTGGTGGCCGATTCGCACCGACACGGCTTTTCGGACTACGTGGAGGTTGATCACAACACCCACGTTTTCGGGCGCGAGATCGTGGCCGAGCAAGTTGATACGTCGCGGGTCGTCGATCTGGAACTCCGCGAGGGCCAATGCCACATCCATCACTCCAAAATGATTCACGGCTCCAATCCCAACACCAGCGCCAAGCGGCGCTGCGGCTACACCATGCGCTACATGCCGGCGACGGTGAAGGTGCGGAGTGCGGGACCACACGCGGCACACGCGGTGTATCTGGCGCGGGGCCAGGATCGGGCTGGCAACGAGTACGGCGAGCCGTGGGTGCCGTTTGCGCCGGGTATTCGCTAGGGATGGACGTTATTGATCGGCATGAGTGTTACGACCTGACGCGCGAGGGGCGTTTTCTGATTGCTCGCTTGCAGACGCCGCATCAGGTGCTGAGTACATCGGCTTGTAACGGGGGTTTGTGCAACGACATTCGCTACTTGGTCAATCACCAAAGTTGCGAAGGGAAAGGGCACGACTCGCGCTTTGCCTTGCTCAAACAACTCGGAGAGACTGGCTATCATCACCACGTATGCGCGGAGCACAACTGGCCCCCGGAGCAAGTAGCCCTGATGGGCACGGCGGCCAATGTAAACTATGCGGCTTGCGTCGTAGAAACGCACGCTGAATTGCGCGTGTATGCGGTTGTAACCGCCGGGGTGGAGGGCAATGCGGGATGTGCGGGCGACCGGGCTACTTGGCACGAAGAAGACGATCCCCAGGCGGGCACGATCAACTCCATGCTGTTTGTCAATTGGCCGCTTTCCCCGGGCGCGATGGCGCGGGCGGTGGTGACTATGACCGAAGGCAAGTCCGCGGCCCTGCGAGATCTCGCGATTGCGAGCCGCTATTCGCAGGATTTGGCAACGGGCACGGGCACGGACCAGTACTGCATTGCCGCCCCGTTAGACTCTACCAGAAAGCCAAAAACCAGCGCCGGGCATCACGCCAAATTGGGCGAATTGATTGGTACAACCGTGCGCAAGGCCACGTTGGAGGGCTTGCGGTGGCAAAATGGCCTAGAGCCGTCGCATACGCGCAGCATCGTACACGCGCTCAAGCGCTTTGGCATGAGAGAGGAACGCTTGTTGGAGGCTATGGCCGAACGCCTGAGCGCGGACGATTTCGCGCTGTTGCAAAAGAATTTCAAGTCCGTGGTGTACGAGCCGCGCGTTGCCGCCTCGGCGTATGCGTTGGCCGCGGTTTGGGATCGCGTGCGCTATAGCACGCTGTCGCAGGAGCTGGCCACTCCGGTCTTGCGCCAGCAAGCTGCTATCTTGGCGACCGCGCTGGCCGCCAAACCAGAAGCCTATTTGTCGTGTTACGAGCAACTGCGGATAAGTGAAAGCGACTGGCTGGCGATTGCGTACGATGCTTTGGCCTTGGGGTGGCGTTTGAAATGGACCTGACCATACTCGCGCCCGATCTACTATTGCTCGTTTGCGCGGTTGTTTGCGACGGTCTCGTAGGTGATCCGGTCTATGCGTTACATCCCATTCGCTTGGTGGGTGCGACGCTGTCTTTTTTTGAGCGGGTGCTGCGCAGCCTGCGTTTGGATGGATACGTCGGTGGGTGCGTGCTGTTTTGCGTTTTGGCGGCGTTTTGGATGGGGCTGATTGGCGCGTTGGCGATTGCATTGTATCGCGTTCACGCGGAGATTGGTTGGCTTTTTCACGCATTTGTCTTGTACAGTCTCATTGCGCTCAAAGACTTGTGCAAACACGGCTTGGCCATTGATCGCGCCGCAGATCTGGACGGTGCGCGCCAGGCAACGGCAATGCTCGTGGGCCGCGATATTGAGAGGATGGATGTGGCGGCTTGTCGGCGGGCGGGCATGGAGAGTTTGAGCGAAAATGCAGTGGATGGTTTTATTGCGCCGATTTTTTACTACGCGCTCTTGGGGCTGCCGGGCCTCGTGCTTTTTAAGGTCATCAGTACGATGGATTCCATGGTCGGCTT
>JAPPEF010000300.1 GCA_028875335.1 Gemmatimonadota bacterium
TGCGCCGACTCAACCTCCACCAATTTAAGACAGTTCTCGCGTTTGCCCTACGACTGGCGATGTGCACTGGCGTCGCCGCGTCAGCACAAGAAGAAAGCGAAGACAGCACCATGTCCTGGGCCCTGACGCTGAAGACGATCCGCGCCGAGTTTCCGACAGTCGCCCATATATCGACCGATACGCTACAATCCTGGCTCGCCGAATCTCCGCAACGGGAAAACCTCCTGCTGTTCGACGTGCGAGACCCCGAGGAATACGCCGTCAGTCATCTACAAGGTGCCCAGCCAGCCCCCTCGAAAGACGAAGCCCTAAAAGCGCTTCAAGGAATACCAGCGGACCAGCATATCGTTTTGTACTGTTCCGTGGGATACCGCTCGTCAGACCTTGCCCAGTTTCTAATGAAAAAAGGATATACAGAGGTTTACAATCTGGAAGGATCGATCTTCGCTTGGGCAAACGAGGGGCGACCAGTTTACCGGGGAAAAGAGCGGGTCCAGGTCGTCCATCCCTATGACAGGACTTGGGGCAGATTGTTAAAGAAATCGCTGCGAAAGCAGTAGGAGGCCGTAAACCCTTAGCGCGTGGAATCGATTTTGACATCTTATTTTAAATTGCACACATTATGTGTACACTTTAAGGAGGGGTTATGAAAGCATCTATTCTCGACCTAAGACGACGTATGAAAGATATTTTGCTCGCACTCGACCGCAACGAATCGGTCACTATCCTTTATCGCGGGAAAGAAAAAGCCATCCTGTCTCCCTGCCGACAGCAAACAAAAAAACCTGTAAAAGACCATGAGGCTTTTGGGATGTGGCGAGACAGAAAAGATACAGTGGATGTCGATGCTTATGTTCGCAATTTGAGAAAAGGCCGCTTGAATGATTTTTGATACCGATATCGTGATATGGGTTTTCAGAGGGCATGAAGGAGCTGCAAAACTCGTTGAAAATGCCCACGATCGTCAGATATCAATTGTTACGTATATGGAATTTATTCAAGGTGCGAGAAATCGGCAGGAATTAAAAAAGATCAAGAGTTTTCTCAATGACCACGCCTTTCAGACTTTACCTCTTACTGAAAATATCGGCCACCGAGCGTCTGTATATATGGAAGAATATACCCTTAAGACAGCACTGTACCTGGCAGATGCCTTGATTGCAGCAACAGCTATCGAACATCATTCAACACTTTGTACAGCCAACAGAAAACATTACCGCGAAATCAACGAACTCAATCTAAAAATCTTTCGACCGTAAACTTTTTTCACACCTATTAAAAACCAGAGGCCACCATGCCCGACACCCCCATCCCCATCGGCTCCAACCGCCAACTACTGCTCGACCGCCGCCTCATCGACGACCTAGAGGACGCCCGCCAAGTCCTCCACCAGCCCATGCGCCGCAACGCCGCAGTGCGCATCGACCATCCTTGGGAAGAAGGCGGCCTCGCCTACGCCGTGCTCTTCAAAGACGGCGACCGCTTCCGCGCCTGGTACCGCTGCATCCCCCACGCCGACAACAACAAAACCGACCGAGCCTGCACCGCCTACGTAGAAAGCAGTGACGGCATCACTTGGCACAAACCAGAGTTGGGGCTCATCGACTTCCAAGGCTCGACAGCCAACAACTTAGTTATCGACGATCCCGACCTAGTCAACTTCTCCCCATTCCTCGATCCACAAGCCCCAGAGCAAGAGCGCTACAAAGGCATCGGTCGGCGCGGTGCCATTTACACGGCGACCTCGCCCGACGGCTTCCACTGGCGCAAAAATCCCGAACCCGTGCAGACCGAAGGCCCGTTCGACTCGCACAATATCGCCTTCCGCGACCCGTGGACCGGCCAGTACGTCATGTACACCCGAGGCATTCGCAGCGACGGCGAACTAGGCCACGGTGCCACCCGCGCCTTTAAGGAAGGCGTGCGCTGGATCCGCCGCGCCACCTCCGACGACTTTGTCCACTGGAGTCCGCTAGAAGCTATCAGCACAGGCGATGCGCCGCTGGAGCACATGTACACCAATTCCTGCGTTCCCTACGAGCGCTCCCCCGGCCTCTACCTGATGTTCCCCTCGCGCTTTGTCAACAGCCGCAGTCCCACGCCTGGCTGGCCGTACCCTGGGGTCAACGACGGCGTGCTAATGAGCAGCCACGACGGCCTCCACTTCGACCGCCTCTTCCCCGAAGCCTTCGTGCGCCCGGGTCCCGATCCCGGCAATTGGCACGACCGCAGCGTGTACATCATGCGCGGTCTGCTGCGCACCGGACCAGCCGAACTATCGCTCTACATGACCGAGCACTGGCGCATGCCCACTTCCTGCATCCGCCGCCTGACCATGCGCCTCGATGGTTTTGCCTCGGTGCAAGCGCCCTATCGCGGCGGCCAGTTCACCACTAAGCCCCTGATCTTCAGCGGCGATCAATTGCGGCTCAACATGGCCACCTCCGCGGCTGGCAGCATCCGCGTCGAAGTCCAAGACGAAAACGGCAATCCCTTCCCCGGCCTGTCGCTAGCCGATTCGCCCGAACTCTTTCAGGATCAGACGGACTTAGCAGTAGAATGGGAATCGGGCGCGGAGGTAGGCCCGTTGGCCGGACGGCCAGTGCGCCTGCGCTTTGTCATGTACGACGCCGACCTGTACGCGCTGCGCTTTTACCGCAAAGAAGAATAGGAGACGGAACCCATGTACCAATCAGTAGATGTCGCCGCCATTTCCTTCCGGCCCAAAAAATTCGACCTAACCGACAACGCCGACCGCTTGGAGGCCATGTTCCGCGCCGCCGCCAAGGGCGGTGTCCAACTGGCCTTGGCACCTGAAGGAGTGCTGGAGGGCTACGTGGTCATGGAACTAATCACGAAGGAGGAACCGGAAGAACGGATGCGGGACGTGGCCGTCACCACGCGCGGCCCGGTCATTGGCCGCTTTCGCGAACTCGCCCGCGAGTTGGGAATATGCCTCGCCTTTGGGCTAGCCGAGCGCATCGGCGACGATGTGTACAACTGCGCCGTCTTCATCGACCACCGGGGCCGCCTGTGCGGCAAGTACCACAAAATGCAACTAGCCGAGGGCTATCATCCCTCTTGGTGGTACAATCGCCTCGGTGCCCATGCCCACGCCTTTGACACTCCGTTTGGCCGCTGCGGCTTCCTCATCTGCAACGACCGCTGGAACCCCGACATCGCCCGCATCCCAGTGCTCGACGGAGCACAATACCTACTCATCCCCTCCTACGGCTCCCGCTCCAAAGAGCAAGACCGCGCCGTGTTGGCCCGGGCGCGCGAAAACGGCGTCGCCATTGTCGAGGCCAACGTCGGAGTCACCTTGGTCATCAGCAAAGGAGAAATCGTCGCTCTGTCGCGCCGGGTGAACGAAATAACTTACGCCACCATCGAAATCCCGGCTCTACCTTCGGCGCGCAACCGCGACGCGCAGGAACGCAGTTTTTTGCAATGGCGGCAAACGGAAATGCGCCACCGCTACAAACAAGGAGAGGCCAAGCGCGCCCGCTCCGGCCCGCACGATCCCGACAAGGTCAGCCACGACCAAAAAGGCCGCTTGATCGGTTGAAATAGCTTACTGCACAAAGGCCATCTCCCCCACAATCCCCTCACCCTGCGCGATTTCATAACGCGCCCCGGCCGCGAGCTGTCCAAGAGCTTCCACCGTCCCATCCGGCCAGCGAATCTCCAAGCGGTCGATCTGCTCGACGGTTCCCAAACCAACGGTCAGGCTCATCGGACTGTGGCTCAAATAGGAAGACCCCGTGCGGACCATGAACACCTGCTCCTGTTCGCCCACCTGCGCAGTCACCTTCGCGCCAATAGCGTCCCGATTAGGTGCCTTGCCCGTCAGGTTGAGCTCCACCACGCGACCGGTTGGCCCCTCGTTGCGCAATAGATAGGCCGGGCCGCCATTGGTCGTCAGCAGCACGTCCAAGTCGCCGTCTGCATCGATATCGCCGACGGACAACCCTCGCGCCACCACTGGCTTGAGGAACGGCCCACCTGTCTGCTCCGACACCTCGACCATCCGCCCGTCGCCGGTATTCCAAAACAACTGCGGTGGTTGACGGTACTCGATCTCCTTCTGCGTCGAGTTGATCTCTGGCTCAATGTGCCCATTGGCCAAGATCAGGTCTTGGTACCCGTCGAGATCGTAGTCGAAAAAGCGCAGCCCAAAGGTCAGCGGCTGCAGCGTCGCCTGCATCAGTCTAGCTTTGCCCGCAGCATCGACGAAGACCTCACTTCCAGCTTGGCTGTAGAGCGAGAGCGCCTCGCGGCTGAAGTTGCCAATGGCAATGGAGAGCACGCCGTCGTTGGCGACCGAGGTAATATCTACGCCCATCCCCGCTCGCGCCCTCCCGGTCTCGTCGTAGCCGATGCCCGCGGCGAGACCCCGCTCCGCAAAGCGACCCCCACCTAAGTTTTGCAACAGGAAATTGGGCTGGGTGTCGTTGGTGACCACCAAGTCGATGCGCCCGTCGTCTTCAAAGTCGGTCATGGCCACGCCCATGGACTTGCCCTCGGGCAATAGCAGACCGGCTTCTTCGGTTATTTCCTCGAAGCGGCCCTCGCCTAAGTTGCGGTAGAGCCTCGGCGTCGAGCCGGGGTACTGCTGTGGCGTAGCGTAGGACTTTCCCTTGCCATCTTGCGTAGTGTATATGTCGGTGCTGGGCGACCAATGCACGTAGTTGGTGACCAACAGATCCAGCCAGCCGTCGCCATCCACATCGACCCAGGCCGCGCCCGTGGACCACTCGGGATTTTCGTTGCCCGCATCATCCCGCCAGACCGCGCCTGCCACGCCCGCTTCCCGCGCCACATCGACAAAGCGACCCGCGTCGTTGCGCAAGAGCAGGTTCGGCCCCAAGGTCGTCAGGTAGATATCCGGGTCGCCATCAGCGTCGTAATCGGCAATCGTCGCGCCCATGCCATAGACCGAGAAGTCTAGACCCGCGCGTTCCGTTGCGTCATCAAAGGTGCCGTTGCCGAGGTTGCGGTAGAGCTTGCCGGGAGCCTTTTCGCCGCCCCAGCCTTCGCTGTTGACCAAGAGCACATCCAGCCAGCCATCGCCATCGTAATCAAAAAGCGCACAGCCGCTGCCCATAGTTTCCGGCATCCACTTGTCGCCGCGCGCCCCGGTCTCATGCTTGAATTCAAGACCAGCCTCTTGCGTCACATCGACAAAGCGCACCGCAGGAGCCTCTTTCCGCCCGCGCCCCACCGCATAGTCGGCGGTCGGTGCTTTAGTGTACTCAGGCTTCGGAGCCGGTTCCGAAGGCTCTTCCGGGCCGCAGGCGGCCAACATCAATGCGATGACCAAGAGCCGCCAGATAATACTGTGAAATATTGGCATAAAATTTGCGCCTATTACGTACTTCCTCGTCATATCTCTTCCCATTAAGCCTTAGCAGTGTGAAAGGTTGATACACAGGTGTTTGCTAGAGTAACCGACACCTTAAAAGAATGCAATCGGATTAGCTCGACATGAATCGCAGCACAGCCTACATAGCCGATGCAAAATTGAACTATCTATTGCACGACGACAGCAAGAGCGGTCTATTCGCCATACTGGGCTATGACGACCACAACGTCGAGGATTTACGCAGAGGTCTGTTAGTCATCGTCAGGACGCAACCGCTTGCCGAACGCATTGCAACTGAACACGGCACCAAATACATTATCCTTGGATATATTGACACACCATCATACGGCCTGTTTCATCTTCGCACCGTGTGGTTCATCGGCCACAGCGAGACCGCGCTGCGCTTTGTAACAGCCATTCCACAAAGGAGTTAGTCCATGAATACCTTAGCCGAACCCCTATATGAACCCCTAGCCGAACACCGACGGGCCGTCCTGACAGTCGATCAACCCGAAGCCGAACTGATCGCCGGCGACGTCGGAGTCGTGGTCCTCATTCACGGCGAAGGGGCCGCGTACGAGGTGGAGTTTCCCAACCACGCTGTCCTCACCCTAGAAGCCGACCAAGTGCGGGCACTAGGCATGGAAGAAATTCTCCACGTGCGCCCTCAACCATCCTCCCCCAACGGATGAACGTGAATTTTGAGCGCCTCGCGGTTGTCGTGTGGATGCGCTAGCCGGTAGCGGCGCGTCAGCTCTTGCGCCGACTCGTCGATCTGGTAGTACTGGTAAGCCTGCTCGGCGATGAGGGCCTCATCCTCGCGGCCAAGGGCGCGCAGCGAAAGCATCCGGTGGTAGTGAGCGACGCGGTCTTCCGGGTCAATGGCCAACACGCCGTCGAGAGCCTCCAAAGCCTCCTCAAAGCGGCCGTCGAGGTAAAGCACCCGGCCCAAGTTGCGCCACGTCGCCCGATCCTCGGGAAAGTCGCGCAACACTCGGCGATACGCCTGCGCCGCAGCCTCGTAGCGGCCATCCTCCTGCAACACCACGCCCCACACCCAAGCCGTCTGTCCATCTCCGCTAACTAACGACTCGCAGTCCTCCAAATGCTCGTAGGCCCGCTCCAAGTGGCCGTCGCGCACGGCAACCTTGGCCAAGTTGCGGCAACCATCCAAGCGCTCCGGCGCTAACTGTTCCACCGTCGCAAAAGCCCGTGCGGCCCCTTGGGTATCGTCTTGAAGCAGTAAGCCAATCCCATAGTCATTGAAGCGCATCCAGTCGCCCGCATCCGGCGCACGCGGCGCGGACGATTCTCCCACCACCAACTCCACCTCGCTGCGAGCGATCTCAGTTACCGGCAAATCCGGCACTTGGTCGAAGCGACGGAAGCCCTGGCGGTTGTTGTTAAAGGCAAATTCCGTATAAGCGCGGTCGAACTTGCGCCACAGCAGCCGCGCCCGCAGCGTCAGCTTGCGCCCCGAGTAGTCCTCGGGCACCTCAAAGCTGTAGTGAGCGACGTCCGCCGTACCCGGACCAATGGTGCGCACGTACACGGCAGTGACGATGTCCTGCGCGTTGCGCCGGTGGATGGCTTGGCCTTTTGCATCCACCATAAGTGCCTTGTAAAAGTGCGCCCCTGTATCGACATGCCCGTCGTCTTGCACCGCCCCGCTCAAAGCTAGCACCGCGTCGTCGTCGCCCACCACCGAGACCTCTAGCCAGCCCTCGTTGGAATCGTTAGTCCCGCCCGGGAAGGTGTGCCCGACGCCCTTGTTGCGCACCACCACGTCGAATGTGTACTCGCCGCCGCGCACCAGCGCCGGCTGGCTCTTATCCAGCGCGTAGTGCGCTTCTTCTTGGTGATGCAGCGCAAACACATCGACGCTGAGTTTTTCGTCTTGTAGAAATTCCTCAATCCGCGCGATAGTCTCCTCGTCGCCGCGGATGAAGGGCAGGGCCGTGTTGACCGCCAAAAAGCGGTGCGACTTGACGTACCCATCCCGCGCCGACACATCGCCAGCGACTGCTTCCTCGAGCGGCATGTGGCAATCCTGGCAGACCCGCTTGACAGCAGGCAAGTAGAAGGTTCTAGAGGCGTTGAGCGCCACGCCGCTGTCGTGCCAATTGTCGAACTCATTTTGTCCGCGTAGCCAGCGGTAGCCATTGACGCGCGAATCGAGACTGACCTTGTGGCAGGTGGCGCAAAACTCAGAGGTGCGGAAGAAGGGCTTGAGCATTTGCTTCTTGTGGACGATGGGCCGCGCCTTTAGCGCGGTGTCGTGCACGAAGCGGCCAACGCCTTCTTTGGCCTCGGCGAACAGGTAGGGATCCTCCTGTTCGTCGGCGATGTTGTAGTTGCCGTTGCCGGTCTGGTCGTGAATTTCGTCGATGGCGTGGCAGCCCAGGCAGGTCAGACCGGCTTGGGCTTGTGGCGAGGCGCGGTCGATCTCCTCGGTCATTTTACCCGCCAGCATCAGCGCCGGATCGTGGCAACCCGAACACCACTTGGACTTAATTTTGGCCTCCTCGCCCGCCAAGTCCTTGTAATAGGCGATATGCGCGTCAACCTCCGCATTGCTCTCGGTCGAGTTGCTGCGCATGTGGTTGATCGTCGCCTCGTAGAAGGGATTGTTGAACGAGGCAAAGCGGTGCGCCGACGTCGCCCACTGTTCGACGATGGCCGCGTGGCAGCGGGCGCAAGTCTCCGAGCCAATCGGCTCGTTGACTACAAAACCGTACTCATCAATGTCTCCGGCGAGTTTTTCTGGCTGCGAAAGATCGCCGCGCGTGATGATCCGCGAAGGCAGCACATCGCCGGTCGTAGTCGTAGTAGCCGCTGGGAAAAAGGGACTTTCAGCAGGGACGAAATTGGCGGGGACAAAGTCGTCTGGTGCAAAGTCAGCGACCTCTCGCGCCTTGGAACCTGGACCGGTGTGCTTGCCAGCGGCAAATGCCTGCTCGGCCGCCTGCGTGTACTGCTCGCCGCTATAGGTCAGCCCATGTAGCACCACGGCTAGCGCCAACAGCCCAACCACCGCTATAGGCACGACGCGATAGCTCCGCGCCGAGGGCTTCCACAGCGAGAGGCGACGGTGCGCTAAATAAAAGAGAGGAACTAAAACCGCCGCGGCCACATGGCTCCAGTACGCCACCGGGTTGCCCCGATTGCTCGCCGCGCTGAGGATGAACAGCCCGCTGATGGCCAGTACGATGCCTAGCGTCAGCGTGGCGATGCCGGTGAGGATGGCCCGCTTGCGGCTTTTGCGCCACACCGACGGTAGGTGCCAAGCCACAAAGCCCATCGCCAGTACCACCAGCACCAAACCGACGCCCGTATGCGACAGCACCATGCCTTGATAAAATTTAGGCAGGGAAATGTCGGTAACGGCGAAGTAGGAGAAATCGAGGGCGTCGGCCAGCCGATTGGTCAGCAAATAGAGCGTATCGGCGACCATGAAGACGCCCAAGGCCACCACGGCCAGCAAGGTCCGTTGCTGGCGAGTGCTCAGGCGACTCGGCGTTTTCTTTTGCATGGCTTCAGAGCGCGTATGGCCGGCGGGATTGCCGGGCGTACTCCTTTAAAGATAGGAGTTGAGCGCGGTCTCTGGTAGGCTGTGACCGGCCGGGATGCTTATGCCCACTGCCCTTCGGCTGAGCTCAGGTCGAAGCCTTGTAGCCAACCGACGACCTTTTCGACCATGACCTGTGCGTGCTCACTAAAGACGTGGTCGGCTCCGTCGATGACGACGAGTTCGGCATTGCCGCTGGCTTGGGCAAGAATGTCGTGCGAGTCATCAATCGGTACCACGTCGTCCTCGCTGCCGTGCACCAACAGCCAAGGCACTACAATCTCGGCCCCGCGTCGAACCACGGTGTCGATCTGAGCCATGTCGTCCATGTAGGCTTGCGAGAGCGGGCAGTCAGGCTCTTCCCACATGCAGCCCTCGTCGGGCACCTCCTCGCCGAACTCGTGCTCGGCAAAGGCGTGCGTATGCACCATGCCCGCCAAGGAGACGAGCAGGCGGATGCGCTCGTCGCGGCTGGTGCGCAAAACGCCGACTGCCCCCCCCATGCTGTGGCCAACATAGCAGACTGAGTAGCCGTCCAAGGCGCTGAGTACCGCGCCGAGATCCTCGACTTCTTTGGAAATCGTCGCGTCGGCAAAGCGGCCTTCGGACGCGCCGTTGCCGGCAAAGGAAAAGCGCAGCGCGTGGATGCCTGCGGTCGCTAGCCCCTCGGCGAGCGCTACGACAAAGGGGCGGTCCTTGTTGCCGGTCACGCCGTGCCCCAAGACGGCAATGTGCCGCGATCCCTCCGTGCCAGCGTGAAAAGTGTAGTCCAGCACTTCGCCGGACGGGTTGCGAATGGTTCCGAACATGGGCTTCATCCTTCTCATTTTCGTGTTCGATCTGTAGCAGCCTGCGCTTGGGAGCACACTCTCCATCAGGGCTTCCCTTGTCTGCATGGATAGCGAATCACTGCTTCGATTACTGTTTGGGGCGATGGACTATGGCTCACTCGACTAAGTCGTCGAGACCACAGGCCGAACCAAAGGTTTTGATATTCCATTGCCCCTGCGAGCCGAGCGGGCGCCGCAGTCGAATCGCGCTGAACGCCATCGAAACGGAACGAAGGTTGATGCCGGATTCGCGAATAGTCCTGTGAACCATCCCCTTATCGGATCGAGTTGACCTAGACGGCCCGATACGCGCAGTGATATAAGCGTTTGATGTACAAGCAAGAATGCGCTGTGTGTCGTTTCGAGTCGGCAGGCTACGGCCGCATTTTTGCCAAGGCGCAAGCACCGCGAAGGGGTCGAGCGTCAGCATCCGCTGCCACACACCCGGTTCATGGGCATTCGCCGATCCGTGGTGTGGAACCTTGAATACCGATGCTTGGCCGCTCGACTGCGCCTGCTTCTGAAGAATTTCTATCCAACCGCGCTTTTCGAGGTCCGAGCCTAGCAGTACCGCCCCCTCTTCGAATGCTATCCAGAGCACGACAGCCACTCTGTTAGGAGATAGTGTTGGAATCCGTGTCTTTGTCTGGCCTTCTCTAGGGAACAGATTACCAACAGATTTCAGGAAATCCTGAAAGTCAGCACTACTAGGCGACAATGACCTGATTTCACACTTACCCTGGACATGGATAAGTTGATTGCCCAGAGCGAACGTAGGTTGTGACGCCCTAGACTCAAGCAGGGTGAATACACTGTGAATTTCCCGAACGCCAGAACCTTCAACAGAAAGGTGGTGACCTTCCAAAGCTCCGACAGCCGCGAGAAACTCTCCCTTGAGGAGTGTACTAGCGCAGCAGAATTTGGCATTACTACAGACTTCGACCATCTTCGCCATCCCACGAATGTGATCGTCGTGCCAGTGAGTCGCCACAACCAGATCGACCACCTGCGCCGGGTTGACGCCGATGCTTTCGAGATACTTCAAGGCGTGTGGGTTTCCTTCATCGTCAATGCAGGAATCGACGATCACCCAACTCCCATCACCAATATGCAGGACGAGGCTCTCCCCATAACCGGGCCCGATCAGTGTGACCTCGAACTCTTCTGGACTTGGTGGATTTTCCGCTCCTTCGGCTTTTGTCACTGCTTGAAAGCCACCATGATTTTACGCGCCCATTCCTCGCCATCCTGTAGGTCGGTCTTGGTAATCGCTGGAAGATCGCGGAACACGATACGGGAAATTGGCTTCTTCCTCCCACCCTCGGGCCGCCTGTACCCGATTACCCAGCGAAAGATGCTCCCGACCTGTATTTTGGCAGCGTCGGCTTCTGATATTTTGTCTAGGGGGATATTCGCTTCTTCCTCCGCATAAGTCGCCTTTGCCGTCAGGTCGATCAGTCTTGCGGTGAATTCTGTACCGTTTATCTCAGTGACATAGCCTTCCCACTCTTGTAGGGCGTGAATAGTCACAGACGGCGACTGGCGTACTGGTAACCGCGGAAAGTCTAAAACCCGGGAAAGAACATTGCCGTCCTGTTCACGACCGGCAAACACCGACAGAGACCCTTTTTCTTTTTGTTGGTCGCGTGCACTTGTAGTCGGAGATTCCGCTCCCTGCTCTAACACCAAGGTAATAGCCTGATCTTCGTTCTGAACGAGGGGCTCCTTCTGCACAACATTCTCACCGAAATCGCTGATCCTTTCACCCGGATTGGCATGTTCTGCCAATATGTGCGCCAATATGGGTTGAACGGCCTGTAACATGAACTAGTCCTCCTTTGTCTTTGCTAAGGACATGATGTGATCAATGATACCGTTGCTACGCTCAAGTGACGTATCGAAGTTGTCCTCGAAAAGTTCCATCAAGCGCTCAGCGCTTCCCAACTCGGCATTGTCGATGGCATAGTGATCGTTGATCCTGACGTAAACCCCAGTTCGCCCCTTGCCAATCCGGTTGGACGGCTCTACCGTGACGTTGATTTGACCGCCCGTTGGCCTTCCTTGGGGGGAGACTTGCGACATCGTCAGCGATGTCATCCCCCCATGCTTTCCATCTAACCCAAGGTCCTGTCCCCAAGCCCCCCACGGCTCCACCGGTGCCAGCGCTCTGCCGATTCGATCCCGTTCAGCCAAACTTTTCACCCGAAAATGAACATTACGGTTAATTCCGAACGCCCTGAGAGGCGTATGGAGCAGATGTTCCTTGAATATCCGTGAGACGAGATCTCGCAGGCGAATGTGAGGTGCCTGCAATGTTTCGACGGAAAATTTATCAACCGTGACCTGCAGGAGAAGCCAGTCAGCAGCAAATTCTGTCACCTGCTGGTGGGCGACCCGCAAATCGGCTCCATCTGCGACACTCTCCGGCAAGAGGTCGTGCAGCGCGAACCAAGCCGGCGTGAAGATCGCCGGATTGAAATCCCCGAGCAAGACGACACTCACGCCGCTGATCTCCGGATCGATTCTCATGTTATCTGTCCTCTCCGACATAGCTGGTGTTGTGCGCAGTCATGTTGCGAATCCAGCTTCACGAGATAATCTGCTCTGTCCGTGCTGCCGTCAAGAGGACGCGCAGCGTCATCAGCATCCGGCGAGAATGCCTGAGAAGTCTCGCCAGTACTTCGCGGTCCCGATTCCGGCAGACAGATTTCGAATATCGTTGGTATATTCATGGCCTCAAAAACTCACAGGTCTGCCGCGCCACCACCAATTCCTCATCAGTGCGCAGCACGTAAATGGGCACTCGGCTCGACGCGGCGTGCAAGCTGCCCTCGCCTTGCACGCTCTCATTCTTAGCCGCATCCATCACCACCCCCAAAAATTCCAAGTCGCGCAGAATCTGGCTTCTCACGGCAACCGAGTACTCGCCAATGCCGCCGGTAAAGCTGATCGCGTCCAGCCCACCCATCTCCACTACAAAAGCCCCCAGCCAGTCGCGCGTCGACGTCGCCAACACGGCTATAGCCAAAGCACAGCGCTCGTCTCCGCTTGCCGCACTCGCTTCAATGTCGCGCATATCGCTGTACCCGCAAAGCCCCACGAGGCCGCCCTCGTTAGCGCACTGCGCCAACACCTCGTCCCACGATCGGCCTTCGTTGCGCATAACCAAGTCCAGCGCATACGGATCTAAGTCGCCGATGCGGTTGTTCTGCGGCAGGCCGCCCTGCGGGCTTAGTCCATGCGACGCTCCCTGCGAGACCCCGTCCTTTACCGCGCACAGCGACGAAGACCCACCCAAGTGCATGTTGACGTGTTTGATGTCGGCACGCCCTGCCAATTCCGCGACTTTCTCTGCGGCGTAGCGGTGGCTGGCCCCGTGGAAGCCGTAGCGCTGGATGCCGTACTGTTCATACCAAGCGTAGGGCACCGCGTACATTTTGCGCCGCTGCGGCATCGCTCCGTGGAATGCCGTCTCAAAGCACCCAACCCGCCGCGCCTTAGGGGCCACCCGCGCAAACTGCCGGATCGCCGCCACGTACGCGGGATTGTGCGCCGGAGCCAGCGGATAAAAGTCCTCCATCCGCCCGACGACATCCTCGTCGAGTTCTACCACCCCGGAAATAGCGCGCGCGTGGACAGCCTTAAACCCCACGGCGTCCAACTCCTCCACAGAAGCCAACACCCCGCCCTCGGCCAAACGCGCAAGCGCCTCGTCAATCGCGCTGGCGTGGTCGGGCAGGTCCACGGCCCGCTCAACCTCGTCGGCTCCACCTATCTCAAAGGTATGCACCGATCCTTGGCCCCCAATCCGATCCATGCCGCCCCGCGCCAAAACCACCTCCTCGGGCATGGAAAAGACCTTGTACTTAAATGAGGTGCTGCCGAGATTGGAAACTAGGATTTTCATCTTAGCAGCCGCCTTAACATAGGTGCACTCCAATCAACGTCATCTCACATCTGCATTTATCTGCGTTCATCTGCGGATACTTTTGCGCTTCTTAGGGCCGCGCCGGGCTGCCGTCGGGCAAGCGCGTCTGCGTCCACCCAATGACCTCGTCTTCACAAGGGTACTTAGCCGCCAAGTCCTCGTCGATGTCGATCCCCAATCCCGGCCCGTCGCTCGGATACATATACCCGTTGCGCACCTCGGGCAGCCCCGGAAACATTTCGTACACGTGCTCTGCGAACCGACACCATTCCTGTATCCCAAAATTAGGTGCCCACAAGTCCAAGTGCAGGTTGGCCGCGTGCCCCACCGGCGAGGTGTCGCCCGGGCCGTGCCAAGCCGTGCGCACCCCGTACATCTGCCCGAAGGCCGCCACATTGCGCGCCGGCGTGATCCCACCCATCTGGCTCACGTGCATGCGCATGAAGTCAATTAATCGCCCCTCAATGAGCGGCGTCCACTCGTGCGGATGGTTGAACAACTCGCCCATAGCCTGCGGCGTCGCGCACTGCTGGCGGATGTGGCGAAACCACTCGATGTCTTCGGGCGCGAGCGCGTCCTCCAAGAAGAACAGCTTGAACTCCTCCACGTCCTTGGCAAAGCCCACCGCCTCAATTGGGTGCAGCCGCTCGTGAATGTCGTGCAGCAGTTCCACCTCAAAGCCCAGTTCTGCGCGGATGTGCGCAAACATCCGCAGGTGGTTCAGCATGTACTCTTTGCGGTTGTAATACGCGCCTTCGGGCGCGCCCTCGGGCTTGACCAAGGTCGATGCCTTGCCGCCGTAACCGCCCATCTGGCAGCGGATGTAGCGATAGCCTTGCTCCTGGAACTGACGGATGCTATCGACGACGGCCTCGGGCGTATCGCCGCCCGCGTGGCCGTACACCGCAGCTCCCTCGCGGCACTTGCCGCCCAGTAATTGGTACACCGGCATCCCCGCCCGCTTGCCCTTGATGTCCCACAGTGCCTGATCGACGCCAGAGATGGCGTTGTTGAGCACCGGGCCGTTGCGCCAATAGCCGCTGACCATCAACATCTGCCAAGTCTCCTCAATCCGGTCCACGTCGCGGCCAATGAGGAAGGGCTTGAAATGCTGCTCGATGGCCGTATGCACGGCGTGGAAGCGCTGGGTAAAGGTCGCACAACCGAGGCCGTACAGGCCATCGTCCGACGTTACAATTTTGACGATGACCAAGCGAGATCCGGCCGGTTGGGTGAGAATGGTTTGGACGTCTTTAATGGTAACGGGCATGAGGTCTCCTTGTTGTTGGTTGTCGGTGAAAATCAGGGGGTATTCTGCACACCGGCCCGCGTTTTTGTCAAGGGGCACGCTGTCCTTGTCGGGGCGGGCGGCGACGGTTAGCTTAATCCCCCCATGCACTGGCTACAAGCACTCATTTTAGGCCTAGTCCAAGGTCTGACCGAATTCCTGCCTATCAGCAGTACAGCTCACCTGCGAGTAGTGCCTCATTTTCTTGGCTGGGACGATCCAGGTGCGGCATTTTCCGCGGTGATCCAACTGGGGACGCTCGCGGCTGTATTCGCGTACTTCACCGCCGATGTCAAAAGGCTGGTCGTCGCCGCGCTGCAAGGGGTGGTGCATCGCAGCTTCAACTACAACCCAGACTGTCGCATGGCGTGGTCTATCGCCGTGGGCACCGTGCCCATTGCCGTGCTCGGCCTCGGAGGACGCGACTTTATCGAGACCGAGGCCCGCCAACTCCCCCTCATCGCCGCGAGCTTGATCGTCCTCGCGCTGTTTTTAATACTGGCCGAGCGCGTAGGGCGGCGCGAGCGCACCATGCAGGATCTCGGCTTCTGGTCGATCCAGTTCATCGGCCTGTGCCAAGCTCTCGCCCTAATTCCCGGGTGTTCGCGGTCTGGCTCAACTATCATGGGCGGGCTTTTTGTCGGCCTCCAGCGCGCCGATGCCGCCCGCTTCTCCTTTTTGCTCGGCCTGCCAGCTATTGGCGCAAGCGGCCTCCTACAACTATTTGCCCTGCTCGAAGGAGGCCTAGGCAGCGCTGGGCTGCTGAGTTTGGGGCTGGGAATCCTCGCTGCCGCCGTCAGCGGCTACCTATCCATCGGCTTCCTCCTCCGCTTTCTCCAGCGCCACGGCACCTACTCGTTTGCCGCCTATCGCATCCTACTCGGCGGCCTCATCTTCTATTCACTGTACGGTTAAATCCAACGGAGCTATCCATGTATCCCAACAATCTAAAAGAGCGTTTGCGCAGCGGCGAAATCCTCTTTGGCACCAGCCTGTCGGCTCCCACCCCACACGTAGCCGGGTTGATCATTTCCACCGGTCCCGATTTTATCTGGGCCGACACCGAGCACATGCCCTTCGCCACCGAAGCGCTCGACTCGATCTTGGTGCTGGCGCGGATGCGCGGCGTCGCGCCCATGGTGCGCGTCGCGTGGAATGATCCCGCACTGATCAAGAAGGCGTACGACGCGGGCGCAGTCGCAGTAATGGTGCCCCAAGTCGATACGGCCGAAGAAGCAGCCGCTGCGGTCGAGGCCGCCCGCTACGCACCCGAAGGCCGGCGCGGTCTCTCACCCATGTGGACCCAAATCGCGGGCGCGGACTGGAACGAGGTCATCAAAACCGCCAATGAGGAGACGCTGGTCGTCCTCCAAATCGAAAGCCAGCGGGCCTACGACAACTTGGACGAAATCAAGCGCGTGCCCGGCGTTGACGTGCTTTTCGTTGGGCCATTGGACCTGTCGGCGACCGTGGGGACGATCACCAATACCGAGTCGCAGCAAGTGCGGGAAATCATGCGCGACGTGCCGCAACAGCTAGCGGACACGGGAATCGCCGCGGGCACTACGCTGGCGGAAGTAGACCAGATTCAAGAGAAAATTCGCTGGGGATATCGCTACCTCAACGTCGGCAATGCCCTCCGCTACG
>JAPPEF010000140.1 GCA_028875335.1 Gemmatimonadota bacterium
GTGCAAACCTAAGTTTAGCCAAAAAGGATGCCCTCACCTTAACCCGAACTCACGTGTTATTACTTTGATTGCAAATCGCGCGGCACCTTAGAGGGGTATTTATTCAGCGAGGTTTCTAAGCGATTAGGCTTAGGAGAGTGACGGAGAAGGCCCCCGACGGCAGAACCTTTTAAGGCTCTGGTTACGACTGTCGGGGGCTTGGTGTGCTTGGGGCTTAGTCTGTTGATTGGATAATAAGCAGGGCCTGGACTTCTCTCTCCATGAGGATGTAGACAAGGCCCGGCCCTTTCGGGGGCCATTCTTGTTCATCTTCAATGAAGGGGAATAGTCATGCTGACTAAGGGGAAGATCACGCCCGTAATCACCTATGTATTCCGAATTGCCGTAGCATCTGTTTTTATAACATTGGTCGGCTGTGCTACAATTTTTTCAGGGACAGCCGACGAGATTACGATAAATTCCCATCCGGGAGACGCTTCCGTTAAGATAAAAGCTCCTAATGGGAACGTTGTCGCTGAGGGAAATACCCCTATGAGTATAGATTTACGCAGGGGTAAAACCTATACCGTAATCGTCAGCCGTGAGGGGTACAGCCCCGCAACCGCAACGATAAAGAATGGAGGGATTGTAAAGTCCTTCTGGCTAAATGCTTTACCGGGGCGTTGGTTGGATGGGCTGTTGACTATCTCAGTGGAGCTATGTTCAAGTTTGATTCCACGTCTATCAACGTCCATCTGAAAGAATCGACCTCTTTGGACGGAACAGCGGAAATCTATGCGGTCTTGACCTTCTTAGGTGAGGACGGCAAGCAGAAGTCCATTTCCACTAAAATGGAGCCTGTAAAGGTTTCGACCAAGTGATAAGAGGTAAGCCGGGGAGAGGTAACAGCCTTTCCCCGGCAAGAAACCGCCCTTTCGGGGGCCATTCCTGTCCATCTCAACAAGGGAAATAGGATTATGCTATCGAGATTCGCTAGCGTTTTAGGAATAGTATTTTTTAGTGTTGTCGCTTGTGAAGGTCCTATGGGGCCACAAGGAGAAAGGGGGCTACAGGGAGAACAAGGAGAAAAAGGTTCGTCGGGAGAGATTTTTATTATTGAACGACGATTGACTGCTTCTCTTTATGACGAAGATAATTATATCGTCATAGAAGATAGTCGAATATCACCTACTTCTTTCCATTCTCTCCATCTTAAGGTAACAGGAAATAATCCTGCTACGGGGAATGATGTATCGGTTTATATTCCGTTAGACTATCTTCTCATTTATCAAGTAGCGGTAAGAGAAGAATGGGAAGAATGGAATACTCCGGTAGTCTCTATCGCGGACGGGTTTCTTTTGATTCAAGATGTAGGTAGGAATCTTGTTCCAGAAAGAGGAGCAGAGACGTATCTTGTAGTTATAGGGTCTTTGTAAGAAAGGATGGGTGCTATGAGAACGTATATAGTTCCTTTCCTTTTCCTTCTTCTTCTTTCTTCTTGCGACCAAATAGGACAGGCTTTGGGTCTAACCGTTATATCGGTTGAAAATTCGACAGATATAGACGGTTTTGAAGTCTTTGGGAATGGCGAAAAACAATTTACTCTTGATGCGGGGGAGAAAGATTCTTTTACCGCAAACGGGGATGAAGTTAGCTCTGTTCGAGTAGTTGTACGCCACCAAAACCTTGATTCAGATTTGGTTATGACTATTAGACTTACGGGAGAAGGGGGAGGTAGTGCGAAGTTATTAATCTCTGAGGAGATTCTTTTGAATCGAAAGAGACTTGTCTTAACTTGCCCCGGATGCGCTGGTAGTGGAAAATCCAATCCAGTAAGCTGGTAAGGTAAGGGGGAAAGTTGTGATAGGAAGAAAAACTGTCTAAGGAGTAAGGAGTCTGGATGTTGCGCCATAAAGACGCATTGGCCTTTGTTCGGGAGTTTGAAGCTGAGAAACCGTTTGAGCAGTAACCCCTTGACTTTGTTGCAGTCTGTCGGGTAAGCTCAAAGAATCCTTCTCACCTTCAAGGACAGGGAGCGAGGGCATGACCCTAGATCAGCTTATTCAGACGCGCTTGGCCGAATTGGAGATAAAGCGAAGCGAACTGGCCCGAGGCATGGGGTACGCTCAGGACAAACTCAGCAAAGGCTTATCCCGGATTGATCGGATACGCGAAGGGGATTTGCGCTTAGCATGGAATCTCCGGGAAAGGCTAGCTCAGGGTTTGCAGGTTACGACGGAAATTGTAGAGGCAGCCATTGACGCTACGTTTGCTGCTCAGGAGGCCGCGTGGAGAGCCGCGTTCAAGCCCTACGGAGTCGTGCGTACCACGAACAGAGGTCGGCCTACGTGCTCCTTGGCTATCTTCGCCCTAAGTGGAGAAAAAAACTAGCCCTCCACTTTGAGGAAGGCTCCGACCCGGAAACGTTTATCGAACAGGCGTTATCGCAGTTGCCGGATCGCGTCATGGGACTTGGAACGACGACTGGCTTTGTCGTGAACTACACACCAGGCCATCCTGTACGACAAGCAAGGACGCCAGATCGAAAAGTTGGCCGAGGTCGTGCAAGCTCCATCGGCAGAAATCATCATCGGCGGCAAGCGAGTCAGCAGCCGATCATGTCTTGTCTAACAGGCTCTGACTCCGATAATGGCTATTGAGAAGTTTCGAGAGGAACCAGAGAAAATTTGATTAAGGAATCAACCAAAATCAGATTTTCTCTGATTCCTCACTAAGATCAGATTTTCATTGATTCCTCACTAAGATCAGATTTTCATTGATTCCTCACTAAGATCAGATTTTCTCTGATTCTTCACCAAGATCAGATTTTCTCTGATTCTTCACCAAGATCAGATTTTCTCTGATTCCTCACCAAAACAGGGATAAAAACGCCTTGTAATTGGCAGAATCAGTAGCAAGACGATTTTCTCTATTTTTCGTTGATTCCTCAAATTCTAAAATGAAGGGTTGACAGAAAGTTAAGAAACAAACCGAGGTGAGGAATCAGCCTTTTTTTGATTTTCATTGATTCCGCACTTCCCTAAAATGAAAGGTTGACAGAAAATTCTAAACGCAACAGGGATTTTAAATACCCTGTTCGCTTTGCCCCACCATGAGATCGCCCTCGCGACCAAATCAAGGCCGATGAGACAAGGGATATTTTTGACCTTTTCAACGTGGTAGGGTTTTTGATTCCGCAATTTTGAGTGATAGAGAACCGTTTAATGAGTTTCTTATCCACCTTCTTTTAAATTTTGTGTAGAAGCGGTTTCATAACTTGATAGGGGGTTGTGTTTTTTCTTTTTTGCTCGGCTCGTTTTCCTTCGCCCCAACGAGGCCAGATTATGTCTCGCCATACGTCTGAATTGACCGATAGCCAATGGGCGCATATAGCACCGTTGTTACCCGAACCGAAAGCGTCGCCCAAAGGCGGTCCCAAACCGATTGCCAACCGTCCGGTGTTTGAGGGTATTTTGTGGGTGTTACGCAGTGGTGCGCGGTGGAAAGACCTGCCCGAGCGATACCCCTCGCCGAGTACGTGCTGGCGTCGATTACGCCGTTGGGAACAGCAGGGCATCTGGCTGAAGGCGTGGCGGACGTTGTTGGGCCAACTGGATGAACAAGGCCAACTCGACTGGGCGGAGACGTTTGCCGATGGTAGTTTTGCCCCGGCCAAAAAAGGGGGGCCTGTGTCGGCCCGACCAAACGCGGAAAGGGTACGCAGTGGATGGTGGTGGCAGACGGCCAGGGTCTTCCTTTGGGAAACTACCTGGACTCGGCGTCCCAGCACGAAGTCGGGTTGATTGAACCGGCCTTGCAGCAGGTCGCGGTGCCGCGCCCCGGCCGGGGCCGACCGCGGAAAAATCCGACCCGCTTGATCTACGACAAGGCCGCCGATTCCGATCCGCTGCGGACTCGATTGGCGCGACGAGACATTGAGTTGATTTGCCCCCATCGGAAAAATCGGAAGAAACCACCCACCCAAGATGGACGCCCCTTGCGCCGCTACAAGAGACGATGGAAGGTCGAGCGCACCTTCGCATGGTGGGGCAATTTTCGACGGCTGGTGGTGCGATGGGAGTATCATATTGAAATGTACCAAGCCTTTGTCAATGTCGCCTGTATGATGATCACACTCAGACGGTTATGAAACCGCTTCTAGTTGAAATCCTGTCCTATTTGGAAGTAGGTATTAGATACTGCACTCGCTCTTGCATGGTGCAGATAAAAGGATTGAAGAAAGATGAAGATTGACCGTATTAAATGTAAAAACAATGACTTACGAGAATGGAGCGTTAAATGAATATGGAGTAAAAACTGATGGGTTACCATGTGTGCCTGGGCGTCGTAATTTTTGGGCAGGGCCGGCGGTGATGGCAAGATGGGTTCCTCGGTGAAGTTGTGAGAAAAGTAGAGTTTCAATAGGAGGAAGATAAAGTGAGTGTGAAAAAAAGTGATTTGCTGATCGGGGGCCAAATGTGTCCCCCAACATCTGGGCGCTACTATCCCCTGTATAGTCCCGTGGACGGCACATTAGTCGCCGAAGTCGCCGATGCCAGTCGGGCCGACGTGGATCGGGCCGCTGCTGCTGCGCGCGAAGCATTTTATGCCGAGTGGAAGTTCTGCGGCATTGAGCACAAGCGTGCTTTATTCGCCAAACTGAAAGAGGTGCTCTATGCCATGGCCGACGAACTGGCGGCCGCCAAGGTCCAGCCCCAAGGGGGGCCGGGCATCCCGCCGCTGGTAGAGCGCGTCATCGACTACTACGTGGGTAAACTAGACGACGGAGCGGGCACACTTATTGAGCACGGCGACCAAGGCACCAATTACGTATATAGGGAACCGCTGGGCGTCGTCGCGATCTTTGCCCCCTTCAACGGGCCGATGCTGGCCTCTCTTTTATCGGCCGTGCCAGCCCTCGTAGCCGGCAATACGGTCGTGCTTAAAGCGCCCGACCAGGAAGCACCACAGGCGCTCAAGACTATGCAGGCATTCCACGAAGCCGGTTTCCCCGCCGGAGTGGTCAACGCGCTCAGCGGCAAGGGGCCTGAGGTGGGGCAGGCGCTCGTCGCGCACCCGGCTACGCGTCTGATCAGTTTTACCGGCAGCACGGCGACGGGTAAAAAGATCATGGCCGCGGCCGCCGCAGACCTCAAGCGAGTGCAGCTAAATCTGGGCAACAAAACGGCGCAGATCGTCTTGCCCGATGCCGACCTCGAAGCGGCGGCGACGGCGACCGTGAGATCGGCCTTTCCCGGGCAGGCGTGCTCGGCAATAAGTCGGGTTTTGCTGCACGAATCGCTGCGCGACGAATTTATCGCTCTATTAAAGGAAAAGGCGCAGGCCGCAGGGCCTAGCATGTTGATTGACCGGGCGGCGGTAGAGCGCGTGGAGCGCTACGTCGAGATGGGCAAAGCACAGGGGTCTCTGCTGTTTGGTGGCGCACGTCCGTCGGGAGACGAGTACGCGAAGGGTTGCTATTTTGAGCCCACGGCTTTTGCCTTTGCAGATCAGTCCGGTCCGGTTTGCCGCGACGAAATTTTCGGGCCGGTTGTATCCGTGCTGACGTTTGCTAGCGACGACGAGGCGCTGGCGTTGGCCAACGATACGGACTACGGACTGCTCGTTTCGCTCTGGACCCGAGAGGCTGAGCGACAGCGGTACTTTGTGCGGCGATTGGAAGTGGGGGTTGTGGCCATTAATAGCGCCAGTATGCTGAGCCATCGCACACCTTGGGGTGGTTTTAAGCAGAGCGGCATTGGCCGACGCTACGGAGAGATGGGTCTGGAGCCTTTTTTTGAATACAAGACGGTGTGGATCTCTTGAAAGGGGCGAGTTGAGGAAGTTTATAGCAAGCATTATGTAGTTTCAGATTCCCCTCGGAATCCCAGTACTCCGACGACATCAGCGTCCCCGCAGGAAGAAACCATAGAGCACAGATGCTTATCAGGAACGGAAACGGTCATAAGGAAGGGGGACAAGGGGTATTTATAGATATATAGTTTCAATAATATCTATTTTGTGCTTCACCAGCGGCGTTATGTCCGATGTTCCCAAGATTGGCTTTTGGGAAAAGCAGCGTAAGGGAGCTAATCAGCAAAACGAGCGACATCGTCCTGAGTGGTACAGGGCGGCAGGTGAACTGGGACTGGATTATGTTCGGATTTTACCCGATGCATGGCCTGCCGATAATAGAGACTTCCTAATCGGCAACGCCGATAATTTCGCAGCAATCAATGAGACCGATCTAGCCCTGTTGATAGAGGCACTCAATGAAGCCGAGAGCAATGGTATCAAAGTTGTCCTTGCGATGGCTAGCTTGCCCGGTGTACGCTGGAAGCAGCTAAATGAGAACCAAGATGATGGCCGACTCTGGCGCGACGAAAGCTACCATGAGCAAGCCTTCAATTTCTGGCGTCAGTTAGCAATGCGTTTGGAAAAGCATCCTGCAATCGTAGCTTACAATCCTCTTAATGAACCACATCCAGAGAAGGTATTCGGTTTTGAAGAACCGGACGAGAATTTCAGCCAATGGTTTCAGGGCATCCAGAATACGCCAGCGGACCTCAACCGATTTAACCAGCGGATGGTCGAATCCATCCGTTCAGTAGATGCAGATACGCCCATCATGCTCGATGGCTGGTTCTATGCCGCTCCTCAAGCGTTCGACTTCAATCGCCCTGTAGATGATGACAAAGTATTGTACGCTTTTCACAACCCCGGGCCGTGGCAGATGGTGACTTATCGAGTCAATAAGGGCCGGTACGCCTATCCAGACCGAGTTCCGAAGTGGTGGAACGGTCCTGTAGAGTCGTGGACTAGCGATCGTCTTGCGGAGGAGCTCAACGCGGTGCAGCGGTTTGCTGAGCGCTATGAGATACCTTCTCACCGAATCATAGCTTCAGAATTCTGGTACGACCGCCGGCTCGAAGGCGCTGCGGCCTACCTGAGCGACCTAATAGAAATCTATAACAGCCGAGGTTGGCATTGGGCGTTTTACGCCTTTCGCGGTGGTGGGTCATGGACGGGGTTAGATTATGAGATTGCACCGGATCACAAGATGGATTGGCATTATTGGCAAGCTGTCGAACAGGGCAAAGATCCCGAGCAGTTCAAGCCACGGGGAATGAACCCCTTGTGGAAAATACTACAACGCCAGTTTCGCAAAAACAGTAAGAGTCAGGACTTCATTTCCCCGTGATTTTGATATCCACGGCGAGTTGATGCGCCTACCACATCGAGGAATCGAGATGGGAGCCGAATTGCTGGAGAGTGCTGGGATCTCGCACAGTCTATAACACCGTATGAGGTGCTGATTGGATCGAATAGCGACCTATTACAACAGAAAGAACGAGACCCAACGTCTCTTCAGTGGCCGGGGCGAGCTAGAATTCCTCCGCACTAAACAGATCATAGAGCAATTTCTCCCGGATGAAACTGGTTTGTCGATAGCAGACGTTGGTGGAGGATCTGGACCGTACGCGTTCTGGCTTGCCGAGAAGGGGCACAAGGTCGCCTTGTTTGATTTGATGCCTAACCACGTTGAAGAGGCCGTGTCGACCAACGAGAAAGCGCCAAATCCGCTCACTCGGATCGAAACTGCCGATGTACGATCTCTCGAACTTGAGTCTCAGCAGTATGATGTAGTCCTACTTTTGGGACCCATGTACCATCTCACCGATGCAAACGAGCGCAGCCTAGTGCTGCGGAAAGTCGCCGATTGGCTTTCACCCAACGGTGTCGGGTATGTGGCATATATTTCGAGGTTTGGGTCAATGTTCGATGGTTTCATAAGTGGCTTATTTGCGGATCCGGAATATCTGGATATTGTGCGGCAAGACTTAGAAACAGGTGTCCACCGTCCCAACAAGGACAATACCAAATACTTCACTGATGCCTATCTCCATCACCCGGATGAGATCGAACGGGAAGCTGAGGAGGCGCATTTACAGATCGTGGACCATGTCGCCGTTGAGGGTGTGGGGTGGCTTTGGCAGAATTTTGATCAAATTTGGTCGGATCCACGACAACGGGCTATCATGCTCGAGATGATAAGCCGAACCGATCGAGATCGCTCTCTCTTGGGTGCGAGTGGCCACATTCTTCTCGTTGTGAAGAGGCGAGACAGCGAATAACAGCAGGGCTTGCGCTGCGGTGCCTGTGGCGTCTCGGCCTCCGACAACCCGCTATGAGGGTTCGGCAACAGGAGACGTTATGTGAAATGAATTTTAGGCAATTCTCGAACGCAGGTTGACGTTGATAGTCCAAGATTTACCAGATCCGGTCCAAGCCCATCTGAAGGGTTTTGCCTCAAATGGCGACAACCTCAGGACTGAATCATGCGCCGATGTATTCTCATTTACTCACCCGAGCAAGCAGGGTTTGTTCCTCAAAATCAGAGATGCGTTCGCTGCGCCACAAGAATCTGATCTTCGCGCCGAAAAAGCGGCCATGTTTTGGTTGCACGACAAACTGAGTGTGCCTAGCGTGGTCTGCTTTCACGAGGAAAACAATACTCAGTATTTGCTGATGACCCGAATCGCTGGCGTCTCTGGTGTCCACGAAGACGCTAGGATAGATCCCCCAGATCTGATTCGTATGTTCGCTCATGGACTTCGCGAGATTCACGCAATTCCAGTGGATTCGTGCCCACTGGATTGGCGCTTTGAACGCTATTTTGCGTGGGCGACAGACCTGATTGATTCAGGAGTGCTGGATGGTCAAATCCCCAAAGGCGGCACTAGAAATGTCCTGCGGGATGAACTGGCAAGCATACGAGACGATCTGTCGCCAGAAGATGTAGTGTTCACCCACGGGGATTATTGCCTTCCCAACGTCCTGATCCTCAATGGTCACCTGAGTGGCTACATTGATTGGGGCTATGCAGGAATAGGAGATCGATATCTCGACTTTGTTGCCGCGTACAACACCATTCGCAGAAATCTAGGTGATGAGTGGATTCCATTGTTTTTTCGGGAGTATGGGCAAGAGTTAGATCAGGCCAAGTTGAGCGTGTATCAAAGGATCCATGACTTCGTAGACTAAGAGGGAAATAATGGAGACTGAACTTACGGCCGAAGATCGGCAACTCCTACAGCGCTTGGAAGAAGAACTGTGGCGAGCGGAAACGCGTTTTGACGTATCGAGAATGGAGGAAATCATCGCCGAGGACTTCTTCGAGTTTGGCAGGTCTGGGCGTATCTACCAGCGCGCCGACACGCTTTCGGTCCCTTCAATGCCCATAGAAGCGGTGATTCCACTTCCAGCCTTTGATGCGCGTCTTCTTGCTGAAGGTGTTGCACAGGTAACGTACAATAGTGTCGTCACCTACGGCGAAAATATCGAGGAGGCACGAAGGAGCTCAATCTGGACGCGGTCGTCTGGTGGTTGGAAGCTGAGGTTCCATCAAGGGACCCCATTTTCGAGTGACTATTGAGCGGGCTTCTCAATCGATTTTCCTGTGTCAGTTAAAGCAAACAGTCCCCAAGGGAGATTTTTATGGAACGCATCAATTTCGAACGAGTAGTTCCGACCGACCTGAACCGATTCCGTCCACTCGTTGAAGCGTACTGGCTGGAGATCATGCCACATGCAGATACGGTATGTACATCTGATGGTCGGGATTCGTATTTCGCAGATCGATTTCCTCTTTCCAACACGGAACCAAGGATATTTTGGGGGCTAAGCGGAGGATCCCCGGTGGGATTTATTTCATTCGCCATCTCTGGCACTAGCGCAAAGATAAACGACTTCTACGTTGTTCCTTCTAGGCGCGGGAGGGGCATTGGGACGTTCTTGGTAAAATCAGCCATAGAAATTACCGACAGCATGGGAGTTGACCGGATCGATTTAAATGTCCGGCGAGACAATCCAGAAGCTTTGAAATTCTGGGAAGCACAAGGATTTATGATTGGGCACTACGAACTGATTCAATACCGAGATCCGGAAAAGCGAATTGGATTTCGAGGAGCTCTTTCCTCTGATTTTGTATAGGATGGCCAATCGAAACAATTGATTTTGTATAGGATGGCCAATCGAAATAATTATGCTTTTGGGGCCACTTCATTTAACTCTTGCGTTTCGCATAAATAGCATCTGGCGACCGTTACCCGAACCAATTTTCGGGTACAAGCAGTTAGATGAAATAGGAAAAATAAAATCAGATCCTTGCAGTATAATCACTAGTTGGAGGACTAGGAGTCGCGTGTAGATGAGTGAATCACTGAAACAGTCTCTAGGGGCCTTGTGTAGTGGGCTGGCTGCCCTTTGGAAGGAGAGTTCGTTCTCAACAGGCTACAAAAGTCCGGTCTGGACTCCCTATGAAGTAATTACGAGGGCCGATGACAACGCGGTCCTGATGCCAGTCAGTGGTCGCGCCATTCGAGGTTCCACCGGAGTTGAGGTGTCGAGGGAGCAGAAGAGGCTGTCAAAGGAAAGGGCCACCGAGGATCTGATCACCGACTCTTTTGGACAAGAACAGTCGTTTCACCCGGAAGGGTTAAATCAACGCCTTAGAGACACCCGAGACGCAGTTGCAGCCTTTGGTAGATCAGTTGATGCCGACTTGCCCCTCTGCTATCGACTGTACCAATCTTTGGGTTATAAGACGTGGTCGGCGAGTCAGTTCGCCGATCTAGATCGAGCAGGGTGGCACTGGAACTTGGAGCTTGAGTGCCTCTTTGCTCTGAGAAAGAGGCTGGCTCGGAGTCTAGTTGCACATGGGTTCGATCCTGCCAGCCGAGGCCAGTTCGAAGGGTGGTCATCAGTGGAAGAGGAGATTATTCAACATCTTCAAAACCTTCGAACTCTGGACCGCTATGAGTACGAAGTACAGATCTTTCTGAATGGACCGCCCGCTGATTTTGAGGGCGAAGCCTCGCTTGTTGATCTTGTGCAAGGTGAAGAAACCATTTCGGTGGGAGTCTGCTATGCGTCAGATCAGCTTGTGAGCCATCTCGTTGAGCACGAGCACCAGAAAGTTCCTGGTTACGAAAAGATCAATACTGTCCTGCGCTACAGGATTTCACTTCCGGTCGAGGACGAGGAAGAATCGTATCTTCAGGCCTATCCTCAAGCATCGGTGGTAGGAGGTCTCCTCCTAGACGGCCTGAGGCTCCTGCGCCCAGGCGATGACATTGGAATCCTGGCACTGGAAATCGTGGCGGTAGATGACTTTGCTCCGACAATTCGCAAAACGTGGGCCGATAGGTTCCAGACCGAACTCGCTAGGTTTTATCCAAGGAGATTCGACTTCAGGCCACCACAAAGCTCGGTCCTTCAAGAGGAAGAAGTGACAAACCTAAGAACACTCGTGTTGCTTCTAGTAGGAAAAAGTGGTCGTTCCCGGTCCATCCTCCAAGCACGCAAGAGGCTAGCAAATAGCATCGACCGATATGCACCTGATGATCCGGAGAAACTCATCGAGTACGCGATAGCGCTGGAGTCTCTTTTTCTTAATGATTCTGATGGTCGAACCGAGCTTTCTTACAGACTTGCTCTTCGTGCTGCACGGCTCTTGGAGAAGGATCTCGAATCGCGCCGCTCTTGTTTCCATACTATACGGGATCTCTACAAGTTTAGATCCCGCATAGCACATGGTGGTAGTCTGGAAGAGCTGAAGCCCGTCGAACAGAAACGGCTCAAGAGCGTTCTACTCAGATGCCCCAGTATTGTATCGAAGTCGATTCGTGCACTATTGGAACGTGGCCCGAGTGCTGTTGGCAAAAAGCCAGTCGATTATTGGCAGGAACTCGAGCTAGGGTGAGCGGACCCGCAACCATCGCAACGAGCGTGGACGGGAAGGTTTCGTCGCTTCGCTCCGTACCCTCCCGCCGGTTAATTCCGAGGCTATATATAATTCCCCTTTTTTATCGGTTTGTTTTTTCCTTTCTATTGATTCAAGGAGGCGAGCCTGACGACCTCTTGGCTCTTGATCGTCTGGCCAAAGCACGTCAAGAAATAGAAGAAAGTCTTTCCAAGTTACCGGGTCATTCAGGGCTGAGTCGGGGATTTGGAGAAGAGCTTGACTTCTTTTCCCGGTTGGTAGAGAGTGTTCAGAGGGATTTTTCATGATAATCCTTTTGTAGGTTAGAAATGAAAAAGGGGTGGCTCCCGCGCATAATTGCGGGAGCCGCCCCTTAGCGAGGGAGAAATGGTAATGAAATACCTGTCGTTTCTACTTATCACCCTGTCCCCGACTGCACCGGCTGCTGATGGAGCTATCGGGTTGGGGGTCTTGGAAAGAGGAATCAGCTTGTGGCATATCCGGTCTGAGGTTGGAACTATGTGGGGGATTGAACTGGAAAGGCTGAGGGGAATCTATGAAAGGATTGAATTTGACACGTATAGTCGAGAGATAGAGGAAAACCAGTTGTCGGCCCGAATCTCGCTGACGCGCAAGAAGCTGACGACTGTAAGCAAAAAGGTTTCGTGGTTTGGATACCAGTCTGCTTTTTTTGATGGGGACGAAAGACGTTGGGGGGATCGGCGCGAGCTTGGAATAGGAGAGTTGAGCTTGGGCTTGGGCTTTGGTTTAGGTGTTCTCTGGCATCCGATCAACCGTATCGGGATAGCTTTGCGGCAAGGGCTTGAGCTTGATTTTGGACACCAGAGTCAAGAGTTGCAGGACAGAGATAATCCTCGGGACATTGCAACTAATGAGATACGGCGGTTGAGGGTGCAGATGTCTTCGCCTCGGCTTTTGGTGCTGGTGGGATTTTAGAAAAGGGGTAGGATTTGACTTGTGCTGCCTCGGTCTGTATGGTTCTCAGCCGTTCAGAATTTTAACATGGGAGAAATGACATGAGCGATGTTGACGATGCCTTTGTGCTGCTGCAAGAAGCAGTGGACAAGGAAATTGCTTTGACCAACGAGAAGGGGGCTAAGTTGCTTCGCTCTGGCGAGCTTGGCCAAGCAAAGCAGTTAATGGGAAAATCTGAGAGATTGGAGTCGTTGAAGAAGCAAGTAGGGGCGCTTCGTAGATCGCATGCTAAGGTTGGGCAGACTAAAAAGAGAAGAAGGCAAAGGATGGGCGGAACTCCGCAGGAGGCGTTTCGGGAGCCTATTCTGAGAGTTTTAAGGAGGATGGGAGGAAAGGGTAGGGCGCGTGAGGTTGTAGGCAAGGTCGGAGAGATGATGGGATCAAGGCTGGAAAATGAAATAGATCAAGAACCTTTGAGTGACGGCTCTCCGCGCTGGATGAATAGGTGTTGGTGGGCACGAAATGATTTGAGGGAAGAAGGCAAGATCAGGAGTGATTCTCCGAGGGGAACTTGGGAGTTGAGTTGAATTGTCTTAGGATAGAGAGATTGAGTATGGACCTTTTGTGGTGGGCTTTAATTGTTTTTGGTTTCACTCCTAGCCGTCTGATGACTTAGTGCAGCGCAGCATCTAGCGTTAGCGCAGCGTTAATCTATAGGAATTGGGTATTGGTACAAGCTTCAACCGGGGGTTGGAATTCGATCTTGTAAAAGCGATCGGCATCAAATGCGTAATCTTCGCCACTTTCATCCACCATGCGAATATACCCGTGAGCCGCCGCCTCCTGATCGGGAATTACGCGATACACTTTTCCGACTTCGAGTGAAGCCTCATAGCCCTCGTTGTTGAGACAAATCGCAAATTGTGACGTTTTTTTCTTCACTGTAAAGCGTGGTTTCTCGCACTTATTAGATCGTCGTCGCCAAAAAACCCCCATCAACGCGGATATCCGTGCCGGTGACGAAGCCGCTGGCTGCGTCCGACGCGAGGAACACCGCTGCGCCGACCAGTTCCTCGGGGCGGCCAAAGCGGTCCATGGGCGTGTGGGAGAGGATTTGTTGGCCGCGTTCGGTTGGGGTGCCGTCGTCTTCAAAGAGCAAGCGGCGGTTTTGCTCGGCGGGGAAGAAGCCCGGGGTGATGGAGTTGACCCGCACGCCTTTGTCGGCCCATTCTCGCGCGAGGAACTGGGTTAGGTTCAATACGGCCGCTTTGGCCGCGGAGTACGCCACCACCCGCGAAACCGGCAGGTGGGCGGCGATTGAGGCGATGTTGATGATGCTGCCCCGGCCCTGTGCGGCCATGGCCGAGCCGAATTCTTGGCAGGGCAACAGCGCGCCAGCCCCCAAGTTCAGGTCGAAACAACGCTGCCAATCGTCGGTTGCTATCGCGGCAAAGTCTAGGTCGTCGCTCAGGGTCACCTGTGGCTGATTGCCGCCGGCTGCGTTGAGTAGCACGTTAGCGGGTCCCAACGCTGCGACGACCGCTTCGTGGGCGGCCTTGAGCGACGTCTTGTCCGTGGCGTCGCAGGCGGCAAAAACGCCCGTACCTCCGGCAGCCTCTATCGCCGCTACTCGCTTATTCCCCCGCTCGTGGTCTCGTCCCAACACTGCTACGGAGGCTCCGGCCTCGGCCAATCCTTGGGCCATTGCTCCGCCCAATACGCCGGTCCCACCGATGACTACTGCTACTTCGCCCTGCAAATTCCATTGACTCATTTTTAATACCCCAGTGCTTTAGATAAAAGTCCAATAGTGCCGCCGAACACATTGCCCCAGACGATTAGCCAGCCCAAGTGCTCGCGGATTACTTCCTCCATCATCTCCTTGACCCGGTCGGGCGTCAACTCCTCTAGCTTGGTCTCCAGCAGGCCGTCAACCTGTGTCCGCATGGCGCTGACGTCAGGGCCTGCTTCACCGGCCAAAAGCGGCGCAATCTCGCTTCCGAACCCAATTACGAACTGCTTGACCAGCGGCTTGACCGTCTGCGTCCCCACCAACTGGAGCATCATCCCCTGCGGCGATTCCGCCAACTCTTCGAGCTTGCGGTCGATGATCGCGTCAACCTCGTCAGACGCCAGCACCTTTTGCACCTTTTCTCCCACATCGTCTCCGGCCATCCGCTCGGCAAAGAATCGCTCCAGGTACTCCTCGTCGAAGAAGTAGCGCATGATGGCGTCTTTGACCGCTTCTCGGATGGCGCGAAACCGCGCCGGAATTACCCCCGACCCATACAGCAGGGGCACCCGGTCGAAGAGCATTTTTACTGCCAACCAGTTGGTCGCGCCGCCGGCAAAGCCAAACAATCCAACCGCCAGTACCCAGTCGCTGCCATTGATTCCTTCAACGCGCCCCCAGAGGCCCGCTACCAACAGGGTGAGCGAAATCAGGTTGCTGACGTTGCCCTTTTCCCAGCGCGCTTTCTTCATCGAGTTTACCGGGCCGTCTTCGTCTTCTGCTTGTCTTCGTGCCGCTCGATTCCCAACTGGACCAACCGGTCGATCAAATCACCGTAACTCAGGCCGCTCGCCTCCCACAACTTGGGATACATGCTGATGGGCGTAAACCCCGGCATGGTGTTGATCTCGTTGACGAAAATCGCCTCGTCGCTTTCGCGCACGAAGAAATCCACCCGCGCCAAGCCCCAAGCTTCTATGGCCTGAAAGGCCCGGATGCCCAGCTCGCGCACGGCCTCTTGGGTGGCCGGCGAGATGCGCGCCGGAATGATCAGGTCGGAGTTGTCGTCGATGTATTTGGCGTTGTAGTCGTAAAAGTCGTTGCCCGGTACGATCTCGCCGGTGATGGACGCTTCTGGCGATTCGTTGCCCAAGATCGCCACCTCGACTTCGCGGCAGCCGCTCGCTTCGGCCTCGACTATGATCTTGTAGTCGTATTGCGCTGCGTCGTCGATGGCCTGCTCCAGTTCGGCACTATTGCAAGCTTTGCTCACCCCGACGCTCGAACCAAGATTTACCGGCTTGACGAAGACGGGGTAGTCCAGCGCGGCTTCGACCTCGGCCCGCACTCCGACACGGTCCTTTTCCCAACGACTGCGCCGCACTACTTGGTAGTCCACTTGCGGCAATCCCTCGGCCTTGAAGACCCGCTTCATCAGCTCTTTGTCCATGCCCACGGCCGAGCCGACGACTCCGGCCCCTACATACGCTACATTGGCCAGTTCCATCAGGCCCTGTACAGTGCCGTCCTCGCCGTAGGGGCCGTGCAGAAGGGGGAAGATTACGTCGAGGGCTTGGTCCTGCCCATCACCGTGCTGCGCCACCAGCGTGCGCGTCCCCAGATAGTCTAGCGCCACTGGCGTTAGCCCGTCTTCGTGGACCTGACTGGACGCCAGAAGCTGCTGCGTGTCCGCGGCGGACAGCCAGCGCCCTTCCTTGGAGATGCCGATCATCACCAGTTCGTACTTGTCCTTGTCGATGGCTTCCAACATCGAGCGCGCTGAGATCACCGAGACCTCGTGCTCAGCCGAGCGCCCGCCGCAGAGCACACCGAGGCGTATCTTGCGACCCATGTATTGCTGTTCCTTCGATTAAGTTGCGAGTAAAGTTGCCCCTTCTACCAATATAGAAGGGATGCCAAAAACTGTCGAGGAACGGCAACTTGCCCCTGCTGCGCGAATTGCGTATTTCTTCCCGCGTTCTCATGCGCTGATTCTACTACACTCAAGGAGCGAACCGCTGTGAAATACCGCTACGCTGAAATGATCTGGAACGAGACCCGGGACGCCGCAGCCGCGGGCCGCGTGGCCGTGCTACCTGTCGCCACCCATGAAGACCACGGCCCGCATCTGCCGGTGGATACGGACGTGGTGCTGTGCCACGGCA
>JAPPEF010000012.1 GCA_028875335.1 Gemmatimonadota bacterium
CACGCGTTGACGAGGGCCAATTTTCTCGCCTCGCCGCCGTTAGTCGTGGCCTACGCGCTCGCAGGCCGGGCGACGATCGACTTCGAGCGCGAGCCGCTGGGCCGAGACCAAGCGGGCCGCGAGGTATTCCTGCGCGACATCTGGCCCTCGCAGGATCAGATCCGCGACGCAATTGGCCGCTCGCTGACGCCGAAGATGTTCGAGGAAGAATACGGCAATGCGTTCCGCCAGAACGAGACTTGGAACGCCATTCCCGTGCCCGAGGGCAAGCGCTACGCCTGGGCCGAGGAGAGCACGTACATTCGCAAGCCGAATTTCTTCGACGGCCTGACCAAGGAGGTCCAGCCGATCCAACCGATCCAAGGCGCGCGCGTCTTGGCCAAGTTAGGCGACAGCGTGACGACCGACCACATCTCGCCGGCTGGCTCTATCGCCGCAGGCAGTCCGGGAGGCGAGTATCTCGCCGACCGCGGCGTCGAGCGCAAAGACTGGAACAGCTATGGCTCTAGGCGCGGCAACCACGAGGTGATGATGCGGGGCACGTTTGCCAATATCCGCATCCGCAACGAGTTGGTGCCCGGCGTCGAGGGGGGTTTGACGCGCCACCTGCCTTCGGGCGAGCAGATGACTATCTACGAGGCGGCGATGCGCTACATCGAAGAAGGCGTACCGTCGATAATTATCGCGGGCAAGGAGTACGGATCGGGTTCGAGCCGCGACTGGGCAGCCAAAGGTCCCTTCCTACAAGGCGTCAAGGCCGCAATCGCCGAGAGCTACGAGCGCATCCACCGCTCAAACCTGATCGGGATGGGCATCCTGCCGCTGCAATTTTCCTCCGGTGAAGACCGCCATTCGCTGGGGCTGACCGGCGAGGAGACATACGATATCAAGGGCCTTGACGACGACCTGCAGCCGGGGCAAGTGTTGGAGGTGATGGCCAAGAGTGCCGAGGGTGAGAAGCGCTTTGCAGTGATATGCCGGATAGATACCCCCGTGGAGATCAATTACTACCGCAATGGGGGGATCTTACACGCAGTACTTAGACGGATGGCCGAGTAGGGCCTGCGAGAGGATGCGATGAGTTCTTGTGTTGTTAAAGACGTCGTGCGCACCGTGCTACACGTGCCGTTCCACGAGCGCTGTGCCGATACCATGGAAGTCTATGGGCCGGGTTGGTCCATCGTCGAGTTGATCGAAGTGGAGACCGAGGGGGGCGTTGTCGGCATCGGCGAGACGATTCAGGGATATACGTGGGGCCACTCGCGCGAAACGGAGTTTGCCCGCGTGCGCGGCCGCAATGTTTTCGAGGTGCTGTGGGACGACTCGCTGGGGGCTGGCTTGCAGATGGCGCTTTTCGACGCGGCCGGCAAGCACTTAGGCGTACCCTGCCACCGGCTGATGGGGCCGCAGCACCGCGACGCTTGCCCGGTTTCTTGGTGGGCGCAAAGTATGCCACCTGCAGCGTGGGCGGCTGAGGCGCGCGCGGCCGAGGCGCATGGTTTTACCACCATGAAGGTCAAGGCGCGGCCTTGGTACGATATTGCGGCGCAGTTACAGGCTGTGGATGAAGTCACTTCTCGGCACTTCAAGCTGGACGCCGACTTCAACACCATGTTGCTGGGGGTTGACCAAGCCGCCCCGCTCATTGCGCGCTTAGAGCGGGACAACGCCTGTCTCGCCATCGTCGAGTCGCCGATTCCGCAGGACGACGTGGAGGGCAACAAGCTCCTGCGGCACAAGATCCAATGTCCAATCGCCATGCACATGGGCCAGCCGCCGCCTATGACGGCGATTCGCGAGGGCGTGTGCGACGGGTTTGTGATCGGCGGTGGGGTGAGCCGCGTCTTGAGCGACGGCAACTTGGCGGCGCGGGCGCAAATGCCGTTCTGGTTGCAGATGGTGGGTACCGGCCTGACGGCGACCTTTGCGGCGCACTTGGGGGCGGTGCTAAAGCAAGCGCGCTGGCCGGCGATTCCCTGCGTCAACATCTATTCGCACGTTTTGGTGCAGGAGTTTGCCGTGGAGGGGGGGCATCTGCGGGTGCCGGAGGCTCCGGGCTTGGGGGTCGAGTTGGACCGGGATGCTGTGGAGCGCCTGCGCGTCGAGCCGGATTTTGCCAAAGCGCCGGTGCGCCAAATACACGTCGTGCGCTGGCCCGATGGCCGAGAGTTGTGGGCACCGGACGGAGGGTATCGGGGTGATTTTACTGCTGGCAAAATTACCGGTTTTTGTCCGGGAATGGACCTCCAAGTGCGGCTCGACGATGGGAGCGAAGAATTTGATCGGGAGTATCGGGAGCGTTTTCCGGAGCGAGCTTAGGGCGTTACTTGAGCACGGCGACGGCTAAGGGCGAGAAAGATAATAAGGTAGTGGTTGCGTTTGAAATATAAGACTTGTTTTTGGGGCACCCACTAACGTTCCTTTCCGTACCACTTGAGACGCCATTGCCGAGTATCATCGATGTTTCCGAAAAGGTTTTCCTCTACTTGGAAAAGTACATATCCATGCGTCTTCACATCATCTGCCAATGACGCAGCTTCTTTTATCGCCTCGCTCAGGTTTTCGGCTTCCACGATAACTTCAAACGATGATCGCTCTTGAGAAGATATAATTTTAGCCATCTTTGGCTCCTATAGGCAGCGAAGAATTTGATCGAGAGTATCGGGAGCGTTTTCCGGAGCGAGTTTAGGGCGTCACTTGAGTACGGCGACGGCTGCGCCCATGGTGGTGACGAGGATGCTGGTGCAGGCGATGAGCATGGCCATCAGCCGCGCATAGCGCGAATCGAGCTGTTTGGCTAAGCCGTCGATGCGTTCATTGGTCTCGGTGCGCAGGTCGTCGATGCGCCCGTTGGTTTGGTCGATGCGCCCGCTTATCTCGGTGCGCAGGTCGTCGATGCGCCCGTTGGTCTGATCGATGCGCCCGTGTATTTGGCGCACGTCTTGACGCAGGTCTTGAATATCCTCGCGCAGGAAACTGAGAGCGAGGGTGGATTCAGTGGGTTGGGCGGGCTTGGACGATTGCTCGGCCATGAGAAGATCCTCTTTGGGTAAATGTAAGCACTCCCCCCTATAAGCAAAAGGTAGGCCATGCTTGGCAGATGCCCGTTCCCTCTGGTAGCGTTATGTGCTGTATGCGCCGTGCCGTTGTCTTGTAGAAACGATACTGTTCCTCTCAGGTAACAATACTCCTCACTTGACCAAGGCGGCAATTTGCTTGAACTCCGTCGTCCCCGCCTCCTGCAGCAATTCAAATAGACACATTTCTACCGCCGTGATCTGCGTGCCAGCGGACGCCATTTTTTGCAGCCCCAATGCCTTGTTCTCGGCTGTGCGAGAGGAGACCGCGTCGGCCACGACTTCGACATGGTAGCCCGAGTCCAGCAAGTCGCGGGCAGTCTGATAGACGCAGATGTGGCTTTCGATTCCGGCTAGGAGAATCTGGCGGCGGCCGCTCTGGCGCAGTTGGGATTGGAAAGTGCTGAGGCCGCAGGCGCTGAAGCAGGTCTTGGCCAGTGGCTCTTGGTCGGAGAGCAGGTCGGCGACCTCGGGAATGGTGGGGCCAAGCCCTTTGGGGTACTGCTCTAGCCATAGGATGGGCAACCTTAGGACCTGCGCGCCCTCGACGAGAATCTGTAGCTGGCGGTAGAGCGCCTCGCGCTCGTGCATCAGCGAGGCCAGCTTGCCCTGAATGTCGATGAGGACGAGCGCGGTGTGGTCGCGGCTGAGCATTAGATGTACCCGGTCGAGCCGTCGGGACGCGTCGGGCTGGAGCGTTCCCAATGGATGTATTCGTTGTCAGTGATGGCTTCTTCGTTGACTTCGACGCCTAGCCCCGGCCGGTCCGGCCGCAATTCGAGATAACCGTCTTTGGGCAGATAGGGTTCGTCAAGCCAGTCGTTCCACTCGGATTCGGTCGGCAGGAGGTATTCGAGAATTTTGAAGTTGGGTGCCGAGGCGCAGAAGTGCAGGTTGACCGCAGTCGCCAACGGCCCCATGGGGTTGTGCGGGGCGATGCTGATGTAGTGGGCTTCAGCAATGGTGTTGATCTTGCGCATTTCGAGCAGGCCGCCGCAGACGCAGATGTCGGGCTGGATGATGTCGGCACCTTGGTTGGCGATTAGATCGAGGAACTCAAAGCGGGCATAGAGGCTCTCGCCGGTGGCCAGTGGCACCTGCATCTGCGACTTGAGGCTGGTCCACGCTGGAATGTGCTCGGGGCGCATAGGCTCTTCGTAGAAAAAGGGGTCGTACGGCGCGAGGGCATTGGCTAGCTGCAAGGCGCGAATCGGCTCGAAGATTTTGGCGTGCGGGTCGAAGGCAAATTCCCAGTCGTCGGGGCAGCTAACGCGCAATTCTTCAAAATACTTGGTCGCCTCGGAGCAGACGCGGCCCCAGCGATGGGCGTCTGGGTCGAGCCGATAGGGGCTGGTTTTGAAGGCTGTGAAGCCATACTCCTCATTTAGACGCTGGGCTTGGTCGGCGGCCTCCTTGCCGTCGCGGCCGCCGATGGAGCGATAGACGCGCACCCGGTCGCGGGCGTGGCCACCCAAAAGCTGATAGACCGGGACGCCCGCGGCTTTGCCGGAGATGTCCCACAGCGCGTGATCGATGCCGGAGATGGCCGACAGGCCGATCCCGCCCGGAGGAAAGCGAAATTGCTGGTGCAGCTTCATCATGATGAACTCGATCCGCCGAGGGTCGATGCCTTTGATTAGCTCAAAGCAATAATCGACGATAGGGCCGACGGCTAGGTCGGGGCCGATGGAATAGGTCTCGCCCCAGCCAGTAATGCCCTCGTCGGTCTCGACTTTGACCAAGACGCGCGGGCGGTTGCCGAAGCGGGCGATGATGGGGGTGATGGCGGTGATTTTCACGGTAGGTCTCGCTATTGGAAGAAGAGTGGATAAGGGGCGTCTTCTGCTTCGCGTTTGATCAGGCTCATTAGTTCCATTGTGTGGTAGTCGCCCCACATGGCGGCCTCGCCGCAGGGGATTTTGCGGCCTTGGGGCACGTAGTCCCAGCCGTTGGGGCGATGGTAGATCGCGTGGAGGGTGATGCCTTGGTGCTGGGGGTCGACGGCGAGATAAGGCTCCTCTAAGAGGGCGCGGGCGATGGTGAAGGCGGCGGCGCGATAGCGCGTTCCTTTCGCTTCGTCTCCCTTGGACAAATAGTAGTTGCCCAAGCGCAAGTACCCTTGGCCGCAGATGGCCGCGGCCGAGCTATCGAGCGGCTCGACGTCGTTGTACGGGTCGGAGGGCTGGTCGGTTATCGCGCCAAAGGAGGCGACCCCGGGTGCGCCGGTATCCCAGAACGGCACGCCGTCGGCAAAGCTGTTGGCGATGTGGAATTCAGCAGTGGCCAGGGCAGCTCTCTCCATGGTTTGCACGAGGTCGGCCTTGGTGCCGAAAGGCTCGACGTCAGCCTCGCCGAGTGTGGCGAAATACTCTAGCTGCTCAGCGTAGCCTGTAAGCACCCATGACAGACCGCGAGTCCAAGTAGAAAACGGAGTGTAGCCCTGCTGGGTGCTGGGGCAGCGGTACTGGCCGTCGCGGGTGTTGAAGATGGATTCGTGGACTACGCGACCGGGTGTGTCAAACGCGTCGCGCCCCTCGCCGTAGTACACGTTGAAACGGGCGTTGGTTTGGGCGTGTTCGATTAAGCGGCCGAGCAGGCTGATGCGCTCGTCGCCTTCGCCCATCAGCGCGTGGCCTAGCTGGTGCGCAGTCCCCAAGATGCGCAGCGAGCGCATGGTGTCGGAAAAGAGCGAATGCGGGCCATTGAAGGAGTGGATAAAACCCGTGCCGTACGCAGTCTCGGTCCAGCGCGCGGCTTGCACGGCACCCGACAGCTTGATGGCCAATTCGTAGAAATCCAGCTCGCGCTGATCGTGCGGAATGCGGCCTTCGAGCATCAGGCGGCGCAAGTTGCCATAGGTGGAGAGATTGTTGAAGCCGTGGTCGTGGACGCCGACGTGCGAGACGTGCGGTGCCATGTGCGCGATGGTGTGGTCGCGGCCGAGCGCGAGGAAGCGTGCGTCGGCGGTCATGTCGTACTGGAGGATGGCGCAGCCGTATTGGAAGCCTTGGGTCCACTCGGTCCAGCCTCGGGTGGTGTAGCGTCCCTGCTGGGTGAAGACCGGGGTGCCGCGATCCGGGTCCCAAGTGCTATCGAGATCGAGGATTTTGGTGCCGGTAAGGGCTAAAAAGCGCTGGATTGCCGGAAGGAGCTGTTGGGCGTTTAGGTTTTGGTCTGGTTTCACGGGATGGTTCCTTTGGCTTGGGCAGCGAGAAGATAGGAGGGGTATGAAGGCAGGTCAATGCGGGTTGGTGGGGCGTTGGTCGCTTGCTTATTTTCCCTCGCCGCACAAACAAGGCCAAGGAGAAGTCACGTGAGCATACCCGATGAAGGCATTGCCTTAAAAGTAAAAGAGACCGAGGGCATTACCCGCCAAAGGTTCCCCCTGACTAGGGGCGTCCCCCTGCCCCAGGGCACCGTATCAGGTGTGGAAAACCTGTCTTTGCAGGACGCACAGGGCCAAGATGTTCCAGTGCAGCTACGGATCTTGGGCCGCTGGCCGGACGGCAGCGCAAAGTGGGTCTTGGTGGATTTTCAGGCCGATGTGGAAGCGGGGCAAGAGGCCGTGTACACCTTGCGATACACAGACCAAAAAGCCGCGGCGAGCGTCCAAGGCGTGGAAATCGCCGAGCGGGAAGATCGCTTTGAGGTGTGTACTGGACCCCTGCGATTTGGCATTGGCAAAAAGGCATTCGCGCTTTTTGACGGGGTAGAGCTAGGGGAGCGAACCGAAGGGTCGTTTGTCTCCGAGGTGGATGTTGCACCTCGGGGCGGCGGCGACGCTTGGGCCAAGATTTCCGAGTCCGAGTTCGCCGGAGGAACGCAGCGGCGGATCTACGGGATGGGGGGTACGTGTCTGGCGTCAGAGGGCGTGGAGGAATACGCCGTCGAAATCGAAGAGGCCGGTCCCTTGCGGGCGGTGATTTGCTGCCGAGGAGCCTACGAATCAACCGCGCCCATGCACCACTACGCTGGCTATCGCCCGCTGCGCTTTGCGACGCGGATCTACGCCTATGCTGGCAAGGCGCAGGTGCGGGTGGTGCACACGGTGATCGTCACCTGTAATCCGCGCGAGACCGAGGTCGAGGAACTGGGCTTGCGCGTCCCGCTCTTGCCCGAAGGCAGCGGCACTTGGCGCGTCGGGGCTGGGCGGGTCATGGAGGGGCCTTGGGTTCCCGAGCGCTACGCCTTGCTATCGCAGCGGTCGGACAATCACTTCTATTGGGAGGAGTACGAGGGCGTTGAGCGCGCCGCGCGGGCCGAGGGCGAACGCGCCGCTGGTTGGATTTGCGCTGAGAACGGTCGCGTCGGCGTTGGCGTCGCGCTGCGCTACATGGCCGAGGAGTACCCCAAGGCCCTCGGCGTGGGTGCGCAAGGCATCGACGTGTTCTTTTGGCGCGACCCAGAGGGCCGGCGGCTTAGCTGCAAACGCTACGCCGAGGAGGTGGCTTGGCACGAGGGCGAAGGGGTCTATGCCGACGGCACGGGCACGGCGAAGAGCAGCGAGTTTTTTGTCGATTTTTTTCGCGCTGGATCCGCCAGCGGCGAGCAGTTGCAGGGCCTTTTGCACCCGCCACAGGTGAGCGTCGCGCCGGATTGGGTGGTGCAGAGCGGGGCGGTCGGCGGCTTGGCAACCGGCGCGGAATTCCCTCGTTCCGACCGCATGTTGACGGGCTTTGTCGCTTGGATGGAAGGGCACATCAAACGCTATCGCTGGAAGGGGTTTTTCGATTGGGGCGACGTGATGGCCACGTGGGAAGAGCGCGCGGGGGGCTGGCGCTTCAAGGGCCGCTGGGGTTGGTGCAACAGCGAATGGGATCCGCGCCACGCTGTGTGGTTGCAGTACTTGCGCACGGGCGAAGGGCGCTACTATGCGCTCGGTGAGGCCATGACCCGGCACTCGCTGGACGTAGATACCTGCCACTATCACCCGTTGCGGCCCTACATGGTCGGCGGCTGTTTTCGCCACAGCATGGACCACTTTGGCGACGAGCCGTGCGCTTCTCACACCTTCATCGACAATTGGGTGGATTACTATTACTTGAGCGGTGACGAGCGGGCGCGGGAGGTTTTGCGCGAAGCCGGGGAATTTTTTCTGCGCTACCGCTGGAGCGAAGACCCGCGTTACAGCTTCAGCTTGCGCTCCATCGGCAACGCGCTGCGGGGCTTGCTCTACCTGTACGAGCTGACCGGAGAGGACCGCTTTATGCGCCGCGCCGAAGAGGTGTACGACGCGGTGGCTCGCGGCCAAAACGAAGACGGCAGTTGGCACAAGCGCTTTCAGGTATCCACTGAGAGCAAGCTGCCCGACCAAGGGCCGTACGGTATGGCCACCGAGGGCACCACTCTGGCGGTGGAAATGGGCGCGGCGGTCCCGTTTAGCGACGAAGAATTCCTCGAGTTACGGGGGAGCTTTAGCGCCTTAAAGCGGGTGTTGCCCTATGAGGAGCAAAAGGGCTATCAGACGCACTATTTGATGGTCGGGTTGGAGCGGCTACACAGAATGACCGGACGCGCGGATGTGGCCGAGGTTTTCGTGCGAGCCGTCGATTGGTTTTGCGGCGGCAAAGGCGTTTTCGACGCCGAGTTTGCTTGCGCCCAAAGCTACCACGGCGTGCTCTGCGGCTCGCTGGCGTACGCTTGGCGGCTGACTGGGGAGCAGGGTTATCTGGAGGTGGGGCGCGCAGTGCTGGCCGAATTGATTGACCAACAGGACTGGAGCGACCGCCCGGATTACCGGGGTGCGGTAGCCATGCACCCGACCGCATTGAGTTTGGTGTTCTTTGGCGTGCCGTCGCTACTGGGGGCGCTTGCAGAAGCAGGATTGGAGGAGATACCGAATGCCTGAACGACCCCATATCATTCTCATTATGACCGACCAACAGCGCTTTGACACAATCGGCGCTTGGGGCTACGACTACGCGATCACGCCGGCGATGGACCGCTTGGCTGCGGAGGGGCTTTCCTTCCGCAATGCCTTTTGCCCGGGCGCGACCTGCATTGCCTCGCGGGCGGCGATTTTCACGGGTATGTACCCGCACAATACCGGCGTGTACAGCTTCGACCACTGGGCTAGTCACCGCAATTGGGTGCAAGACCTCAACGACGCGGGTTATCACTGCGTCAACATCGGCAAGATGCACTTTGCTCCGCGCGATGTCGCCGGGGGCTTTCACGAGCGGGTCGTGGTGGAGAATCCCACTAGCAAGAACCTCGCCATGGGTGGGGCCGACGACGACTGGGGCCGCTATCTGCGGATTCACGGTTTGGAGCGGCCCAATGATCGCAATAAGACCGATCCCAATTGGCTGCAGAAATACCAAGGCGTCCCTTGGCACTTGGAGGAGCGCTTTCACTCGGACGTGTTTATCGGCGACTCAGCCCTTACTTGGATCCGCGATTACAAGGGCCGACAACCGTTTTTCTTACAGGTAGGTTTTACCGGCCCACACGAGCCGTGGGACCCACTGCCGAGGCATCTGGAGCAGTACGCGGGGCGTCCAATGCCGCCGCGCGTGCTGCGCGAGGGCGAGTTAGACGACAAGCCGCCCCAGCACGCGGCGCAGAGAAAGACGCACGCTGAGACCGAGCACGAATCTGCGATCGACATGTTCTCGCCTAGCGAAGAGGACATCGCCCACATGCGGCGGCACTACTACGCTAAAATTACCACGGTGGATGAGAAGTTGGGCGAGGTACTCGACGCGCTGCAGACGCGAGGCTTCTTGGACAATAGCTTGCTCCTCTTCTGCTCGGATCACGGCGAGTTGTTGGGCGATCACGGACTGGCGTATAAGTGGCTGATGTACGATCCGATAGTACACGTGCCGCTGATTGTGCGCGACAGCCGGCGGACGCAAAAGGGCGATGCGGTCGGCGACTTGGTCTCGCTGATGGACTTGGGGCCGACGATCCTAGAAGCGGCTGGCGTGGAGGTGCCCAGCTATCTGGAGGGGCGTTCGCTGCGGCTGTACTTGGAGGGGGCCGCGGATTGCACGCCGCGCGAGTGGGTGTTCTGCGAGGACAACTATCAGGTGATGATGCGCGGCCAGCGGCACAAAATGGTCTATTACATCGGCCAAGATCAGGGCGAGCTATACGACTTGGAGCAGGATCCGCACGAGTTGTGGAACCTCTGGGGCCGACCCGAGCAGCGGGAACTGCAAAACGAGCTTACGGCCCGTTTGCTTCGCTGGCTCGCTGCGAGCACGTACTACAATGCTGGCTACCGCCGCCAGCGCAGCCGACAGTACGCGATGCGCTGGCCGCGCCCGGACGACGCGTTTTTACACGGGGCACGGGGGAAAACAGTGCCCCGTTCGTTTGATCTCTAGGATTCGGTTAAGAACCCGGCGAGCAGATCGACGGCATCCTCTCGATCTATTTTGCCGGTGTTGATCGTCAGGTCGTAGAGCAGGGGGTCGTTCCAGTCGGCTCGGTGGAAATTGCGCAGGTAGCTCTGCCGCCATTGGTCGTGTTGCTCGATGAGTTTTTGCGCTTGCTCGCGATCCATGTCGCGGGTCTGCATCAATCGTTCAATCCGAGTTTCAAGCGGCGCGATGATTTTGACGTGACAGGCATTGGGGAAATCGGCGAGGACGACTTGGCTGGCCCGGCCGACGACGACGGCCTTGCCACTTTCGCCGAAATCCTGCACCAAGGTCGTGATGAGTAGTTGGTACGTGCCTCGGTCGAGGTACGTCGCTTCGCTGACCTCGTGCTCGCGCATGTGGGGAAACTCGAGCCCAAACTCGGGCGCGTACGCAGCAGCCGATAGGGGAAAAGTCCCCGGAGCGACTTCGGGCACGAGCAATTTCTTGAGGAAGAACCGGAGCCGGCCCTCCCCCTTTTCATCGTAGCGCTCAACCTCTTCAACCGAAGTATCGGTGATACTGGCGATCTCTTCGACGAGGCGGCGGTCGATAAATTCGTAGTCTAGCTTGGCGGCCAACTGCTCGGCGATCCAGTCGCCAAAGCTGCCGAGCTGACGGGCAACCGTGATGACATTCATGGCGAGTCTCTTAGGTTGGAAGTGATCAGGTCCCAGCTTGTACCATTTGTAAAGAGTATAAAAGGCGGATATTTGTCGTGTCAACGATTTTCCAACCGACCTAACTGCGGTCCCAAGCGGATGGAATGGGTTTTGACGAGGCAGTAAATCGGGTCGCCGATGCTGAGTTGCATCTCCTCGATGGCTTCTGGGGTCGTCTTGGCGGCCAGCCGCCGCCCAACATCCACGTAGATTAGCTGTTTCCCCCCCACATCGGCAATTGCGCTGATGGTCCCCTGCAATGCATTACGCACGCTCAGCCCTGTGGGGCGCTGGCGAGCGAGGACGATGTCGTCGGCGCGGATGCCGATGAAGAGGCGGCTGCCGACAGGTTGATCGCAGTAGGGAATTTTGAGCTGCTGACCGTGGCACAGGACCTCGCAGACGCCCCGCTCCGCGTCGGTGGCTGCGATTTCCACGTCGAGGACGTTTTCAAAGCCGTGCTCTTCGACCAACGGCAGGACTTGGGGATGGGCCGCGATGGTGAAGAAGTCGCCGTGGGCGATGACTTGGCCGCGGTCGAGGACTACTACCTGGCTGGTGAGTTCGAGGATTTCGGCGACCGAGTGGCTGACGTAGAGAATGGGGATCTGGAGGGCGTCGCGCACGTGGCACAAGTAGGGGATGATGCGGTTTTTAAGTCCCTGATCGAGCGAGGCCAGCGGCTCGTCCATCAGCAGCAGGCGCGGGGACGTGAGCAGGGCGCGGCCCAAGGCAACGCGCTGGCGCTCGCCACCGGACAGGTGCCCTGGCCGGCGCTTGAGCAGGGAGCCGATTTCGAGCAAATCGACGATCTGGTCCAAGGCAAAGCGGCGCGCTGCCGTCGGTAGCAGGTCGCGGCCATAGCACAGGTTTTCCTCAGTGCTCAGGTGCGGGAAGAGCAAGTCGTCTTGGAACACGTAGCCGATGCGGCGGTGCTCGGGCGGTAGATCGATGTGTTGGGTCGAGGAGAAGAGGGGTTGGCCGTCTAAGGATATTTCACCGGAGTCCGGCCGCACTAGTCCGGCGACCACGTTGAGCAGCGAGGTCTTGCCCGCGCCCGACGGTCCGTAGATGGCAGTGACGGCGTGGTGGCACTCGATATCGATGTCGAGTGTAAAGGGGCCTAGTTGGCGTTGGGCGCGGAGGCAGAGCATTGCTAGTTCGAGCGCAGGCGACGGGCCGACCACTCGCTGGCCACGAGGGCCAACAGCGAAAGCGCGACCGAGATCACGATTAGTCCGACGACGCGGCTTTCCCCGTCCGGTTGGTTGAGATACGTGTAAATGGCCGAAGGAATGGTGCGGGTCTGCCCGGCGATGTTGGCGGCAAAGGTGATGGTCGCGCCGAACTCTCCCAGCGAGCGGGCAAAGCTCAACAGCGAGCCGACCAGCAGGCCGGGAGCGGCGAGGCGCAAGGTCACGGTCAGAAAGACGCGCACCGGACCAGCCCCGAGGGTGCGGGCGACGCGCTCTAGGCGTGGGTCCACGCTCTCAATCCCGAGGCGCACGGAGCGCAGCATTAGGGGAAAGCCGACCACGGCCGAGGCCAGCACTGCGCCCTTCCAGTCGAAGGCTAACTGGAGGTCGAGCGCGGCGAGCACCGGGCCGAACAGACCCCGGCGGCCAAAAAGCAACAGGAGCAAATAGCCGGTGACCACCGGCGGCAGGACCAGCGGCAAGTGGCAGAGGCCGTCGAGCGCGATCTTGAGCGGGAACTCCCGCCGGGCCAGCAGCCAGCCCAACAACACGGCCGGCAACAGGCTCACCAGCACGCAGCAAAAGGCCACGCGCAGCGAGAGCAACAGGACCTGCACCTCCTCAGCGCTGAACACGTTGATCGCCCAAAAAGGTAAAGCCGTGTTTGCGGAAGATGTCGGCAGCCGTATTCGAGTTAAAAAATGCTAACAAATTGCGGGTCTGCGCGTTGGCGTGGCCCTTGACGATGGCCGCTGGATAGACGATGGGGCGGTGCAGTGAGTCCGGCACGGTCGCCAGGGTTATTACGCGGTCGCTTTGAGTCGCGTCGGTGGCGTACACTAGACCAGCGGCACATTCTCCGCGCTCGACGTAAACTAGGGCGGCGCGGACGTCGGGCGCGGGCGCGATGCGGTTTTTGAGCGCTGGCGACCAGCCCAACGCCGCTAGGGCTTGGCGGGCGTACTGGCCGGCCGGGACGTGATCGGGGTCGCCGAGGGCTAAGCGGCCAGTGAAGGCACTAGCAAAGTCGAAGTCCCTTGCCCAGCGGACGGTGAAAGGCTCTTCCCTAGGTGCAATGACTACGAGGGCGTTGCCGAGGAGATCGACGCGGGTGTCTTGCTCGATGTGCTGGCGCGTTTGGAGATAGTCCATCCACTCGGCATTGGCGGAAAAATAAATGTCGGCTGGCGCACCGGCGGCAATTTGCTTGGCCAAGGTCGAAGAGCTGGCAACGGACAGGTGCATCCCCTCGTAGTGAGTGGCTAGCTCTGAGAGTGCAGAGTTTAAGCTGGCGGCGGCGAACACGCTTTGGGCTGCTACTAGCGCAGGGTAGAGCAAGAGCAGTACGATGCTAACGGACGTTACGCACGAGCATCTAGGTATTAGATGCTTCGACTCCGCTTCGCTCCGCTCAGCATGACAGCAGTGGTCGCGTTCCTTCCTTGTCATGCTGAGCGAAGCGAAGCATCCCATACCTAATGGCCTTTGCGTAAACATCAGATGCTAAGTATGCGTAGGGTCATGGTGCCAGAAATCGGCCAGCGACTGGGCAATATGGGCTGGGTTGCGGACGGAATGCACTGGGTGCCAAGAGGCAGGAAAGAGCTGGCGGTAGCGGCTTTGTGCAAAGCGGCGATCGACGAGGAGGATAGCGCCGCGGTCGCTCGCGGTGCGGATGACGCGGCCGGCGGCCTGCAACACGCGGTTCATGCCCGGATAAACGTAAGCATACGCAAAGCCGGGAATCTCGCGCTCGTCGAAATAGTGGCGGATCAGGTCGCGCTCCAAGCACAGTTGCGGCAGCCCAACGCCGACGACTACTGCACCGACCAACCGCTCGCCGACTAAATCGATCGCCTCGCCGAAGACGCCGCCCATCACCGCGAAACCCACTGTGTACTGTTCGGGCTGCAATGGCTCTGCGTCGAATGCGGAGAGAAACGCCTCGCGCTGACGGTCGGACATGCCGCTTTCTTGGACGAGAAGGTCGATATCTGGGTGTGCCTCGGCAAAGCGCGTCGCCACTTCCTCCATGTATTTGTACGAAGGGAAAAAGGCGAGGTAGTTGCCCGCGCGCTGGCTGACGAGGGCGGCGATGGACTCGGCGATGTCGTCGTAGCTCTCGCCGCGCTTTTTGTACGTGGTCTCAATGTGGTCGGCCAGTAGCAGGCGCAGGTGTTCGGGCGGGAAGGGCGAACCAAGGCTCAATAAGGTATCCCCCTCCTCGCCGCCGAGCAGGTCGCGGAAGTACGCCAGCGGCGAGAGCGTGGCCGAGAAGAATACGGCTGCGCAGCCGCGCGCTAGGGCTTGGCGGATATTGTGCGCTGGATCGAGACAGAAAATTCGGAAGCGAATATCCCGCCCCTGTTTTTCGGTGTATGTGGTATAGTGCTCGTCGAAAAGCTCGCCGATGCGCTCAAAGCCCAGCAACCGGAAGTAGCACTCGATCAATTCGTCCCAAAAGGGCAAGGCCGCGCCCTGCTCTAGGACCTTCTCGGCGGCGCGGAGGACGTTGTGGACCAGCGCCATTAAATCCGTCGATAGCTGCGGGCTAATCCAGCACTCGCCGTCGCCTTCTTGCTCGACCTTTTTGCTGAGCTTGGCAAAGTAGCGGTTGAGGGCGTCGAACTGTTTGCTCAAGTCGGGATGCGTCTTGCCGACTAAGCGCTTTAGTCCAGAGATCTCGGACTTGCACAGATCGGCCGAGAACATCTCGCGCGCTCGATCGACGAGGTTGTGCGCCTCGTCAATGAGGAAGGCGTATTGCCCGCTGACGTCTTGGAAGAAGCGCTTGAGGAAGGCGCGCGGGTCAAAGACGTAGTTGTAATCGCAGATGATGACGTCGCACCACGGCGCGAGATCGAGCGAGAACTCAAAAGGGCAGACGCGGTGCTTTTGCGCGCATTCCTCGATGAGGGTGCGGGTGAAGGCGTCGTGGCTGAAGATGTCTTCAAGGGCGTCGTTGATGCGGTCGTAGTAGCCGCGGGCGAACTCGCATTGCTCGGGGTCGCAGGTGCTGCCGCCGTTGGGTTTGAAGCAGATCTTGTCGCGGGCCGTCAGCGTCAGGCTCTTGAGGCGTGCGCCTCCTCCGCGCAGGTCGTCGATGGCCTTTTCGGCGATTCTGCGTCCGCTGGTTTTGGCCGTCAGGTAGAAGATTTTTTCGGCATGGCCCAGGCCGAGGGCCTTGGCCGCCGGGAACAGAGTCGAGATGGTTTTGCCGATGCCGGTGGGTGCTTGGGCGAAAGCGCGACCACGACCGTCGATGGTGCGATAGGTGGCCGCGGCTAGATCGCGCTGGCCGGGCCGGTACTCGGCGAAGGGAAATGCGAGCGCCTCAAGCGAAAGGTCGCGTTCGGCGCACCACTGTTGGTAGATGCGCGCCCAATGCAGGTAGCGCTCGATGAGATCGGCGCAAAACGCCGCCAGTTCGTCGGACGCAAAGGTGCGGCGGTCCTCGCGGCGCTCATAGGTATCTAACTGAAGGTACGTTAGCTGGATGTCGATGGTGTCGAGGCCACTTTGTTCGGCGACTATGAAGGCGTAGAGCTTGGCCTGTGCCCAATGCGTTGGGTTTTCATAGATCTCATCGAGGTCGGCTTCGGTGGTCTTGATTTCCTCGATGAGCACGGCGTCGTCTTCGACGAGCAGGCCGTCGATGCGGGCGCTTATTTCGAGGGTAATCTCGTCGGTCTCGACCAAGTAGGAGACAGGCACTTCCGCCTGATAGTCGGCGGGGCGGGCGCGCTGGATCTTCTGGTGGCCGCGCGTTCCTTCCACTAGGCGGTCGGGGCGGGAAAATCCACCGAAAACCAGATCACCAGAGCGCAGCACGAAGCCGACCAGTTCGCGGACCGAGGTTTTGAGCAGGCGCGGGGGCATGGTGTTATAATATAGGGTCGCTAGCAGGCACTTGCATTTTCACAGGAGACGATGATGAGTCAATCCGCAGTCTTGGGCGTCATTGGCGGGTCGGGGTTGTACCACATAGAAGGGGTCGAAACAGTCGCCGAGCACCGGTTAGACACGCCTTTTGGCGCGCCTTCGGACGCCATTGTCGAGGCGCGAATCGGCGACCGCACGGTGCATTTCCTGCCGAGACATGGCCGGGGACACCGACTGCTGCCGAGCGAAGTCCCTTCGCGCGCCAATATCCACGCACTCAAGCAACTAGGTGTGAACCACGTTTTGGCTATAAGCGCCTGTGGCATCATGCAGGAGGATATCCGGCCTGGGGACATGATTGTGCCCGACCAGATTT
>JAPPEF010000264.1 GCA_028875335.1 Gemmatimonadota bacterium
GAGAGGGCCTCCAACTCGGGCGCAAAAGCAAAATCAATCACGTCGGCGTAGCGCACTAACCCCTCCTCCGACCCCATAGCCTCGACATAAACGCGATAGATCCGGTCCCCTTTGCTGTGGAAGCGATCAAATGACCACTCCTGGGAGGCAAAGCGCCACGCGAGCAGGCAGAACGCCATGCCCAAGCCCAGCCCGGCGAGGTTGATCGCCGTGTGCAGACGATGGCGCATCAAATTGCGCCAAGCGATGATCAGGTTATTGCGCAGCATGGTTATTCTCCTTCCCACTCGATTCCGCGATGTTCATGCCGACGGAATGACTCACTTGACGAAAACCAGCACGCCCCAATGCCCAGGTTCGTGAAAAGACCAAAAGGGAGGCGAGACCCCCCACCCACTGGCTATATCCCCTTCTTCCCGGTCCCTGCCGTGATCGAAGCGGTTGAAGTTGCCCTTCCACTTGTCCCCGGTCTCTGGAGGGATCGCCCGTGGGCTGTCCGATGCGTCCAGCATCGTCTGGCTCATACCGCTCCACGGGAGGAGCAGTTCCACCGTCCACGACTCGTCTTGGTCCGCTCTATCTTGGAGGCTGCCCGATACCGACACCCCACTCTCGGCACCGGAATCCCAAGTGCGCTTGTGGTCTGAAACAGGAGAGACGCAGAGAGCATCCATCTGCGTATTCATCGCGTTGATGGCCAGTTGCACGTAATAGGTGCCATCCATGTCCGGGTCGAGGAACAACTCCACTTCATCGTCTTCGTATATGGAGGCGTCGCGCTCCGTATGCGTCGCCAGGATGTCCTGGTCTTGACATTGGTACAAGACCAAGAGCCCTCGTTCGTTCCACAAGGCTCTCACGCTCGTGCTCGCAGGGCGCGTGGGCTTTGAGCTGGGAACCATCTTCGTCAGTTCGATAGGCGGGGCCAAGCCCCAACTTTTCTCGTCGGCGCGTCCATCTAAGGTCATCTCCTCTTCGGTGAAGTGGACCTCGTAGGAGACCTCTTCGGTGAAGTGTGTCTGAGAGGAGACCTCCGCCGGGTTCGCCGGCTCGGTCGGCAGGATTCGGTATAGCTTGAGTGCTACATCCTCCAACCACGTGCGTTCAAGATCGTACTTGGGCAACATTCTCCCAGCGCGGGCTACGTTGCCTTCCCTATCTACAAGGACATACCTAGGCCAAGACTGGACATCATACATGTATCCCACTCTACTACGGTTATCAAGGCGATCGAGAACCTGTATCCACGGCATCCCGTGCTGACGAACGAATTCCGCAACTTCCCGTCTATCTTGATCATTGCTGACTCCGATAATCACAAGGTCCTCTTCGAACTTCTGATGAAGCGCAATCAAGTCGGGGATCTCCTCGATACATGGTCCGCACCTTGTGTACCAGAAGTCGAGGAGGACGTACTTACCTCGATACTCCGACAGCGTGATGGTCGAACCATCCAGTGTCACGACAGAAAAGTCAGGGGCAGGTAATCCTAGGCTTTGATCAACTTCAAATCGGCCCAGTGGAACAGCATAAAAAGCACCGGCACACAACACGACCTTGACCACGGTCCGACGGACTAGAAAGCGGTCTCTCAGGATTGGCCAGACTTGCCGTTGTGCTATTCCCCGATACAGGCTTCTTACCAATTCGAATGCGACTTGTATCGCGACCAATACAGATAGAACTAAGAGTGCGGCAATGACATATTTGAAAGGCATACAGGCTCCCAGCGTTTCGTTCAGTTTGGGTTACGCCTCAGTTCCGTCCGTTCGGCGATGTGCAGGTAGCTCTTGAACATGATCTACTCCTAGCGAGGACATTCACTCATTCGTAGCGCAGGGCTTCTACCGGATCGGCCTTAGCCGCCTTGTACGCCTGATGACCAGAGCTGATCAAAACCGCGACAAGCGCAATCGCAGCACCAGCGGCAAAATGCCACGCCGCTAAGTCAATGCGGAAGGCAAAGCCATTCAGCCAGTCGCGCATCCACCACCAAGACAGAGGCCACGCCACCAGCGAGCCAATCAGGGCGAGGCAGGCAAACTCGCGGGTCATCAGCGTGGTGAGGCCGAGTACGCTAGCACCAAGGGCTTTGCGAATGCCGATCTCCTTGGTGCGACGACCCGCGGCGAGGGCGGTAAGCGCAAAGGCACCCAACACAGAGATGAACACCGCGCCGACCGCAGCCCAGGTGATGAGCTGACGCCAGTGCAACTCGTCGCGGTAGGCCGCCTCCAAGTCCTGTTGTAGAAAAGAGAAATTGAAGTCCGCATAATCGACGATGCCGCTCCACGTCTCCTGCATGTACTGGACGACTTCCTGCATATCTCCCGGTTTCACGCGCACTAGCATGAGATCAGCTTCGTACTCGAAGAAGAGATTGCCTTTGTAGTAGTTTTGTCCCAAGTGGGAATTGAGTAGCAATAGACCCGGGGTGGCGTCTTCGTACCCTGACTCAAATGTGAAGTCCTTGACTACGCCGACGACGCGATCTTCATCTCCCTCCCTCCTCCACACCATTTCCGAACGCGACATATACCCTAATTTGATCATCTCGCCAATCGGATCGGCGAGTCCGAGGCGTGCTGCCGCGCTCTCGGAGATCAGCGCGAGGTTCTTCTTGTCGCCCTGCGCCAGCGAGAAGTCCCGCCCGCTCACTAACTCCAAGTTCATGGTCTGAACGAAGTTGTGATCTACAACGTAAGGACGGACCTTCGTCTCCCGGCCACTCTCGGTCCCGGCTCGGTAGTCCAGTTCAAACATATAAGGCTTGCTAAGGAAATTGTCTTTCAACGTAGTGACCGAGGCGATGCGACTATGGCGGAGGAAAGCCTCCACGAGTCTGGGATGATAGGGCTTCAAGTCGTCGAGAGCCTCCGTGTCCACCGCGATGATGCGCTCTTGGTCGATCCCCAAGTCGCGAGCCATGAGATGCTCTAGCTGGTGATACATGATCAGCGTGCAGGTGATCAACCCCACGGAAATGGCCAACTGCACACCCACGAGTACGCGGCTGAACCGAGCAATCCCGGCCATGGACACACTGCGCCGAATCGCGCTCAAAGCATCTAGACGAGAGAGCACGACCGCCGGATACCAACCGGCTCCCAAACTGACCAGCAACAGCAGTGCTGCCAGCGCACCCAGCATACTCGGCTCGCTTAGACCGAGCGACAGCTCCTGCGAGAAGGTGGCGTTAAACGCCGGCAACAGCAGCGCCGCCAACACACACCCAGCACCCAACCCGACGATGGACAGCACTACCGTCTCGCCGATGAACTGACGCATCAACTGCCCGCGTCCAGCCCCCACTGCCTTGCGTACGCCAACCTCGGCCGCCCGCAGCGAGGTCCGGCCAATGGCCAGATTGACGAAGTTGATGCACCCCATCAACAAGACCGCCAAAGCCATACTGACAAGCACGTACGAGATATACGGATCGCTCGGCTTTATCACGCCGTGTCCGTACACTGGCAGCAGGCCGGTATCTGAGTGCATATCGATCAGTGGCTGCAAGTGAAATGCAGAAGCGCCCTCTGCGAGGGCTTCTGGGATCTTAGTTTCCCTGTGTTGAAGCCATATCTGCGTCATCTGCGCGAGGGCTGGCGCTACATCGGTCGGATCCGCCTCGGGCGTGAGAAGGACGAATACATCGCACGAACTATCCCACTCATCCGGCGACTTGCGCATGAGGAACTCCGTGTTGTCGAACGGCAGCAGCATGTTGAACTGAATTGACGAGGTGCGCGGAACCGGCGCGGCCACGCCGGTGATAGTGAAGTCTTCGGCCTTATTCCTGCCCCGCATTGAGGTAATCGTCAACCGCTGCCCTAGCGGGTCGGCGTCGCCGAACAGGCGTTGAGCCATCTCGTAGCTGAGGACGACTGAGTTGCGCTCGGCCAGCGCCGTGGCAGCGTCGCCCCGCAGTAGTGGAAAGTCAAAGACTTCGAAAAACTCTGGATCAGCGAGGAGGAATTCCTCGTCACGCGAACTGCCCTTGAAGGTCGTGTGTACATAGCGCTTATTGTGCCTCGTCGCTTTGAGGCGTATCGTGCGCTCTATGTGCGGAGAGAGGGCCTCTAGTTCGGGAGCAAAAGCCAAGTCAATCACGTCGGCGTAGCGCACCTGCCCTCCTTGCTCCGAATCCATAGACTCGTAGTAAACGCGATAGATCCGGTCCCCTTTGCTGTGAAAGCGGTCAAACGACCACTCCTGAGACGCGAAGCGCCACGCGAGCAGACAAAACGCCATACCCAAGCCCAATCCGGCGAGGTTGATCGCCGTGTGCAGGCGATGGCGCATCAGATTGCGCCAGGCGATGATCAGGTTATTGTGCAGCATAGTTTCTATTTTCCTTTCCTCTCGATTCTGCAATGTTCTCGCCGACGGAATGACTCACTTGATAAGGTCATATCCTCTTCGGTGAAGTGGACCTCGCCGAGTCGGCTGCTGCGATGGGCATGATTCGGTATAGATTGAGCGCAACGCCCTCCAACCATGTGCGTTCAAGACCTTTCTTGGACAATATCTTGGGCGATATCATCCCAGCGCGAGTCACGTTGCCTTCTCTATCTATGAGGACATAGCTAGGCCAAGCCGAGACATCATACATGTGTCTCACTTTACTACTGTTATCAAGGCGATCGAGAACCTGTATCCACGGCATCCCATGCTGACGAACAAATTCTGCAACTTCCCGTCTATCTTGATCATCGCTGACTCCGATAATCACAAGGTCCTCTTCGAATTTCTGATGAAGCGCAAATAAGTCGGGTACGTCCTCGATACATGGCCCGCACCTTGTGTGCCAGAAGTCGAGGAGGACGTATTTACCTCGATGCTCCGACAGCGTGATGGTCAAACCATCCAGTGTCACTGCGGAAAAATCAGGGGCAGGCAGTCCTATGCGCTCTTGAGCAAAATAGTTCAGTATCGCCGCAAAAGGGGCACTAACGAACAGACCACCACACAGCACGACCTTGACAAAGGTCCGACGGACTAGAAAGCGGTCTCTTAGGACAGGCCAGACCTGCCGTTGTGCGACCCCCCGATACAGGCTCCTTACCAATTCAAAAGCGACTTGTATCGCGACCAATATCGACAGAACTAAAAGTGCTTTAGCAACATAGTTTATCTCAAAAGCCATACAGTTCTCCTGCGTTTTGTAGCATATAGTTCTTGCACATGATTATTACATTCCTTCTCGCTTTAAATCAGTGCGATTTGTAGGGAATAACGATCGTTATTCCCTACTCGTAGCACAGCGCTTCCATTGGATCAATCCGGCTTGATAAGTCATTTTCTGTTAGCGATATTAACTACTAAAATGAAGCGGATTATACAGATCAAAATTCTTCCTACGGCAGAGCAAGTGGGTTCGCTGGAACAGACGATGCACCGCTTCAACGCCGCTTGCAACTAGGTGGCGGAACAAGCTCTCCTTCCCACTCGATTCCGCGATGTTCTCGCCGACGCAGTGCCTCACTTGACGAAGACCAGTACGCCCCAATGCGTCGGGTCGTGCAAAGAACCCGAAGTGGGCGAGACGCCCCACCCACTGACTATATCTCCTTCCTTGTAGCGTATCGTCCCCCAACTGAGATTAGTGCGTCTGACCTCGCCCCGGCCGTGATCAAAGCGGTTGAAGTTGGCCTTCCACCTGTCCCCGACCTTTGGCGGAACCGATAAGCCGCCCAACACATCCTTCTCTTTCACCTTGTAGAACCGGCTTAGTTCCAGTGCCTCTTGGCCCATACTGCTCCAAGGAAAGAAGAGTTCCACTGTCCACGACTCGTCCCGGTCAGCTCCATCCTCCAAGCTGCCCGCTACGACGACCGCGCTTTCAGTGCCGGAATCCCAGTTGGAGAAAGTGGGCTTGTTGTCTATCTCGGTTTTGAGGACATCCATCTGCGTATTCAGCGCGTTGATGGCCAGTTGGACATAGTGGGTGCCGTCCATGTCTGGGTCGAGAAACAATTCCACGTCATCGTCTTTGTACACGGAGCTGTCCCGCTTGGTAACCGTTGCCAAAATGTTCTGGTCTTGGCACTGGTACAAGACCAAGAGTCCTTGCTCGTTCCACAAGGCTCTCACCCTCGTACTTGCAGGGCTAATCGGCTCTAGGCTGGGGTAGGCCCGATCTGTCAGTTCGATAGTTGGGGCCAAGCTCCAACTCTGCTCATCGGCGCGGCCGTCCAAGGTCATCTCTTCTTCGGTGAAGTGTACCTCGTAGGAGACCTCCGCTGAGTCGGCTGCCGCGGCCGATAGGTATGCGATCAACAGCAGCGATGCTAAGGTTTTCATGTCCCTTGCTCCTTTCTCAGGGATGGACTCTTCGTAGGTGAAATCGAACACTGTCTCGTCAAAAAGCGTTGTACAGGTTGTTCAGATGGTTTTTTAGCTCTGGGTTGATTACGACGCCATCGGGGCCAATCCAGACGTACGAAGGGAATCCGCTTATGTGGTATATATCCATTGGCTTGGTCTCATTTTCGACTTCGATTACCTGGGGCCATTCGATCCCGTGCTTCTCCACATAGCGCAGAACCGCCTCGCGGCTGTCGTCGTCACTAATGCCGATGATTTCGAGGCCGTGCGCCTGCTTCGCACGGTATATATCCACTAGCTTGGGCGTATCCTTTATACATGGTGAGCAGGTCGTGAACCAGAAGTCGAGCAGGACATGGCGTCCCCGGAAGTCGGAGAGGCGAAGCGTATCGCCGTGGACGTCCACAACCGCGAATTCGGGCGCGGGTTCGCCTTTTGTTATCTCGATCTTGGGGGGGACTGCTTCGTCGGCCGATACCAGCACGATCTTATCCCCGGACGGGCTGATCCTCTCGACCTGAAGTGACCTGCCGAGGATGTTGAAGGGGCTATTGACACGGTAGTATTCGCGGGAGGATGCGGACTCATTTTCAAAGACCCCATCCTTGTTTAGATCCCAAAGGATCTCGCCGTGTTTGTCGTGATGGGTGGCTGCGGCGGTCCCGCTTACTACAGCTAGTCTGACCTCCTCGCCGTTTAGTTCGACGGAGCCCACCTGCATGTCGAACACGTATCCCTTGAACTTAGGATTGTCGGGGTGCCTTTTTTTGGAATACTGCTCGAACTTGACCACCGCGACGGGTACAGTCTTCTCTTTTACTTGCTCACCGTCGTTGTATTCAAAGTGGACTTCCGACTCTGCGTGAATTCCATAAGCTATCCCGTCGAACGCGTACCCGAGTAATCTCCTAAGGAGGCTATAGTCCTCGGGATAGACCGGCTCCTCGTCCGCGAAATTCTCGTCGTTGTCGGAGTCAAAGTAGAAAACTTCGTCGCCATCGGCGTCCATCGCGTTGATCCAGGAAACGCGAGAGTCGGGGAGTTCTCGTTGTGGAAGCGTCCACAGGTGTTCCTCAGGCTGCTCTGGTCTCCACGACAAGACGATGGATTCTGCACTGAGATCGAAGATCCCGTAGAACAGGATTCGATCGGTTGGCGGCAGGCCCCTGAGACCGGACTCGACAGGCCGCTTGCGGATCCAGCCTCGGTCTTCAAAATCTACTTTTAGCATATCGTCGATTACATCCTCACTGGGCCGCACCCAATGCAACGGGACGACGATCTGGCCGTCCTCGGTACTCGTGCCCATTGCCGGACTAGTGCAGAGAAAAGTTAAAAGCGCAAAGAGTACCGCTTCCCGTTTCGAACTACCGCCGTTAGGCTTCTGACCGATCATCTTTCGCCTCGTCTGGAATTAAAAAATCCACATCGTCATAAATCGGTACGATTTGTAGGGAATTCTTCTACTCGCTGCGCAGCGAGTTCACAGGATTCGCCAGCGCCGCTCGAACCGCGTGATAACCCGACACCAGCCAGGTCAGGCTTAGGGCGATCAGGCCACCAGCCGAGTAGCTGAGCAGGTCGAGCTCAATGCGGTTCGCCCCTCTATGGAGAAACAGCTCAGAGAGTAGGTAGGCCAAGGGCATCGCGATGACCACGGCGATCAGCACGAGCCGCGTGGACTGCGACGACAGCAGCACGGCCACGCTCGCCGTCGAGGCACCGAGGACCTTGCGCACAGCCACCTCCTTGGTGCGTCGGCTGACGGCGAGGGAGGCCATGCCGAAGACGCCGAGACAGGCGATCAGGGCCATGAACCCAGCCAGCCAGCGCAGCAGGCTGGTGAGGATGGCAAGCCCCATAAAGCGCTCGGCGATATGGTCATCGAGAAAGCGATAGCTGAAGGGCACCTCGGGCGACAGCCGGTCCCAAGCCTCGCGCAGCTCGGCGAGCGTCTCGGGCACCCTCTCGGGTCGCACCCGCACCAGCACCGTCTCAATGGGATACTCCGGTCGAATACTGAGCACGAGTTCCGGTACGAAACCGTTGGGATCATCGTGCTGGAAGTCGGAGACCACGCCAATAATCCGCGGCCGGTGCTCCCCTTCGAGGTAGGTGCCGACGGCCGGTCCTTCCAGCGTGGCCGCTAGTCGCTGGTTGACGAGCGCTACACGACCGCTAGCCAGCAGGTCCGGGGGGAAGTCCTCACCCTCGACCACCTCTAGGCCGAGGGTGCGAAGGAAGTGCGGATCGACTTCAATCTCCGAGACATCCGGCCGCTCCCGCTCCCGATCGTTGAAGTGAAAGTCACTGGAGCCATCGGGAAAATCACTGGAGCCGGACACGGCGAGCACACCCGAAAGCGGGAGAACCTCCCGGCGGAAAATCTCGAGAAAGCGCTGCGACTCATGGACGCCATCCGCGAGCGAGGAGGCCGCAAACGTCGGGATGCAGACCACGAGCCGCGGATCGTAGCCCTGATCTAGGGACTCCCAATGATCGACCTGCCGGGCCACGATGAGGGCTGCGGTCAGGAACACCGTGGAGGCCACGAACTGCACGACTACTAGGATGTGGCCGGCACGGCCCCGTACTTGGAGCTTATCCTGCAGAATCTCAACCGGCTGCATCCGCGACTGCACCAGCGCCGGATACGCGCCCGCCACGAGCCCCATCACCACGCCGAACCCAGCCAAGGCCACCACCGTCCACAGCGTGTACTGTAGGTCGAGGCGCAGTTCAAACTCTCCGGGCACCGTCAGCAGACGATTCAGGCCCGGCAGCAGAGTCTCCGTCAGCAACACAGCCAGTGCTAGGGCGGCGAAGCTGAGCAGCAGGGACTCGGCAAAGTACTGCCGCATCAACTGTCCCCGTCCGGCCCCGACTACCTTGCGCACACCCACTTCGTGCGCCCTCGTCAGCGACATGCCTGCGGCCAAATTGGCATAGTTGATACACGCCAGCAACAACACGAGGAAGGTGACGAATCCATAGACAAAGAACAGGGTCCGCATCCTCCCTCTGGTGAGTTGGGGGTGAAGATGCTTGTCGAACAGGGGTACTAAGACGAGTTCATTCCCCTTCTTCATGTAATCATGCCCCTCCTCCATGAGTTCCTCATACCCTCCCTCCATGTGCCGGTCCAGATCGAAGGCCAAGGCCGACTCGACGCCCGCAGCATCGGCGATCTGTAAGTAGGTTTCGCTCGTGTTGTTGGTCCCCCAGCCCCACTCTTTGAACCGGGCTTCTTGGTGGACGAAGGAGATCACCCAATCGAACTGCAAACTGGACGCGTACGGCACATCGGCGGCGACCCCGGTGACCACAAAGATCCCCCCGGCACCGCGGTATCCTAACTGGAGGGTCTGACCCATGGGGTCGCCGTCGCCGAACAACCGCCGCGCCAGCCGCCTCGACAACACGATCGAGTTCGGCGCGTCGAGGGCCGTACCTGGGTCGCCCTCGATCAGCGGGAAGCTGAACAACTCGAAGAATCCAGGATCGGCGTACTGTCCCTGCGCATCGAAGACCCGGTCCCCGTGGCTCAGTAGTCCGAGCTCATCTATGGTACGCACCGAGCGCAGCACCCCGGGGATCGTAGCCACCAACTCAGCACCGAGGGCCGCGGGCGTCCGTCTGAGGGTGTTGCGCAGCACGCCGGACTGCCAGTCCGGCGGTATCACGTAGGCTTGGTAGATCTGCTCACCCTTGGCGTGGAAGCGATCCCACGTCAGGTTGCTGTACAGGAACAAGCCTACGATGATGGTCACCGCGAAGGCCGCAGCCAGCCCACCTACGTTGATCGCGGTGTACATCCGATAGCGGCGCAGATTGCGCCAAGCGACGATCAGGTTATTGCGTAGCATGGTTAGTACCTCCCTTTTGGTTAGTACCTTCCCTCTTGCTCTATCTTGCCGTCCAACAGATGCACCACCCGGCTACCGTAGCCGGCGTTCTTCTCCGAATGCGTCACCTGCACAATCGTCGTGCCCTCGTCGTTCAGTTCCCGCAGCATGTCCATCACCTCTTCCCCCTGCTTGGAGTTGAGGTTGCCCGTAGGCTCGTCGGCGAGGATCAGCGTTGGCTGACCAATCAGGGCGCGCGCCACGCCGACGCGCTGCTGCTCGCCACCGGAAAGCTGGTGCGGGAACAGGTCCTTTTTCGCCACCATCTGGAAGCGGTCGAGCAACTCGCTCACCCGCGCCTTGCGCTCGGAGCCTTTCACCTTTTGGTAGAGCAGCGGCATCTCCAAGTTTTCGTACACCGTCTGCTCGTCGATCAGATGATAGGCTTGGAAGACAAAACCAATGTGCTGCCGATGGACCTCGGTGCGTTCCTTCTCCCCCATGCCGCCCACCTCTTCGCCGAGAAACCGATACGACCCAGCCGTCGGCTCATCGAGCATCCCCATGATGTGCAACAGCGTCGATTTGCCCGCGCCGCTCGGCCCCATAATGGACACGAACTCGCCCTCGGCGACGTTTAGGTGGACGTACCGCAACACATAGGTCTTGCGGGGACCGGATTGATGATACTTTTCGATGTCGTGCATTTCGATCATGATGTGCCTCCATGTCTTAGTTATTCAGTGCGCAACGTTTCGATCGGATTGGTCAGCGCCGCCCGCATCGCTTGGTGCCCCACCGTCAACCCGGCGATGACGAAGGACAAGGCTCTCGCCACAAAAGCCGCAGCGCCGTCGTCAGGTAGTTGCCCAGCATGGATAATTCCTCTCGTCTCGTAGTAAGAATCCCTAGAACGTCTCGCTGAACCGGATCGCATAGTGCCAATCGGCGTCGCGTTGCCCAAAGGGCCTAGCCAACTCGAATTGGCACTCGTCGTCGCCTATCCCAAAACCGAGACTGGCCTTGAAGTCGGTGTCGAGCGATTCTCCGACCCCGATCTTTGCGGCGTCCTCCAGCCGGGCAAACCAAGCCGAACCCACGTCAAAGAGAACGCCGGCGCGCCATCCGTCTGTGTGGTCAGCGTTAATCCAGTATTCGGCGTTGAGGAGGATCATCCGGTCTCCGGTAAATGCCTTGTACGGATACCCCCGTAGCGTCGAATAGCCCCCCAGATCGAACAAGTATTGCTGCGGCAGGCCCCCTTGGGACGAGCATGTATCGCCGTCTCCTATACACCGCCCCACACCCCCATCTCCCCGTCCAAGACGAAGCCGCAAGTCTATCTGGGTGCCACGAGCGATGGGGTGGTAGCGGCGGAGGTCTATTAGATAGCGGCGGAAGGCGTATTCGCCGCCCAAGTCGCCAGCGCGTTCAGCCAAAGCATTGACCAGCCACCCCTGCCGCTGGTCTCCGTTGGACCGGGTGTCGAACTGCACCTCGGCTTGTAAGCGCACCGCCGTGCCCTCGTCTATTGCCGGATTGGCGCGGAACTGATCGCGGGCCAAGCGGTTGCCCAGCAAGATCCAATGGACTGCGTTTTCCAAGTTGAAGAACTCGTCGTGGGCCAAGCGCCCGGTAAGCTGCACTGCGCCGGCCAAGTTCTGCACCGCATAGACGCTCCAGCCGACGCGGCGGTAGTAATCGCGCATATCGCGCCGGAACAGCGCCGCATATACCGAGTTCACCTCTTCGGGAACCAGATAGCTGTCCTGCGTGGCGGTCAGATCGTACAACTCGACCCCCAAGCTGGCGAGGTGGGGGTTGTCGCGGTGGCAGGCTTGGAACGTGAATACTTGGGTGCCGGCTTGGTAGTGCCATGCGCTGTTGCCAAAGCTATAGGCCAATTCTCCATAGGAGGCCACGCCCTGACAGTCGCGGTAGGAGCGCGGCACCCGAGCACCCACCAGCAAGCCCTCCACCCGGTTGTACCGCACCAAGGGATTTACGTCGTCGTAGTACAGATGCGCGTCGCCCACACCCCACTTTTGCTCCCATCCCAAATATCTCTTGCTGTCCCAAAGGCCCCGCTTCTCCCCGGCCCATAGTGGATGCGACGCCAGCAACAACACAGCCGCTACTGCGAATGATTTATTCATTGGTATTTCCTTTTGGCAAATGCCCTCGGCGGGCGGCATTGGGAATCTCTTTCCTGCTGCCGACGAAGCCGGTCTGGCTACTCAGTGCGCAGCGTTTCTATCGGATTGGTCAGCGCCGCCCGCATCGCTTGGTGCCCCACCGTCAACCCGGCGATAGCGAAGGACAGCGCTCCCGACACCAAGAACAGGCCCACGCCGATTTCTACGCGATAGACAAACCCCTGTAGCCAATGATTGGCCAACCCATAGGCGATGGGCACGCTGAGCAGGAAGGCGATGGCAACGGGTTTGGCGAAGTCCCGCATCATCATAGCGGTGAGGCCGCCGGGAGAAGCACCGAACACCTTGCGGATGCCGATCTCCTTCGTGCGCTCATGCGCGGCGTGTGCCGCCATGCCGAAGAGTCCCACCGAAGCGACGGCGATGGCTAAAAAGAGGAAGAGCGTGAGCGCGCGGCCCATCAGCAGGTCTTCGGAATAGAGATGGGCGGCGACCTCTTTGAGGGAATTGCGCTGGATGGGATGGTGGAGCGCGGCGGCAGCCCACTTGTCGTCAATCACTTTGAGGGCTGCGTCGAGATGTCCAGGTTGCACCTGCACGAGAATGACTTCCACCCAGTCATCGACCTGTGCTATGACCAGCGGCTCTACCTTATAGCGCGGACCGTCGAAGTGGAAGTCTTCAACCACGCCCACGACGCGCAGGTCTCCCCAGTAGTTGGAAAGCGTCTTGCCCAGCGGCTCCGCCCATCCCATCATCTTCGCGGCGGTCTCGTTGATGACAACAGCCCGGTCGTCAGCCGGTTCGTCGGTCAGGACGCGTCCTTGGACCATGCGCAAGCCTAGGATTTTGCCGAAGTCGCCATCCGCTTCAAACACGTTCATCTCTATTTCCCCTTCCATTCCCTCTCCCTCAAACGAATTCCCTAATCTCGAATCCTCTCCAGGTACTGACGTAGAAAGGCTTACCGCGGCGATGCGGCTGTCCTGAAGAAGCTCTGTCTTGAAGGCTCGAGCCTGATCTACGGTCAGGACGCTGTTGTTATTATGGACGACGACAACCTGTTCCGACTCCAACCCCAGGACAGAGTCCTTGCGGAGGAGATTTTGGATGTAATCAACTTGGTGCCACATCAGCAGCGTCACCGTCAGCAACGCCGCCGTAACCGTGAACTGCGCCACCACCAAACCCTGACGCAAGCGCGCACCGCCCACGCGCCCACCGCGCACCGCGGCCGTCGGCTGAAAGCGCGCCACCACCCAAGCCGGATACGCACCCGCAACCAGTCCGACTCCCACCGCCAGCGCCGCCGCCCCGGCGTAGGTCGAACTCGTCCAGCGCAACTGAGGCAACTCGAAACCGGATCCCGCAATGACGGGCAGGAGCAGACTCAAGACCTCTGTTAAGACCGCACCTAGCACTGTCGCCGCAGTGCTCAACAGCACCGACTCGCTCAGAAATTGGCGCATGAGCTGACCGCGATGAGCGCCGAGGGCCTTGCGCACACCGATTTCGTGAATCCGTCGCCCGGCCCGCGCCGTCGCCAAGTTCACGTAGTTGACACCGGCGATCATCAAGACCACTGCCGCTAAAATGGCACCCAGAGTCAAGTAGAGGGGGTTGCCCCTTGGGCCAAGGAAGTTGCCCAACTCCGTGTCGAAGTAGATCGATTTCAGGGGTTGCAGCGCGTAGGAACCGGACAACCAAGCCTCCTCGAAGATGCTGGGGATGCGTGCAGCTACCACGGCAGGGTCGGCACCGGGCGTTAGTTGCACGAAGATCCAGCTAGACTCCACCCTTATCCGCTCCTCCTTGTACTCTGTGGCAAAGGAGATCAGTGCTGAGAACTGAATCAATGAACTAGAGGGCGGCTGGCCGACGATGCCGGTAACCTCGCAATCGAACTCCTCTCCGACCCGAACGACCTGTCCAATGGGATCGCTCTCGCCAAAGAGCCGACGGGCCAACGGCTCGGTCAGCACCATGGTGTAGGGGCGCGTTAGAGCCGTCTTGGGGTCGCCGCGTAGAAGCTGGAAGCTGAACACGTCGAAAACGCTGGCTTCCGTCCAAACAACCTTTTCATATGCTCCGTCCTTGTCCCCGACCCGAAGCAGCCTTGGCCCTCTCCCCGGTCTGAAGCGAACCGCTTCCTCTACTTCGGGCAATTGCTCCTCAAGGGCCAGCCCCAGCGGTATCGGCATACTTGCTGAATACTCGGACCATTCCCAACTGGCTAGCAGGTGATCGATCCGGTCTTCTTTCTCAAGCACGCGGTAGATTCGGTCCTTTTTCTCGTGGAAGTCGCCAACCGAGAGCTGATAGTCGGCGAGCTGGATGATCAGCAAGCACAGGGCAAAGCCAACCGCCAAGCCAAAGACGTTGATCACCGCGTAGCCGCGCTCCCGCCACAAAAGCCGCAGCGCCGTCGTCAGATAATTGCCCAGCATGATAATTCCTTTCGCGTTGCTATTCAGTCCGCAGCGTCTCTATCGGATTGGTCAGCGCCGCCCGCATCGCTTGGGACCCCACCGTTAGCCCGGCGATGACGAAGGACAGAGCACCCGACACTAGGAATAGGCCCACGCCAATCTCCACGCGATAAGCAAACTCCTGTAGCCAGTGGGTGGCCAAGCCGTAGGCGATGGGCACACTGAGCAGAAAGGCGATGGCAATGGGTTTGGCAAAGTCGCGCATCATCATGGCGGTGAGGCCGCCGGGAGAAGCGCCGAACACCTTGCGGATGCCGATCTCCTTGGTGCGCTCATGAGCGGCGTGTGCCGCCATGCCGAAGAGTCCCACTGAAGCGACGGCGATGGCTAAAAAGAGAAAGAGCGTGAGTGCGCGCCCCACCATCAGGTCTTGGGAGTAGAGGCTGGCGGCGACCTCTTCGAGTGAATTGCGCTGAATGGGGCGGTGGGGCTCAACGGCAGCCCACTGGTCGTCGATCACTTTGAGGGCCGCGTCGAGATGGCCGGGCTGCGCCCGCACGAGAATGACGCGCCCCCCTCCATCGATCTGCAATATAACCAGCGGCTCTATCTTATAGCGCGGGCCGTCGAAGTGGAAATCCTCGATCACGCCCACGACGCGCGAGTCTCCCCTAGAGGCGCTGATCATCTTGCCCAGCGGCTCCTCCAATCCCATCATCCTCGCGGCAGTCTCATTGATGACGGCCGCTTGGGCATCAACCGGATCGTCGGTCAGGGCACGTCCTTGGGCCATGCGCAAGCCCATGATTTCGACGAAGTCGCTATCTGCTTTATACACATTTATCTCCATTTGCTCTTCCCCGCTCAGAAACGTCATGCTCGAACTCCCACCAGGTATTGTATTAGAGAGGCTCACTGCGGCGATGCGGCTGTCCTGAAGCAGCTCCGTCTTGAAGGCTCGAGCCTGATCCTCGGTCAGGCCCCGGTTCTCGATCACCACAACCTGTTCCGGCTTTGCCCCCAAGATGGAGTCCTCGCGGAGGAGGTTTTGGAAGTAATCGACTTGGTGCCATATCAGCAGCGTCATCGTCATCAACGCCGCCGTGACCGTGAACTGCGCCACGACCAAACCCCGACGCAGGCGCACATCGCCCACGCGGCCCCCCTGCACTACGGTCGCTGGCTGAAAGCGCGCCACCACCCAAGCTGGGTACGCGCCCGCGACCAGTCCAACCCCCACCGCCAAGGCCGCCGCCCCAGCGTAGGTCGAGATCGTCCAGTGCAAGTGGGGCAACGAGAAATTGGCTCCCGCAATGACGGGTATAAGCGGAGTCAAGACCTCTGTTAACGTGAGTTCGGGTTAAGGTGAGGGCATCCTTTTTGGCTAAACTTAGGTTTGCAC
>JAPPEF010000013.1 GCA_028875335.1 Gemmatimonadota bacterium
CCCAAGTCCCCTTGGGCCAAGCCATAGAATTCGTCTATGATCTCCAAGCCGATTTTGAGGCCGTAAATGCACCCGGCTTCGACCTGCTGCGCATTCGCACGGGGCACCAAACAGACCTCAAGAGCCTGCAACTGGGCGAGAGCCGTGCGGAAACTGCACCCGCCGAGGTCACCCAAGAACCCGAGGGCCTGCTCATCCGCCTACCCGAGCGCATCACCCGCGCCAACAACCCGCCGATCCGCATTGTCTTTGACACGGAGATATTTGAATTCGCCACCACTTTCCAGAGCGAGGTCCTAGACAGCGAACGCGACGTTCTGCCGCAACCCGTAGTCGGTGCCGATGTCGGCGAAGCCCTCTCGACCAACAGCCTGCGCGTACTCGGCACCACTGAGCAAGCAACCGCCTTCATCCAGAACCTAACTTTTTCCTCTGCGGTCTTTACACCCAACGGCGACGGCATCAACGACGAACTACACGTAGCCTATTCGCTGTTCCGTCTGCCCGAACCCGTGCCCGTCGTCCTCGAGGTCTATAGCCTCAACGGGCGGCGCGTGGCCCTCGTCGAGGCCGGCTTGCAGAATGCGGGTCCGCAGAGCTTGCGCTGGGATGGCCGCGCCGAAACGGGACAGTGGCTGCCGCCCGGACTCTACCTGACGGCCTTAAACCTGCGCTCGGAATTTGCCGCCGATCCCCAACTCCGTCCTTTAGGCATCGCATACTAAGGAGGGTTCGATGCAACGCGTAATTATCGCCTGTCTCGCACTAGCCGTCCCACTCGCCGCTGACATGCTCTCCTTCGACAGCGCCGAGGAATGGACCCAATGGCAACAGCCCTTCGGCTTAATCCAGGTCGGCGAACAGGGCCAGCTTTCGCTCGTCAAATTTCGCAAGGACATCAACCTCGTCGCGGATGCACACCTCTTCGTCCACGAGACCCGCAAACGGGGCGACGCCGTCGCCGGCGGCCTCTGGCAAGCCGGTTCCAACGAGGCCGACGCCCCGCTGGCCATCGACGGCGACCCAACCACCTATTGGCAACCCAGCCCAGACGACGCCCGCGAGGATTGGTTTATCACCATCGACCTAGGCCGCGCGGCCCTCGCTCGCGAGATTCGCCTGAAATTCCCCGACCAAGAGGGTGCACGCCCGTTCCGCCAATTCCGCGTCTTCACTACCTCCGGCGTGCGCATTGCGGCTACGGATGACCTCTTCCTCTATCGCCAAGCCTTCCGCACCACGCGGCCCAACGCCGAATCAGAAATCGTCATCCCGCTTCGCTACGCCGGCCGCGACAGCGCACTCGTGATTGACCCCGACTTGGATTTAACGCCCGCAGAACGCAATAACTACCAGTTGATCCAGTACATCCAAATCATTTCCGAAGAGCAAAACGCCGACGCGGCCCTCGCCGAGATCGAGGTCATCGGCATCGGCGACAACATCGCCATCGGCACCAGCCTACGCGGCAATTTCGTCGAAGGCGATGGCACCGGCTCTACCTTCAACCTCTTCGACGCCAACCTCAACACCAACAATACCGTCACCGGCTGCCGTGGTGAGCTGTCGGAATGGGCCGAAGGCGGCACGTGGTTCCGCGCGGACCTAGGCGCGACATTCTTTATCGACGAAATGTTCCTCTACTCCATGCGGCCAGATGAAGGTACATTGGGTTTCACTATCTCTGGCACTGGACCGGGCCACACCATCCTCTTTTCCGACGGCACCCCGGCCACGGGTACCGCCCCACTCGTCGAAGTGCCCGAAAACGTCGATTACGAAGAGGTTTTCACCCATCTGGCCCCCAACGCCGACAACCTGCTTTATATGCGCTACCTGTTTGAGCCACACAAGGCTCGCTACCTGTTGTGGCACGGAGTTAGCTGCAGGGGATGGGGCATCGTCAAGTGGGGGGAGTTACAACTATTCTCTCCGGGTTATCCAGCACAAGTCGAGTTGCAGTCGGCCTTTATCAATCTCGGCGAGGTAGCCGGCGATGGGCGGCCCAAAGTCATCAAGGCCCTGCACTGGGACGCCGACTTGCCTCCGGGCACCCGGATGCAACTGCGCTCGCGTTCGGGCAACGCGCTGGCACCGGTCTTTACGTTCCGCAATAAGCTCGGCGAAGAAATCACCGAAGAAAAATGGAAGAGTTCGCCCAAAGTACTGCGCGGGCCCATCGACACCACGCTGGTCGTCGGCGAGGACTGGGACGCTTGGAGCAATGTGTACCAGTTTTCCGGCGAGGCCTTCAAGTCGGACAGCCCCCGCCGCTTCATGCTGCTGGAGATGATCCTCGCCACCGACGACCCCGCCGTCGCCCCGACCGTCAATTCAGTCTCCGTCGAATACGAAAACGCCTTAGTCCAAGGCGCGCGCGGCAGCGTCGCCCCCCGCGAGGCCAGCCCCAACCAAGACACCCGCTTCACCTACACCCTCTGGCCGGAGACCGACGAACTCGACAGCGGCTTCGACCGCCTGCGCTTCACCGTCCCCGAACCCGTTGACCTCCAGAGTGTCTTGGTGATGGTCGGCGCGGAACAGGTCGTTCCAGCCGACTTGAACATGCAGGCCGATTCGCTGCTCATCGCGTTGCCGCAGGTGATTTCCGGCGACTCGCTGCAAGTGAGCTTCACCACCCGCCTGCTGCAAAACGCCACCGTCTTTGCCCTCGACCTCGGGTCGAGCCAAGCACCGGGTCTGTGGCAGTCGGTCGAGGCAGCCGAGCGCCGCTCCAACATCGTCATGCTACCCGAACTGACCAGCAGCGGCCAGCTCATCAGCGACCTGCAACTAGCCTCTGCGACCGTAACCCCCAACGGCGACGGCATCAACGACCAGCTAGAGGTGCGATTCGTCGCCTTCAAAGTCGAGGGCACCGAGCCACAGGTGGAAGTCCTCGACCTTGCCGGACGCCAAGTAGCAATCCTCGCCCCAAGCGCCGAAGGCTCGCAACGCCTCTTCACCTGGGATGGCCGCGACGCCGACGGAGCGAGCGCCGCCCCCGGCCTATACGTCCTGCGCGTCAACCTAGGTGCCGATGCCGGCAATGACACCGCGCTCCGCACTATCGCCGTGGCGTACTGAAAATTGACCGAACAAACCTACGACCTATTGGTACGCGCCCCGCGCCTCTTCTGCGCCGATAGCGGCCTAGACGGCCCCGGCGCAGTAGCCATTCGCGGCGACCGCATTGTCGCCTCCGGCTCCGGCGTCGAGGGATCGGCCCACACCGTACTCGACTTCCCCGACGCCTTGCTGCTGCCCGGCCTAGTCGATCTGCACGCCCACCCGGCTCGCGGCCAATCGCGCTTCGGCATCGACCCGGACATCCACTTTTTGCCGCGCGGCGTCACCACCGTCATGTCCCAAGGCGATGCCGGGGCTTTGAACATAGATGACTATCGCCGCACCGTGATCGAAACTTCGCGCACCCGCGTGCTCCTAGCCATCAACCTGTGCAAACGCGGCGAGACGCACCCCGTGCGCTGCTTCAACGACCTAGCCGACGCCGATGCCCAAGCCTGCGCCGACGCCATTGCCGCAGACGGTCGCAGCATTTGGGGCATTGCCGTTACCGTCACTGGCGGAGCCTGCGCCGACGGCCTCGACCCGCGCCCCATTATGGCCGCCGGGCTGGAGGCCGCAGAATTGAGCGGCAAACCGCTGCTGGTAGGCACTCGTCTCAAACCCGACTGGCCCCGCCGCGAGCAACTCCCCCTGTTGCGTCCCGGCGATGTGGTGACCTACTCCCTCAATGCCCTGCCCGAAAACCTGCTAGACGGCGACCACATTGCCGACGACGTATGGGAAGCTCGCCAGCGCGGCGTCCTCTTCGACTTGGGCCACGGCATGAACTCCTTCAGCTTTCCCATTGCCGAGGCCACCATTGCCGAGGGCTTTCTCGTCGATACGGTTTCGACCGACCAGTACAACCGCCACGTTGACAGCCGCCCCCAACACGACCTGCCCCGCACGATGTCCAAGCTCATCGCCGCTGGCATGGCCGAAGCAGATGTACTCGCCCGCGCCACGGCCCGTCCTGCCGAGGTGCTGGGCCTCAAGGGCGAGGCCGGCTCCTTGGCTCCGGGCGCTTGCGCCGACCTAGCTGTGCTGCGCTGGAACGAGGAGGCCCTGCCCCTGCGCGACGTCAACGGCGAGGAGCGGCTTGGCGGCTGTTGGGAGCCGGTAGCCACCATCCGCGGCGGCCAAGTGGTTTAGGGCCGTCCATTTCAACATTAGAGGATCAAAACGCTATGACTGACAAACTAGCGCGCGGGATCTGGCCCGCAGTCGTCACCCCATTCACTGACGACTGCAGCGCCTTGGCCCCCGCGCGCGTCGAGCCGCTCGTCAAGCATCTGATTGACGCTGGCTCGAACGGCTTCTTCGTCTGCGGCGGCACGGGCGAGGGAAGCGCCATGAGCGTACCCGAGCGCAAAGCCATGACCGAAGCGACCATCGCCGCAGTGGCCGGTGCCGTACCGCTGATCTTCCAAGTCGGCGCGACGAGCACAGCCAATGCGGTGGAATTGGCCCAGCACGCCGCAGCCGCTGGCGCGGACGCAGTAGCTTCGGTCGCGCCGATAGATCAGCCCAATGACCTCCAAGCCGCAGTCGCCCACTACGCAGCTATTGGCGCAGCCACCGATTTGCCCTTCTACGTGTATTGGCTCGCCCACACGGCCGACAAAAACGTTACCGCCGAACAGTTCCTCGAAGCCATGCAAGCCGTGCCCAACTTCAGCGGCCTCAAGTTCACCGACAGCAACTTCTACTTCTTCCAGCGCCTCGTGCAGCTAGGCGGCGACTATCTCAACCTCATCTCCGGCCCCGACGAGATCTGCCTCGGCGGCATGGTCGCCGGCAGCGACGCAGCCATTGGCTCGACCTACAACATCATGCCCAAACTGTTCGTGAAAATGCGGCAGCACTTTGAAGCCAGCGACATCCGGCCGGCCATGGCCCTGCAAGCGCGCGCCAACGAGGTCATCTCCACCTTGTTCCACTTTGACCTGCTAGCGGCCGTCAAGGAAATGTTGACCATGCGCGGGTTGCCCGTAGGCCCTGCCCGCCCGCCCCACGCCCCGTTCGACGATGCGGGCCGCGCCGCGCTGTGCCAAGCGCTAGACGACCTCGGCTTCGCAGTAGAATGAGGGCCATTCCCCTCCCAGACGGCGACCTGCACCACGCCCCTGACTTTTTGGCCCCTGCCGAGGCCGACCAATTCATGCGGCAACTGTTGGACGGTATTGAGTGGCAACAGCACCACGTCGTCATCTTTGGTCGCCAGCACCCCGCGCCGCGTCTCTCGGCGTGGCACGGATCCCCAGAAGCCCACTACGCCTATTCGGGGCTGGCGCTGGAGCCGCGCCCGTGGACCGCGCCGCTCCTAGACCTCAAGACGCGGCTCGAAACCGCCGCCAACTGTCCCTTCAACAGCGTCCTGCTCAATCAATACCGCGACGGCCGCGACAGCATGGGCTGGCACAGCGACGACGAGCCGGAGTTGGGAACCAATCCGACAATCGCCTCGCTGAGTTTGGGCGAGACGCGGCGCTTCCTCTTGCGGCACAAGCGCCGCGACCATCCCCCGGTCGAAATCCCCCTCGAACACGGCGCGCTGCTCATCATGCGCGGCCCAACCCAAGCCCACTGGCAGCATCAAGTCCCCAAGACTCGACGCCCGTGCGCCCTGCGCTTCAACCTCACCTTCCGCCACATCGTCGCTACTGGACAACCTCCCACCGATGCGACTTAATCCCCTGCCCCTGCACTGCCGCTAGCGACTCTACCCACTGCCTGCACCATTCGTCGTAATCCCTCAGCTCAGACGCGGGATTAGACCGACTGCGGGCCACGAAGTCGGGATAGAAGGGGCGACCAGTCGGCGTTCCCGTCTGCTGATAGCGCAAATCCATGCTCCAGCGCACAGAGTCCGCATTGTTAGGCGTCGAGCGGTGCGGGGTCTGCTTGTCCATCAACAGCACGTCGCCTTTGTCCATCGGCAAGGTAAGCGACTCAGTCTGCGGCATTTCCTCGTCGATGATCACCGTGCCCAAACCCTGCTTGATGTGGTGCTGCACCAGTCCATTCCGGTGCGCTCGCGGCAAGATCTGCAAACAGCCGTTTTCCGGCGTCGCTGCGCACAGTGGCAACCACACCGTGAGGATGAAGTGCGGGTCGGCCTCCTCCCAAGTAACGCCGGCGTCTTGATGCCAAGGGGCCACGTGTGGGTCGCTGCCGCTTGGCGTCACACCCGCGGGCAGTTTGGCGCGGGTGTGCTGAATCGGGCTACAGGTTATCTCCGGCCCGACCAAACTCTCGACCATATCGATCAGACGGTCGTTGCGCAAAAATTCAAACGAGGCCCGCCCGCGCAAGTACATGATGTCGAGTTCTCTGTAGATCGCCTCGTCTTCGCGGCAGATCGAGATGAGGCGGCGGTCGAAAGGCTCGTCCGCATACAGAGCCGAGATGTGGCCAGCCGCCAACAGCTTCTCGGCGCGGCGGCCTATGTACTCTTCGTACTCGGCGATGATCGGGTCGAGGTCGGCGTCGGTCAGCGCGCCGCGCAGCAGCAGATAGCCGTCCTCCGCAAATTGGGCGACCTGTTCGGGGGTTAGGTGCATAAGGCGTTCTCCTGATGGATGGTAGCGTGCGGTGATAATCTACAATTTTTCGTCGGTGCCGCGCTAATATCAAGGAACAGCGCATTACCAGTTCGTATATTTACGGCTGCAGGCCAGCCCCTCCGATCGCCTAGTCCCTTCTTTTAAACGGAGCATAAACCAGATGAAGAATATCCGCTTGTTCAATGTCGCCCTGTTGGTGTGTGTTCTGTTAGTGCAAGACAGCCGTGCCCAAGACGATACCCCCTTTAATTTGCCCGAAGATGTCAAAGCGGCCTTCGGTAAAGGTCGGATATCTAGTAATATCAGGCTTTGGCCGGATGGCACGCTAGGTCCGAGATCTAGTAATATCGCGTTTTCGCCGGATGGCACGCGGTTGGTGGTAGCCAGTCACACTGGTATCTGGCTCCATGATGCACACACCCTCGCCGAGATCGTCCAACTGACTGTATATAGACATTCTATCACTTTGGTGGCCTTTTCGCCCGATGGAAAAACAATCGCCAGCGGCAGTGCAGACGGTATGCTACAGTTGTGGGATGCGGAAGATGGCCAACTCCAAGCTACCCTTGAGGGGCATACGGCTCGGGTCACTTCGGTGGCCTTTTCGCCCGATGGAAAAACAATCGCCAGCGGGGGCGGTCGGGATGACAGCTTGATTTGGTTGTGGGATGTGGAGACCTGCCAACTCAAAGCCACCTTGGAGGGTCATGAGGGAGAGGTCACTTCGGTGGCCTTTTCGCCCGATGGAAAAACAATCGCCAGCTCGGGAAGTTGGGATAACGCGATTTGGTTGTGGGATACAGAAAACGGCCAACTCAAAGCTACCCTTGAGGGGCATAGGAACGAGGTCCGTTCCGTAGCGTTTTCGCCCGATGGAAAAACGCTCGCCGGTGGTGGAGGTGGGTATGGCGGTTGGAATGACGGCTTGATTTGGTTGTGGGATGTGGACACCGGCCAACTCAAAGCTACCCTCAAAGGACATAGGGCTTCTAAGGATTTTTATGAGGGACGGGTCACTTCGGTGGCGTTTTCGTCCGATGGGGAAATACTCGCTAGCGGCAGTGAAGACCACACGATCCGGTTGTGGGATGTGGACACCGGCCAACATAGAGCCACCTTAAAGGGCCATGAGGGAGAGGTCACTGCCGTGGCCTTTGCGCCTGTTGGGCATACGCTCGCCAGTGTCAGTGCGGATGAGACGATCCGGTTATGGGATGCCAGCATCGGCCAGCAGAAAACCACCTTCACGGGATATAGGAACGAGGTCACTGCGGTGGCGTTTGCACCCGATGGAAAAACTATCGCCAGTGGAAGAGAGGACGGCTCAATTCGGTTGTGGGATGTAGGTACAGGACAATATAAGACCACCCTCAAAGGGCATGAGGAGGAGATCGCTTCGGTGGCGTTTGCACCCGATGGAAAAACTATCGCTGGTGGGGCAGATGGGGAAGATGGTACGATCCGGTTATGGGATGTAGGCACGGGCCAACTCAAAGCCACCCTCAAGGCGAGTTGGTATAGCGTCAATTCGGTGGCGTTTGCACCCGACGGGAAACTCCTAGCTAGTGGCCATGGGGACGAGGTCTGGTTATGGGATGTAAGCACTGGCCGGCACAGGACTACCCTAGAGGAGCATACGGGTTGGGTCTATTCGGTGGTGTTTGCGCCCGATGGGAAAACAATCGCCAGTGGCAGTGGGCAAGAGATCCGATTGTGGGATGTGGACACCAGCCAACACAGAGCCACCTTAAAGGGCCATGAGGGACGGGTCACTTCCGTGGCGTTCTCGCCCGACGGGAAAACAATCGCCAGCGGCAGTTGGGACAGGACGGTTCGGCTGTGGGATGTGGATACCAGCCAACACAAAGCCACCCTTGAGGGGTATAGGAATCGGGTCACTTCCGTGGCGTTCTCGCCCGATGGGAAAACAATCGCCAGCATGAGCAGGGGTCTAAAGTTGTGGGATGCGGTTACCGGTCGCCTTAAGGCAGCCTTTGGTTTTCCCTCTATCACTTTACTAGCGTTTTCACCCGATGGGAAAACAATCGCCAGCAGGGGGATTCGGGACAACACGATTCTGTTGTGGGATGTCGAGATTGGACAAGACTATCAGGCCACACTGGAAGGGCATGCGAGTGAGGTCGCTTCCGTAGCGTTTTCACCCGACGGGAAAACAATCGCCAGCGGCAGTTGGGACAGGACGATTCGGCTGTGGGATGCCGACAGCGGACAACTCAGGAAGTCTCTGGAGGGCCATAACGATGGGGATCAATTCTATTCGGTGGCGTTCTCGCCCGATGGGAAAACAATCGCCAGTGGCAGTTCGCGCACCAAGATTTGGTTGTGGGATACCGACAGCGGACAACTCAAGGAGATCATTTTGGGGTCTCTGGGCGGGGAGTACGTCCGTTACCTAGCGTTCTCGCCCGATGGGAAAACCTTCGCTAGTAGCAGTAGCGGAGGTAAGCTAGATATATGGGATACCGACAGCAGACAACTCAAGGCCACCTTGGAAGGCCATAACTATGGGGGGGTGGCCTTCTCGCCTGATGGAAAAACACTCGCCAGCGGCAGTTCGGACAGGACGGTTCGGCTGTGGGATGCCGACAGCAGACAACTCAAGGCCACCTTGGAAGGCCATGCAGGTGGAGTCCATTCCGTGGCGTTCTCGCCCGATGGAAATACGCTGGCCAGTGGAAGCGGGGACCAGACGATTCGGCTATGGGATGCCGACAGCAGACAACTCAAGGCCACCTTGGAAGGCCATGCAGGTGGAGTCCATTCCGTGGCGTTCTCGCCCGATGGAAATACGCTGGCCAGTGGAGGTAGGGACAAGACGGTTCGACTGTGGGATATGTCGCCTTACATCACCCCCTCTGCGCCGACGGCGATTCAATCTTCTTCGCCACTGCCAACGCAGACGGCGCTGCTAGCCAACTTCCCCAATCCCTTTAACCCACACACCTATATCCCCTATCAACTCCACGCCCCCACCCAAGTGCGCCTGAACATCTACGATGTCCGAGGGGCACTGGTCCGAACAATCGACTTAGGCTATCGGCCGGCGGGTCAGTATCTGACGAGCACCAATGCCGCCCACTGGGATGGCCGCGATCAAAGAGGCCAACGCGTCGCCAGCGGCGTGTATCTGTACCGCTTACAAGCTGGACCGGTCGCCCACGTGCGCAAGATGGTCGTCATTAAATAAGGCAACAGTACCTCGCAGCACCTAAATTCCGGCCAATTAGGACGCGGCCTGTGTCCTTTGCGCGTCGGACTCAAAAAAGATCATGCCGTGTATGGCGTTCTGTTCAGAGAAGCCCCGTAACAATCCGCCTTCAGCCAGAAGGAGAGCTCGCCAATGAAAAAGCCTTGGTTATTCAATGTCGCCCTATTGCTGTGTGTCCTATTCGTGCAAGACAGCCGTGCCCAAGACGATAATCCGTTTAATTTGCCCGAAGGGGCCCGCGCCCGTCTGGGAAAAGGTAGCATCGGTCGGGGGAACCAACCCGTGGCCTATTCACCCGACGGTGCACGGCTGGCGGTGGCCAGCAGCCTCGGCATCTGGCTCTACGATGCCCACACCTACACCGAAGTCGCCCTACTTACGGGGCATACAGGTTCGGTCGCTTCGGTGGTGTTTGCGCCGGATGGAAAAACTATCGCCTCGGTTAGTCAGGACCAGATGACGGTTTGGTTGTGGGATGCCGACAGTGGGGGTCTCAAAACCACCATAGAAGGCTTGGCATATTCGGGCTTTGGTGGCTCAACTCGGGTCTATTCGGTGGCGTTTGCACCGGATGGAAAAACTATCGCCATTGCCACCGGGCGCGAAATTTGGTTGTGGGATAAAGAGGAAACGGAGGGAACCCTCAAAGCCATCATAAACATCGATAGTGGTTGGGCCGTTTCATTGGCGTTCGCACCGGATGGAAAAACTATCGCCATTGCCACTGGGTACAAAATTTGGTTGTGGGATATGGATCGCATCCTCGTCCTCGCTAGTGATAATAAAGTGATTAATCAGTGGGACTGGGATGCGGACAGTGGAGTCCTCAAAACCACCCTAGAGGGGCATACTAGTGAGGTTACTTCGATGGCATTTGCGCCGGATGGAAAAACTATCGCCACTGCCAGCGAAGACCAGAAGATTCTGCTGTGGGATGCCGACAGTGGGGCCCTCAAAACCACCCTAGACAAAGCCAGTCTAGAGGGTCAGACGGATGTGATCAATACGCTGGTTTCGGTAGCGTTTGCGCCGGATGGAAAAACTATCGCCAGTACCAGTGATGACCAAACAGTGCGTCTGTGGGATGCCGACAGTGGAACCCTCAAAGCCCGCTTGGAGAGCCATAAAGCTTGGACCTTTTGGGTGGCGTTCGCGCCGGATGGAAAAACTATCGCCAGTGCTAGTTGGGATCAGACGATTCGAGTGTGGGATGCCGATAGCGGAACCCTAAAGGCTACCCTAAAGGGCTATACGGATTGGAGACGTCCGGTGGCGTTTGCACCGGATGGAAAAACTATCGCCGCTGCCGCCATCGGGCACGAAACTTGGTTGTGGGATGCCGACACATTAGCCTTTGCCACCGTTGGGAGCGAAATCTGGTTGTGGGATACCGATAGCGGTGCCCTCAAGACCATCCTGCAGAGCCATACGGATAGAATCTATTCGGCAACGTTCGCACCGGATGGGAAAACGCTCGCCTCTGCTAGTAGAGACAGCACAGTGCGTGTGTGGGATGCCGACAGCGGCACCCTAAAGGCTACCCTAAAGGGCCATTCGGGTCGGATCTTTTCAGTAGCGTTTGCACCCGATGGAAAAACCCTCGTCACTGCCAGTGAAGACCACATTCTTTTGTGGGATGCCGACAGTGACACCTTAAAGGCTACCCTAAAGAGCCCTTCGCGTGGGATCACTTCGGTAGTGTTTGCACCCGATGGAAAAACCCTCGCTAGTACCAATGATGACCAAACGGTGCGTCTGTGGGATGCCGACAGTGGAGCCTTCAAGACCTCCCTGAGCGATCATACAGCTAGGATCACTTCGGTGGCGTTTGCACCCGATGGAAAAACTATCGCCACGGCCAGTGAAGACCGGACGCTTCTGTTGTGGGATGTCGACAGCGGCACCCGAAAGGCTACCCTAAAGGGCCATTGGGTAGTCTTTGCACCGGACGGAAAAACCCTCGTCAGTACCAGTAATGACTACGCGGTGCGTGTGTGGGATGCCGACAGCGGCACTCTAAAGACTACTCTAAAGGGCTATTGGGTAGCGTTTGCACCGGACGGAAAAACCCTCGTCAGTACCAGTACCAGCGAGGACCAATCGATTCTGTTGTGGGATGCCGACAGCGGCACCCTAAAGGCTATTCTAAAGGGCTATTTGGTGGCGTTTGCACCGGATGGAAAAACTATCGCTAGTACCAGTGAAGACCATACGATTCTGTTGTGGGATGTCGACAGCGGCACCTTAAAGGCTACCCTAAAGGGCCATACGGGTTCGGTCCGTTCGATAGCGTTTGCACCCGATGGAAACATACTCGCTAGCACCAGTGCGGATCAGACGATTCTGCTGTGGGATATGTCTCCGTACATCACCCCCTCTGCACCGACGGCGATTGAGCTTTCACCGCCGCTGCCAACGCAGACGACGCTGCTGGCTAACTTCCCCAACCCCTTCAACCCAGACACCTATATCCCCTATCAACTCCACGCCCCCGCCCACGTGCGCCTGAGTATCTACGATATCCGGGGGGCCTTGATCCGAGAAATCGACTTGGGCTATCGCGCGGCGGGTCAGTATTTGACGAGTGCCCATGCCGCCCACTGGGATGGCCGCGACCAAAGAGGCCAACGCGTCGCTAGCGGCGTGTACTTGTACCGTTTGCAAGCCGGGCCGGTCGCACACGTGCGCAAGATGGTCCTCGTCAAATAAGGACACGGCGCACATTCGCCTTAGCTCAAACCAAGCGGCCCGAGCCGTGTAAGGCTTCTGTTCAGAGAAGCCCCGCAACAATTCACCTTCAGCCAGAAGGAGAATCCTCCGATGAAACAGCCCTGGTTGTTCAATGTCGCCCTGTTGGTGTGTGTTCTGTTCGTGCAGGCCAGCCGCGCCCAAGACAATAGCCCCTTTAATTTGCCCGAAGGTGTCAAAGCAGACCTTGGTAAAGGTAGGATATATAGTAATATCGCGTTTTCGCCTGATGGCACGCGGCTAGTAGTAGCCAGTCACACTGGTATTTGGCTCCATGATGCACACACCCTCGCCGAGATCGTCCAACTAACGATATACAGGCATTCTATCATTGCGGTGGCGTTTTCGCCCGATGGAAAAATGCTCGCCAGTAAGAGTACGGACGGTACGCTACGGTTGTGGGATGCGGGAAACGGCCAACTCCAAGCTACCCTTGAGGGGTATATGGTTTCTGAGCGTTTTTATCAGGAATGGGTCGCTTCGGTGGCGTTTTCGCCCGATGGAAAAACACTCGCCAGTGGTGGAGGTTGGGGGGACGGCTTGATTTGGTTGTGGGATGTGGACACCGGCCAACTCAAAGCCACCCTCAAAGGACATAGGGGTTCTGAGGATTTTTATCAGGGATGGGTCACTTCCTTAGCCTTTTCGCCCGATGGAAAAACACTCGCCAGCGTGGGAAGTTGGGATAACACGATTTGGTTGTGGGATGTGGACACCGGCCAACTCAAAGCCACCCTCAAAGAGAATTCAACTGTCACAGGAACTGAATGCTTTCTATGTTTTTCAATTGTCACTTCGGTGGCGTTTTCGCCCGATGGAAAAACTATCGCCAGTGGTGGAGGTTGGGGGGACGGCTTGATTTGGTTGTGGGATGTGGACACCGGCCAACTCAAAGCCACCCTCAAAGGACATAAGGGTTCTGAGGATTTTTATCAAGGATGGGTCACTTCCGTAGCCTTTTCGTCCGATGGGGAAATACTCGCTAGCGGCAGTGCGGACCAGACGATCCGGTTGTGGGATGTGGACACCGGCCAACACAGAGCCACCTTAAAGGGCCATGAGGGAGAGGTCACTTCGGTAGCCTTTGCGCCTGTTGGGCATACGCTCGCCAGTGTGAGTGCGGATCAGACGATCCGGTTATGGGATGCCAGCATCGCCCAGCAGAAAACCACCTTCACGGGGCATAGGAACGGGGTCACTGCTGTGGCGTTTGCGCCCGATGGAAAAACTATCGCCAGTGGAAGAGAGGACGGCTCGATTCGGTTGTGGGATGTAGGTACAGGGCAATACAAAACCACCCTCGAAGGTCATGGGGAGGGGGTCTATTCGGTGGCCTTTTCACCCGATGGAAAAACTATCGCCAGTGGTGCAAATGGGGAAGACAATACGATCCGACTGTGGGATGTAGACACCGGCCAACTCAAAGCCACCCTCAAAGCGCGTTTGTTTGTTATCTATTCGGTGGCGTTTTCGCCCGATGGAAAAACAATCGCCAGTGGAAGTACAGAAGAGATTCGGTTATGGGATGTGGACACCGGTCAACACAAAGCCACCCTTGAGGGGCATAGGGATTGGGTCATTTCCGTGGCCTTTTCACCCGATGGGAAAACACTCGCCAGCGGCAGTTGGGACGGCTCGATTCGGTTATGGGATGTGGACACCGGTCAACACAAAGCCACCCTTGAGGGGCATAGGGGTTGGGTCACTTCTGTGGCCTTTTCACCCGATGGGAAAACACTCGCCAGCGGCAGTGATGACAGCTCGATTCGGTTGTGGGATGTAGGTACGAGGCAACTCCGGGTACCTCCCATAGAGGCGGATCTCGATGATAGAGGTAGTGTCCATTCTGTGGCCTTTTCACCCGATGGGAAAACACTCGCCAGCGGGATCGGGGGGCTGGATGACAATCTACAGTTATGGGATGCAGTTACCGGTCGCCTTAAGGCAGCCTTTAGCGGGGAATCGCAAGAATTCGGGAATTTTCACAATCTTTCCTATGTCACTTTCGTGGCGTTTTCGCCCGATGGAAAAACACTCGCCAGCGGAGGGAGTTGGGACAACACGATTCTGTTGTGGGATATGTCGCCGTACATCACCCCCTCTGCACCGACGGCTATTGAGCTTTCACCTCCACTACCGACGCAGACGGCGCTGCTGGCCAACTACCCCAACCCCTTCAACCCAGACACCTATATCCCCTATCAACTCCACGCCCCTGCCCATGTGTGCCTGAGTATCTACGATATCCGGGGGGCGCTAATCCGAGAAATCGACTTAGGCTATCGCGCAGCGGGTCAGTACCTGACGAGCACCGACGCCGCCCACTGGGATGGCCGCGACCATCGCGGCGAGCGCGTCGCCAGCGGCGTGTATTTGTACCGCTTGCAGGCCGGACCAGTCGCCCAAGTGCGCAAGATGATCCTTATTAAATAAGGCAACTGTTACCTCTCGGTACCGAAATAAAGAAAGAAAAAGATCATGCCGTGTAATGCTCCCAGAGCCGCCGCCTATATGCAGCGCTGCGGCCTAGACGGAATCATTGCTAGTTCGCCGGTCAATATCACCTATTTCACCGGTTACCACTGCTGGTTAGACGGGCAGTTCAAGGAATTCATGGTCAAGCCCGGCGGCAGCGGCGATTTGCTGCCCGCGTTTGCCTTGTATCGGCCGGAGGGACGCCCCGGCCTGACCGTGTCGGCGCTGCTGGCGGTCAATGCCTTGGACTTGCCCGTGGATCTGTGTCCTTGGGGCGATGCGTCTCTTGAGTGGGGCACGCCCTTGGGGCCGATGGACGAGGCGCAGCAGCGCTTGTGGCAGCAGTTGCGGACAATGCGCTCGGAGGCGACGGCAGTGGATGCCTTAGTGCATCTGGTGCAGCAAGCGGGCTTGGCCGAGGCGCGGTTGGGCTTGGAGACGGAGGGCATTCCAGCACCTCTGTTGGCCGCAGTGCGAGCGGCTTTGCCCAAAGCCGAACTAGTCGATTGCTCCAACGCGATTCGCCTGATCCGCATGGTCAAAAGCCCCGCTGAACAAGCGCTGTTGGCCGAGGCGGCGCGCATTGGCGAACAAGCTGCCGCCGCTGCTTTCGCAGACGCCCAGCCCGGCGTGCGCCTGCTCGATATGCAGCAGCGCTTCCGCGCCGAAGTCGGGCTTTTGGGCGCGGATGTCGATCACTTTGCCTACGGCATTCGGGGCCTGGGGCTGGCCACGGAACCGGACTACGCCTTGATAGAGGGCGACGCCCTATACGTGGACTACGGTTGCCTGTACCACAACTATTGCTCGGACAGCGGAGTGACGCTGGCCGTGGACGGGCTAGAAGGCGAATGGGTCGGCAAATACCAAGCGTTGTACGAGTGCATGCAGGCCGGACAAGCCGCTTTACAAGTGGGAGCCAAAGCCTCGGACGCACCCAAAGCTATGGGGGACATTCTCGGCGAACGCGGCGTGGCGGCCTCTTTCCCCCACGGCCACGGCATCGGCCTAGAAGTGCGGGACTATCCCA
>JAPPEF010000144.1 GCA_028875335.1 Gemmatimonadota bacterium
AGAAATTGGCCATTTCGGCTCAGCGCTATCCAGTGGAAAAGGCCCGAGGCAAAAATCTCAAATACACCGCCTACCAAGTTCCCTCAGCAAGCGACCATACCCCGTAGAGAAGCCGACGAAGCTGTCTTTAGTGGGTGGGCGCAAAGTGGCGCTCGTTGCCGAAGGAAACGCTTTCGTAGGACTGCGGATTGTAGGAGCGAGCTAAATACACGATAGTAAGCTAAACCGTAGTGCAGCCCCGAGTTAGGTCTTTAAGGTTAAATAAACCTAACTGCTTTCCTCTCTGGAGTCGGATCGCAACTTGAATATGAAAAAAAAGATCCCTCCAATCTTCCAGGACCACTTAGAGACCCGGCTCGGCTCGGCTCAGCTCGACGAGAAGACATCAGGTATCACTTTGCGGGCTGTGTCAATTGGTGCCTTTTTGTCGCTGTTTATCGGCGCGGCCGTGCCTTATACCAATATGATCATCAAGGGCACGGTCATGGCCCACAACTTCAGCACACCGGCCGCCCTTTTTGTATTCTTCGTTTTCGTCTTCCTAATAAATACATCCTTGGCCCTGCTAGGCCCTAGAGTTGCCCTGAGCCGTTCCGAGTTGGCGGTGGTTTACATCATGGCGATGCTAGCCACCTCCGTGCCCACAATCGGTTTCACCGAAAATCTGCTGCCTATCATCGCGGGACTCTACTACTACGCCACCCCCGAAAATAAGTGGCAAGAGTTGATTCACCCGCACGTGCCGAAGTGGATCGTCCCGCAAGATGCAGAGGCCATCACTTATTTCTACGAGGGCTTGCCACCAGGAATGGCCCTGCCTTGGGACGCTTGGGTCGAGCCACTCTTCTACTGGTGCCTATTCATCTTGTCATTCTACTGGGTGTCTATATGTATGATGACCATTCTGCGCAAACAGTGGGTCGAGTACGAAAAGCTGCCCTATCCTCTAGTCCAAGTCCCGCTAGAGATGATTCAGGATGAAGAGCGAGCGGCGAGTGGCCCTAACGAGAAGCGCTCGCTCGTTAAACCTTACTTTAGGAACCGGGTCATGTGGGTCGGGTTCGCTGTGCCTTTTCTCATAGGTACGGCGAACGCGCTCAGCGGCTATTTCCCTTTTCTGCCGCACATCGACACCCACTCCGAGATGCGTCTGTTCAGAGGCAGCACCTCCTTGCGTCTCGACCTGAACTTGGGACTAATCGGTTTTGCCTATCTGCTCAGCCGCGATGTAGCGCTGGGATTCTGGTTCTTTTTTCTGCTATCGACTGTGCAGCGGGGAATCTTCAACGTCTTGGGGATACAAAGTACGGAGACCCTGAGCCGGTTTGCCAATTCGGTCGGCCCCTATCTGGCGCACCAAGCGATGGGTGCCATGATCGTGCTAGTCCTGTCCAGCGCGTGGCTGGCACGCCGGCATCTGCAAGCTGTCTATCGCAAGGTATTCCATCACGACCCGTCCATTGACGATAGCGACGAAATTATCTCCTATCACACTGCGGTCTGGGGCCTGCTCGTGGGATTAGGGGTGATGGGGACTTGGTTGTGGCAGTCCGGGTTGCCTCTGTGGGTTGTCCCGGTCTTTCTGTTTGGCATGACAGCGATCTTTATCGCCATCACCAGAGCGGTAGCGGAAGGCGGAATTTCCGTGATTCGCACGCCCTTGACCCCGGCCGATTTTGTGATTTCTGGCGTGGGCACCAGCGCGCTGGGGGCCTCTGGCTTGACAGGACTGGCCTTCACCTATGTGTGGAGCGCCAATATACGCATCTTTTTCATGCCCTGTTTTGCCAATGCGCTGAAACTAGCCGAGGAGATTCGCGGCAGTAAAAGGGGGCTGCTATGGGCGGTTCTCCTAGCCTTAATCGTCACTCTGATCAGCTCGGTGTGGTCCGTGATGACCCTGTCCTATAAGTACGGCGGGATTAACCTCCACCAGTTCTGGTTCGTGGGAGTGCCGCGCAATGCATTCAATTTTATCGCTCCTAAATTCGTCGATCCAGTTCCGGCTAGCATATCTGGTTGGGGCTTTACGGCTTTGGGGGCAGTACTCATGGGATTGTTGACTTATATCCGCTACCACTTCGTGTGATGGCCGATCCATCCGTTGGGCTTTGCCACAGGTACGTTCAACATTATGAACTGGGTGTGGTTTAGTATCTTCACCGCTTGGGTGTTGAAGAGCGTCATACTCAAATACGGCGGCTCCGCGGGATATTTGAAGACGCGGCCGTTTTTCCTCGGTTTAATTTTGGGCCAAGTTTCAGTAGCCGGTTTGTGGCTGATCATCGACGGTTGCACTGGAAAGACCGGGAATGTGTTAGGGTATTTTTGACAGGATGCTCTGCACGCGAGGGAAGGCGCGAGACTAACAGAAAAAGGGAAGGTGCGCAAATTAGTTCATTAGATAGCTCCAAGCCTCCTCGGATCACTTTGCGCGCCCTGATTCTGGGGGGGCTGACCATTGTTGCTGTATTCTACTACCTCATCCTCGAGGTCGGACAAGCATCGGGGTCGGGGAGCTATGTCCGCTCGCAGTTCCCCATGGTGGCCTTTATGCCCTTCGTGTTGTGGCTTTTTCTCAACGCCGCCTGTGGACACTTGTGGCCTCGGCTGGCCCTAAACCGGGGGGAACTGCTGACCATTTTCACCATGCTCTGGGTGGTGGGTGCCCTGCCGCAGTGGGGCTGGAGCGACTACTGGATCGCCATCATCGGAGCGCCCTTCTACATGGCCACACCTGAAAATCAGTGGTCGGACCTGCTCTTCCCCTATTTGCCCTGGCGCGTCTTTCCCGACTCCTCGCCTCGGGTGCTAGATACCTTCTGGATGGGGCTACCTCAGGGGGCAGCGGTACCATGGGACGGCTGGATCGGGGCGATTATCCAGTGGCTGGGGGCCTCGCTGGGGATGGTGGTATTCGGCTTTTGTTTGGTGGTGCTATTCCAGCGCCAGTGGATGGAAGCCGAAAAACTCTCTTTCCCGCTGGCGCAGATGCCCCTTGATCTGACGCAGGGTTTTGACGGGCCGCGCCGGGTGCCCGACCTCTTCCGCTCGGGTCTGTTCTGGATCGGCTGCGGAGTTGTCCTGCTGCCCCTACTCTACAATATCGGTGCCTACTTCACGCCGGGCTTGCCGCTGTTTGAACTCTATACCAAGCGCTTCCATCTCGAACTGCCTCGCCCCTTCCCGGGCTTGACCATCCGAGTTCTGCCCTTGGTTATGGCTTTGACCTATCTATGCCCGCTGGATATCCTGGGCAGCCTAGTCGTCTTCGCCCTGCTGGCCACTGTCAAAATAGGGCTGATGGATCGGGTGGGACTGGTCATAGGTGCGGAGGGTCAGCCTTTGACGCCGCAGGCGATCCTCTCGCTGGAAAGCTTGGGGGCCATCATTTTTGTGGCCTGCTGGTCTGTGTACTTGGCCCGTCGGCACTTGCGAGAAGTGTGGCAACAGGTGCGCACCGGGGAGGGGGACCGGCGTCAAGTCGGGATCTACCGCTTGGCCTTGGTCGATCTGCTCCTGTCGGCCTTCTACGTCATCGCTTGGGCTTGTAGCTTGGGGATGAGTTTGCCTCTGGCCACCGGAGCCTTTGTCCTGATGGCGGCGACCTTTTTCGTCACCATCAAGCTCATTGCGGCCACGGGTTTTCCCTATCTCATGCCCAGTTGGCCCAATGCCAAGGGGAGTTCTTTTATCGTCGATTTGGTGGGTTCGGCTCGCCTGTCGCCGCAGGATTTGGTCGCCTTCAAGCTATTTACCGGCCATGCCTTTTTCGGCAATATTCGCCTGCCGGCTTGGCCGGCCATCCCGCACCATCTGCGCATTTTCTCACTGCGGGATCAGCCCTGGCTGGTGACCGCTGCGGTGCTAATCGCCTTTGCAACGGGTTTTCTAACCGCGGTATGGGCCAGCCTCGAGATGGCCTATGAAAAAGGGGGGGCTGTTTTTCTGATGGGTGCAACCGGCATCTTAGACGAGACTGTGCATCTGCTGCAAAATCCCAAAGTCGGAGATTCGGGGAAGTGGGGTGTCTGGGGGTGGGGCTTGTTCCAAGCGGGGGGCATAGCGCTGTTGCGAGCCCGCTTTCACTGGTTCTCGCTCCATCCCATTGGGCTGGCCTTTCAGCACACCTCGGGCACATCCATCTATTGGTTCAGCCTGTTTTTGGTCTGGGTCGCTAAACTACTACTGCTGCGCTACGGTGGAGTCAGAGCGTATCGCAAGGGTAAGCCTTTTTTCTACGGCTTGGGTGTGGGCTATGTAATCGGCGTCGTGCTCTCGGGAGTAGTGGATGTAATCTGGTTTCCCACGCAAGGCCACAATGTGCATGACTGGTAGTAATATCCAGCTCAGGCATTGACCCCGTAGACCATTGCTGGATTGTCGTAAAAAGCCGCTTGGGCTACGTCGAGCGCCGTCGACTCGGACAGCAAGCCCTCTTCTAGCAGGGACCCTAGCGCATAGGCGAAATTCCGGCGTGCCATCTGCAAGTGTCCATAGACCGTCTCGACCTGCTGCAAGTCATCCCCAAAGGCGATAATTTTATTGTAGGGCACCATTTGGAGCCATTCTCTCAGGTCTAGCCGAGACCCAAAGGGGGAGATGATGTGGATCCAAGACATGTTCAGATAGACATTGGCGAAGGTCTTGCCCAACACGGCACCCTCGCGCAGATAGGGGAAGCCGGCGTGGGAGAAGTCAAAGCGGACTTGGGGGAAGGCCTGCAGCAAGGGGATGAGCGGCACTGGACTACATCCTTCCATGCCCCCATTGTTGCCTGCTCGCATGCCTAGGTGAAACTGGACAGTCAGATCGGCTTCCGCGGCGGCCTGACAGCACTGGAAGACCAGATAGTCCTCTAGTAATGCGCCTTCTGCCGAATCCAGCCCAGCGTAGTCGTCCTGCAACAGACGGTCAAAAATAACGGAGGCTTGGCCGGCGTCCCGCTCTTTGAAGTCCATGCGGCGGTGGTAGGATTGCGACATCTTGACCCCAGCCACCTGGGCCTCCTTCCAGTCTCGGCACACCTGTCGAATTACTTCGACATGCTGACGTAGATCGCCGATGGACACATCGTAGTCGCGCTCTATCGCGTGGATTTGCTCGGCCGTGCGGAGCATGCTGAAGCGGTTGAGGCGGGGCAGGGGCAGGAATAAGGTCCGGTCCACCTCAATCAGATCTTCCATATTGACCACTGACATTGCGATATTGGCTTGCTGCTGTAGCACCGTTTTGTAGAAGCCCGGTTTGCTATGTGCTTGGATGGACTCAGAGAGAGGTCCAACCGTGGCGGACGTCAGATCGTCGAAGCCGAGCAGATCGCGGAAGCCGGTCAAGATGCACTGGGAGTACCCGGTCAGGCGGATCCGGTTCCAGTACGGCTCGAACAGGTCCCACCGCTGGTCCAGTGGGCGGCGAGCGTCGAAAAGGGCTTCTTTATTCTCGGGAGAGAGGCCGGCCACCACCAAGTCGGCAGTCGGATAGGCGTGGTCGAAAAAGTCGAGGGCGTCCAACTGCTGCGCTAGGCGATCGGTTTCCGGCCCCATGTGGGAGTGGGAGTTGATGCACGGTATTTTTTTGATTTCTGTAAAGAGAGACTCCACCAGTCCCAGATCTGGCGCAGAGACGGTACCTCGCATGATAGGTGTTTCCTTTTTTGTGAAATCGGGAGTAGAATCTGCCGCCCGGCATCAATCTTTCAGGCTGGCGTACATTGTCATAAACACGGTACTATCCATCTGCGACCGGTCGTCTCTTTCGACGCGCTCGCGGCTGATTCTGCGAATACTGTAGCCGAGTTGGGCCGTGAGCACATAGCCTAGGTACTGCCCTCTGTTCGAAAGCTGCATGGCCAAGACCGTGCTGTTGAAATCCTCGGTGAATTCACCCGCTGCTAAATCGTCCTCATTGACCACCGAATCTCTGAAGAAAAGTTGCTCTATACCAGTCTCTATGGTCGTTCGCCGCAGAACGGGGAATTCGAAGGTCAGGAAGAACAAACCAGTCCATTGATCTCGCACGGGACGCACGCCTCCCATAGAATAGGGAGTATTGTCCTTGAGAAGTTCGCTCTTGATCTTCGGTCGCACCGTCAGAGCTTTGTACTGGTACAGATAGTCGGCCTTATTGATGATCCCGAGAAAACGCGTATTGTCCTTGAAATCTAGGTTACGGCCTTTCTCCCGCTGCCTCACGGTCTCGTACTTGAATTTATTGGAAAAATTGACCCCGATATTGGTCCGGCGGTCAAGGCCTAGCCAAAAAGTATTGATATAGGTGTCTTGGGCGAAGAGGGGGTCGTCTATTGCTTGGTGCGCTCCGGGTAGCCCTGGAGCTTGTACCCATTGAAAGAGATCGTCCTGAATATCGTCTGCCGCCTTTTTGATCATGTCGAAGATGCCCACCCGTCCAATCCGGGCGTACTCCTTTTCAAAGCTGACTAGGGCGTACGTGGTCAGATTTTGGCGGTCGTCCGAAAGGAGCTGTTCGCGGGCCTGCCCGGCGGTGAGTTGCAGGTGTGGAGTTACCTGATTGCGCAGGTACAGGTTGTAGCCCTTGCGATCTCTCTTGTAGGGATAATCGGGCAGGTTGTCGTTTTCGAACTGGTCGACCCAGCCGTTGTTGTTGAGATCGATACCGAAGAGGTATTCGGGGCGGTCTGAACCGTAGCGCAGGAAGGGTTCCTCGTAGTCCGGGAAGCGGTTCTCACTGAAGATGTTGCTGTTTTGGTTGAAGTCGGAGATGAAATCGTTGTTCTGGTCCCAGCCGGGGAACACGGCTTCGTCGGCGAAACCTTCGGCGGATCTTCCGGTTCTAGCGACGCGGAATTCCTCGCCCGTCCTAGGATCTTGGTAGCGTCGCTTCTGGTCGGGTTTCTTGTCCTGATCGTCGTTGTCGTCGACGAAGTCGTAGATGCTCCTAGTCCCGTCTTCGTAATCTACTCGGCCGCTGCCGTCCGATATGAAGGGACTGGTATTGTAGGCCGAGTCCATGTAGAAGCCCTCGACAAAGAGGGACCAAGAAAAGACCGATTTGGACAGATTCATCATCCAGGCTTTGGCGTTTTCGGCGCCGACGAGTCCCGAGTAAGCCTCGTGTGTCTTCACCCGGCGATTGGGATATTTTCTGTACTGGTGGTTGACATCGAACTCGGTATAAAAGTCAAATCCTAGGAAATCCTGGGCCTCGATCGTGAAGCCCAATAGCTGGTTAGCCGTGGGCAAGCCGTAGTTGAAAACCACTTCGCGCTTATTCGATCCGTCCTGAATATTGCCTTCGGCTTGGGCCATCAGCAGGAAGACCGGCTGTCCTTCAAAGTTGGTCTGCTGATCGGAAGTGATCTCGATCCGATAGTCGTTGACTAGGACCAGTCTGAAGCGGAGATCTCGGATGTTGTTAATGGCATCTTTGTCGTCGAGAATCACGGCTAGGTCGTTCAAATCGTAACGCAACGTAATCTGCTCCGTACCGTTGGCCGTGCGCACGCCTTCGATAATGGTGCCTCCCTGCCTTTGGGGTGTGAAGCCGATCTCATTGCCGACTAGCACTGTGTCTCTATCGCCGATAGTCGTCGCTATTTCTACATTATCCGCTAGTAGGACACTTCCTCCGACATCGTCGGCCGGTGAGTCGTCGCTCAGCCGAATGACAATAGTACTGATCTGGTTTTGTAACTGCAGCGAGGTTAATTCCCCTTTGAAGGGATTGCCCTCAAAGCTCTGTACGGTCCCTCGGCCGTTGTGGGAATTGACGAAGACCCCTCCTAGGGTAATGGCATCACCTAGCCGGACCCTGGTCCGGCCCCCTATCAGGTTGGTGTAGTTGTTGAAAGAGGCCGGATTCGGATCGGTGATGAAGCCCGGTGCGCTGATGCGGGAAAAGATACCAGTCAGCTCAACCGCGTCCGACATGAGATCGACTTGGGCACCGTTGTACACAGATTTGCGAAAGGTCATTGGCGTTAGGGTCGTAACTAGTTCGTCGCCAACGGAAATGGAAAAGGAATATTGACCTTTCTGGTCGGAGGCTACAATCAATGAGTTAAAGAAACCGGCATATGCTCCTCTTTTTAGCAGACGGCTGCCCTCGGAGATTCTCGGGTGATCCTCGGTCCAGTCGTAGACCAACCATCCTCTGGTCAGGAAATTTCCGTACACGTCGTAGAAATAATCGCCCCAGAGGCTTTGCGCCACGTATCTCTGGTAGGGATTGCCAGCGTAGTTCGTGTACTGCCAAGTCTGCCACTGGTACTCCTGATACAGCTCTTGGGGCAGATACCGTTTCCGCACCGATGGCTCTACGTTGCCCAGCAGGGTCTTGGGACCCTCAGAGCGATACACCACAGTGCCGTCGTTGGCTCGGTGCCCTAGGCGGGCTCCATAGTTTTGCGCAGCCCATCCAGTAACGGACGATAAAGCTAGTGCGCAGAGTATCCCCACAACATACCACGAGCCGGACCTTTTTAGCATGGATCCCTCCTATTGGACTGTGCGCAAAAGGACGGAGTGCCCAAAGCAAGATTCTCGCTTGCTCCACAGGTGTAATCAGCGTCTGCCATTTACTGTTCCACCCCGGCGTAGATGGTTATGAAAGTAGTGGTACCAGTCTCAATGGTGGACTTTTTGTCGACCTCCAGATCCATCATCTCGATGGTCTCTAAGGATGTCCTAGACAGTCGAAACCCTGTCTGTAGCAGTAATACGTATCCTAGGTAATCCGTCGTGGTTGACCACTGAACGGCTAGGTTAGTCTCGTTTAGGTCTCCAGTCGGTCCCAAGACGCTCTCCTGGACCAAGGCATCTTCGTCTGCCCTCAATTCCCTTAGCTGTCTGAACTCCGTGCCCATTTCAATCATCGAATGCCTCAGCACTGGGAATTTGAGGATCATTGACAAGAATCCATCCCATTCCTCGATATCTGCCTCGCGGCGCAAGAATGGTGTGCGCTTCAAGTACTGGCTTTTGAAGCGCGGCTGAATGCTCAGACCTTCAAGTCGGTAGGTATAATCCACTTTGTTGATAAGCCCCAAAAAGGACGACCTATCGTGGAGCGGACTTCTGTCCAAAGCCCTGAGATCATCGCTGCGCTGAATGTACAGATCGTATTTGATCTTATTGCGGATGTTTAGCTGCGGAATCCGCGTATAGTCGAATCCGATAAACAGGGAATTGACCCAAGTATCTTGGGCGGGCAGAATATCGGCGACCTTGGCGGGCAGACCCGCCAAGAGAAATCCCTGTGGTGCACGGCGGTCATCGGGGATGGTGTCTTTGGCTCGTTTTAGCATATTGAACGCCCGCAAACGCCCTAGGTCGGCCCAATTCTCATCCACGGTCACCAGTCCGTAGGTTGTCGTATTCTCTCGCTCGGAAGAGAGCAGTTCCTCGCGGGTCTGTCCCACGCTCACCCTGACCCCTGGGATAACGTGAGCGCCGGAATAGGCATTGTAGCCTCTGTGGTCCCTCTTGTAGGGAAAATCTGGCTCGTCGTCGTTCTCGAAACGGTCAATCCAATCGTTGTTGTTCAAGTCAATGCCAAAGAGAAATTCCGGCCGGTCAACCTCGTACCTGAGAAAGGGCTCGTCATAATCGGGGATGCGATTGCTGATTGTCCGATTGTCGTTCTGGTTGAAATCACTTACGAAGTCGTTGTTTTCGTCCCAGCCGGGGAAGATGGCAAAATCGGGACCTGGCTGACTGCCTCGCTGCCAATCGGGAGTGCGATCCTGATCGTCGTTGTCTTCGACGAACTCGTAGAAAAACTGGGAAGGCTGGTCGTAGTTGATATCGCCATTTTGGTTGAGTAGGAAGGAACTAGTGGAATAGTCGTGGTCCATGGAAAAGGCCTCGCCGAAGAAGAACCAAGGATACCCCTGAAAGGAGAGGTTCATCATCCAAGCATCCGCTCGGGTCGAAGCGTCCTCAAAAGAACGATCGTCGGTAAACAAGGCTAGGTTGGGGTACTGCCTGAATTTCTGGTTGATGTCGTACTCGCCGTAGAAGTTGAAGCCTAGGACGTCCTGCGCCTCAATGGTAAAGCCGTAAATCTGCGTGGCGGTGGGTAGGCCGTAGTCGAAAACCAGTCTTTTTCGGTTGGAGCCATCCTTGGTATTGTCGGGGGCACGTGCGATCTCGAGTAAGACCGGATTCCTTTCGTCGAGGATCGCTCTGGTCAGCGGTGCTTCCGGCGGGGTTTGCTGCCCGGTCTGGCGGTCGGACCACACCTCGACTTTATAGTCGTTGGCCAGTACCAAGTCAAAGGTCACTTTTACGATCTCAGTCGGATCGGGACCGATATAGGCCGGATCGTTAAAATCGTAGTTGATGATGATCCGCTGAATGCCGTTGGCCGCTAGGAAACCCTCTTCCCGAAAACCGCCTTCTATGACTGGCCAGCGCGTTGGATCGTTGGTTAGGTCGGCAAGGCTGAGCGTTTCGCGGATTCCGTTCTGGAAATCTTCGCGCACCACGATCAGATCGTGGGAAAAGAGCGCGGTTCCTCCCTCCCCGTCTTCGGGCGAATCATCGCTGAGCACGAGGGCGATGGCGTTGATAGGCACTCTGGCCTGCCCGTCGCCCAGTGTGCCCTTGGTGGGATTGCTGTCGAAGGAACCCAGCGTGGTACGGGTGTTGTGGGCGTTGACCCAAGTCGCGCCGACGGTGACGAAATCGCCCACCTGGGCTAGAGCCCGGCCGCCGATCATATTGGTGGCATTGGTCCGGGTATCGGCGCTGGAGACGGACGACCTGACCGGGCCACTGATCCTTGAAAGCAGGAGCGTACCAGCGTATTTATCGGCTGCGAGATCTAGTTGAATACCGTTGAATGCAGGCTTGGAAAAGGTCATGGGGGTGAGCGTGGTGCGTATCTGATCCCCGGTGGTTATGGAGTAGAGAGCACCGCCTTTTGAATCCGTGGCAATCAACACTTGGTTGAACCAACCCTGATACCGCGAATCTTGGTAGATGGAACTACCCAAAGGGGTCAAGGCTTCCTGACGCCAGTCGTAGATGAGCCATCCCCGGTTGACGAAATTACCGAACGTGTCGTAGAAATATTCGCCTTCCCGAGTCGTGTTGACGTAGCGCTCGTAGCGCTCTCGAGCATAGTTGGAGTATTCCCAAGTCCGGAAGTGGTAATCGTGGTAGAGTTCTTGGGGGACGTACCATCGTTTCACTGTGGGATCGAGGGCGTCGAAAAACACCCCTGGTCCCAAGGGTTCAAAGGTGACCTTGCCCCCCCTTTGCTGCCCAAGGCGGTTGTTGTAGTCTTGGGAAAAAGCCGTCGTGCTCAAAGCCGCGACTATCCACAGTGCTATCCATACTCTGGACCATTCTCTGTAACCTGTACCTACCATCAGGTGTCCCTCCCGTTAGCAAGCGCTTCGCAGAAGCAATCCATACCCCGGTCCAGCCTTCAATAGGCCACGCCTATGAGGCCGCTCGCCTCAGCCGTGCCGCCGTCAGTGTCCAAATCAATGTTGAAAATGTAGAGGCCCGGCGGCACGGTGTTCCCTTGGCCATCGGTACCGTCCCACGTCCTAGTAAAGCGGCCACTCTGGTCGATCCCGCGATAGACTTCCCGCACCATGCTGCCGGACAAGTCGTATATTCGCAGCCCTACATTGGCCCCGCTGATGAGATCGGTTATATCAAAGTGTATCTGTGCATTATCGTTGATCTGATCCCCATTGGGGGTAAAAATTGCTGGCACGGCGTTGACGTTGATCAGCAAGTCACCCTTTTTCGCCACTTGTACCACTAGATTTCCCGGGTTGCGGATGAGGGTGGCATTGGAACTTTCTTGGCTCAGGTCAAAGACATTGCCTCCCACTACTCTTTGCGGAACTTCGTCGGGGGTTTCAGATAGGGCCAAGGAGGAAAAGGCGGTTCCAGTCCGCAGAACCACGCATTGAAAAGCCACTTCCAAGACGGTCATCTGTCCTGCTTCTATGCGGCTATTTTCTACTTTGGGGAAACTGATCTGAAAGCGATGTTCCTCGACCAAATCAATGCGAAAGTCTCCGCGCTCCACCGGCAGGTCGCTCAGGTCCGAATCCGAGAAGTCCTGTTCGAGGAGGGAGCCATCGGGTAGCGACATCCCAATCCGATCTACTGCATCTACTTTTACAGGCGTGCTGATTTCGAGGGAACTAAAGCCCTGATCGATTTCGGGCCGCATATCGGGAATGAGCGCCAAGGAAAAAGCTGTTTTTTGCCCCAACTCCGCTTGGCGCGGAGTGATCTCTCCCACGATTTCTGTGGCCAGTACCGGCCTAGAAAAATCGAAGGACAGGGACCCGATGCCTTTGGCCGAAAAGAGATCTTCACTCAAATAATCCACCTTGAACTGAAAGTAGCGCCGCGGACCGGGCGAAATGATGGGTACTCCGCCCATCCCAGCGGATACATTATCGGTGCTAGTTATACCCGCGGTCGCATAAGGCGGAGACCAAACACTCCAGTTTTCCAAGTCGTCCCGCACCGAACCTTTATTGCCCGACCTCAGCTTTTTGTACTCGGCTTGGGTCAGCGATATCTCATTCTTCCTATCGAGAGGGAGGTCTTTGTATAACAGCCGGGCCCGCTTTATGTCGAGGTCGGGCGAGTCGAGTTGGAGGACGATTTCCCTCGCTTCACTGCCTTCGTCGAACTCCTCGGCTGTCTTCCAAGGCACTTCGGCTCCATCGAGGTCGCTGCGGAGGCGATTGAACACAACGGGAGAATCGTCAAAGCCGCTCCTAGTGCTGATGGGCACTTGGGAGCGGATGGGGTCGCCTTGGCTTTCTTCCTCCCAGCGCAAATTGCCCCAAAGAGCTAAATTTTCTCCCAGATCGAATACATCCGAATGATACTCTGCCGTGGGCACGAAGCCTTCTCCGAAAACTTGGAACTCGCCTATTTCAAAACCCACTGTAGTCTGGGATTTTAGCTGGATGTAGCGCACGTACTGGGGCTCTATCTGCACATCCACCACTGGCTGATCGTTCTGCAGTACGAGCACAACGCTGGTAAATACCGGCAAGCCGGCGGCTAGTGTCTCTCGCGTGCCGTCGTTGAGAAAAAGCTCATAGGCCCTCATGTAATCGTCCTGAAAGGGAAAATCGGGGTCGAGAAAGTCTGGGGCGGCGTTCCTAGGGAAGAAGCGGATGCGACTCACGCCGAATCGCGCTCCTAGGTCGAATTGGAGGACCACGCCCAGCGCCCGGACATTCTGACCAGGGGAACTTTTCCTTTCAAAGGCCGAGCTGGCATTATTGTCTATCATCTTCAACAGATCTTTTCCTAGATCTGTGAGAACAGTGGGCGCGGTTACGGAGCCGCCTCGGTCCAGCAGTTGTAAGGCGATGTTGTCAGTCTGATCGGCCTTTTCGGGAAAAATCCATCCCTCCCGCGCAGAAAAGTCGATAATCCCTCCAGGTACGTTTTCGTTCGTCACCTCTTGGGGTCCTAAGATGATTATCGGATCTATACCACCTCCACCGTCCTGCCAAGGTCGGCCTTCTGCGCCACCGAGAATGATCAATTCCTTGGTTTCCCCAATACCCACAACCCCGTAGGCGGAGAGCAAAATCCCGATCATCAGATATGAGCGCAAATTCGAACTAAAATCCGCTTGCATCGGAGTCCTAACCTCCAATTGGATTCATATCCCTAATAGGCGACATGTAATGGTTTCACGGCCTCGACCGTTTGGTGGTCGGCTTCGACAGAGACGCGGTATAGATACAGCCCCGGCGGTACCAGCCGCCCCGACTCGTCCCGACCATCCCACACCCGCTCATAGATACCAACCCCATCTAATCCCCCATATACCTGACGAATTCGACGCCCCGACAAATCCCACACCGCCACCACCACCCAGGACGGACTTGTCAACTCCACCAAGCTATACCCCAATCCCACCACATCGTTGTATTCATCTCCGTTGGGCGTCAAAACCGCTGGTCCGGCCTCTATCTGCAACACGTTTTGATGTTCCGCTCGGGTGGCCACCCACACTCGATTGTCCTCATAGGCCGGAGTAGCATCGCCTTCCTGCACGCTCTGGGGCACTTCCAGTGGTAAGGCACTGTCCCACACCCGCACTGAAAAGGTCGAGCCATAGCGCAGCACCTCTGCCTCAAAGACCACCTCGACCAAAGCACCCGAATCTTGGGCTGTCAGCCGGGGGATACTCACGACCACTCGGTGTGGCTCGGTCGCTTCCACGGCATAATCTACCGGCTCATCGCCGATGCGCACTTGGGTTACGGGACCTAGTCTCGCCACGGTGGCCACCTCCAACCGGTCAAAGCCGCCACTGTCTACTCCAATGGTGGGTCGCATCACGTAGGTAAACTGCTGCGGCTGTCCCACCTTTGCCTCGACCGGCCAGATCTCGCCGATTAGCTGCGTGGCTACCGGTGGGGAAGCGCGCACTTCGAGAAAGTCCACCTGTCCGCCATCGTCGTCTTGGGGTAGAAAGTCGACTCTGAACTGGAGGTAGCGTCTTGGACTGAGCGACACGATGGGGGTGCCACTGCTGTCGGCAAAGGCATAGGGAGACGACCAGAACGTCCAGTTAGCACGATCGTATCCAATACCGGCTTTTTCGCCGATAGCTAACTTGGCGTAATCGGTTCGGCTGACGGGTATTTTTTCGTCGCCTCGTCCGGTGAGTCGCCAGAACAGATTGGGGTCGTCGTCTTGTCCGGATCGGGATTGGATGAGGACGCGGGCTTTGGGGTCTTGTTGCCCGGACCAGCGCAGGTCTCCCCAGGCCATGGGCTGACCAAAATCGAGAATATTCGAGATGTATGTCGATTGTTCGACAAAGCCTTTGGCGTAGATTTCTATCTCGTTTACTTCCCAGTCCTCGTTGTGCTCGCCGATAGTGACTTGAACAAAACTTGCTCTATCGTGCGGAGGGATGGGGATGTCGATGATGTGCTCTCGATTGTCGCGCACCTCGACGATCCAAGGCGAGTAGGGACGGGGGTGCTGGTAAGCAGCTTGGCTGGGTTGCTCTTCGTTGAGGTGGATGCGAACGTTCTGTGCTATTCTGCTCGGGTCGGTCAATCCGGATATAATCCGAATTCGGTCGATGAGATGAAGGACCCCCAGATTGATATTTGCTGTGCCCGGGGTGCCGAAATCGTCGGTGCAGCTAAGGAAGTAATTCCTCTCCTCGAATTCGCTGCACAGATAACGTTCCGCTAACCAGAAAGTGGTGGTGTCCCCATCCCACACTTGCCCGTTCGTTTGCTTTCTGACATGGCTTCCCCCCTTTTCCTCAATTCCGGGGGCTATATTAAAGGTAGGATCTCGTTTTAGAGCCCGAATGGCGGCGTCTATATCCAGTTCGATGGTCTCCCCGCCTAGGGAAGGATCGAGAGCGGTCCAGCTCAACTGGATAAATTCCACCCCTTCGTGATCTACTTCGGGCGGTGGCTCTAGCGCTTCACCGCCGAAACGGTAGATGACCAACCCGGAAGCTTCTCCAGCCGCGAAGCCAATCCACAGGAAGAGAACCCAGGTCAACCAACGGAATAGATAGCTCATAAGATGGGCCTAAGGCAAACGAAAAATTGCTCAGTACACCACGTGCAGGAGTCCGGCTTGCTCGACCGTTTGGTGGTCGGCCTCGACGGAGACGCGGTATAGGTAGAGTCCCGGCGGTACTAGCCGTCCCGACGCATCGCGGCCATCCCACATCCGCTCATACGTCCCCACATCGTCTCGCCCCGCATATACCTGACCCACCAGTCGCCCCGACAAATCCCACACGGCTACCTCCACCGACGCCGCTCCCGTTAGTTCCAATAAATCGTAGCCCAGTTCTACTGTGTCGTTGCGCCCATCCCCGTTGGGCGTCAGGATTGCTGACGACGCTCGCACCTGTAACACCGCCTGCTCTCGGGCTGTTGTGGCTACCCACACCCGATTGC
>JAPPEF010000361.1 GCA_028875335.1 Gemmatimonadota bacterium
GTCGAAGCGGGGGTTGGTCGAAGCTGGGGAGATGCAAAATGAAGCTAGGGATTTTCCACAAGGTTTTTGAGCGGCCGACGTTGGAGGAGAGCCTCGATGGGGTGCAGGCCGCTGGTTTGGAGGCCGTGCAACTCGATTTGACGGCTGCGGGTATTGATCCGGCGGCGCTGACGGACGCCGATTGCGAGCGCATCCGCGCTGCCCACGCAACGCGCGGCATTGAGATCGCCGCGCTGTCGGGGACCTTTAACATCATCGATCCCGACTTGGAAAAGCGCCGCGCTGGGATGCAGTGGCTCGCTGCGCTGGCCGCTGTAAGCGGCAGGTTGGGGACAGAACTGATCACTTCCTGCACGGGCACGCGCAACCCAGACTGGTTGTGGGGCGGCCATCCCGATAACAGCACGCCGGCTGCATGGGCTGAGATGGTTGCGGCCATGGGAGAAGCTGTGGAGATTGCCGAGGCACGGGGCGCGACTCTTGTCTTCGAGCCGGAGGTCAACAATGTGGTGGATTCGGCGCAGAAGGCGCGGCGCTTGCTCGACGAGGTGCGATCCGAGCATTTGCAGGTGGTTATCGACGGAGCCAACCTATTCCACGCTGGCCAGCTACCGAGGATGCGCGAGGTCTTAGACGAGGCGTTCGATCTGCTCGGGGATTCGATTAGGCTGGCTCACGCCAAGGACTTGGAGCAAGATGGCGACGTCGGGCACCAAGCCGCAGGTACGGGGTTGCTCGACTACGATCATTACTTGGCGTGCTTGCGGCAGATAGGTTTTGACGGGTCGTTGATATTGCACAGTCTAGAGGAAGAGCAGGTGGCGACCTCAGCGGCTTTTGTGCGCGAGCGCATGAACACTTGAGAAAGGAACGAAAGATGTCTGAAGGCAAGTTGCGCGCGGCTGTTATTGGTGCTGGCGTGGGTGGAGGGCACGGATACGCGTACGCCCGCGCCTCGGAATACGAATTCGCGGCGGTCTGCGACATAAACCCGGAGGTGTTGGCGCGCTTTTACGAGCGGGCTGAGATTGAGCGAGGATCCGTCGCTGAATACGCGGATTACCGCGAGATGTTGGCGCGGGAAAGCCTCGATGTGGTGAGCGTGGCCACCCCAGATCACCTCCACGCCGACCCGGTCTGCGATGCGGTGGACGCGGGCGTGCGCGGCATTTTCTGCGAGAAGCCGCTGGCGACCACTGCGGAGGACGCCGACCGCATCATCGACGCGCTCGCTCGCCACAATGCGGTGTTGTCGGTAGATCACACGCGCAGTTGGTTGCCTTCCTATCAGGCCGTGCGCACGGCCATCCGCAGCGGCGAGATCGGCAGCTTGACGAGGATTGTGGCCCACTTAGGCGGTCGTCGCGCCATGCTCTTTCGCAATGGGACGCATTTGGTGGATGCGGTGTGCTTTTTTGCGGACGCCGAGCCGGTGTGGGTGATCGCCGCGCACGAGCGCGGGTTTGAAGACTACGGCCCGGTGTACGACGGTCGGGGCGGCAGAGACCCGCAATTCGATCCCGGATCGACGATCATCGTGGAGTTTGCCAATGGGGTGCGCGGGTTGATCAATTGCGCCAAGCGGACGCCGCAGATGTTCGAACTGGACTTACAGGGCACGGACGGTCGCTTCTATATGACCGATCAACAGTGCATGGCTTGGAAGACCGATACCTCTGAGGGGACGCCCGAGGCGGTGTCGCCGCCGCCGGGCCGTGGATATGCCAGTCCGTTTGGCGCGAACTTGATTCCGGCTGTGCAGGAGCTAGCGCAGGCCATACAGGGTGAGGCGCGCAGCTCGTCGCCGGCTGAGCGCGGCCGGCATGTGTTGGAGATCATGGTAGCCGCGCTGCGGTCTCAGGTCGAGGGAAGTGCGAAGGTGGAATTGCCGCTGCCGAGGGGCTGACGAACGCTATGAAACCTCGCAGTGAGAAACATAAAAACAAGACATGGAATATCGCCTGAAACGGGGAGAAAACGCGCCCGAAGGGGTGCGGCGGATGGCCGCCGAACAGCTTGACAAGGCCCTTGAACACCTCGCGTGCCAGGACGGGAAACGAGACAAGCACATCCACGAGGCCCGCAAGGCCACCAAGCGCCTGCGGGCCTTGGTGCGTCTGGTCCGCCGCGAGCTAGGAGACGAGGTGTACGCCTTGGAAAACCAGTGCTATCGGGATGCCGGACAGCGGCTTTCGGAGCTGCGCGATGCCACGGTTCTGGTTGAGACCTTGGACCGCTTGATAGAATCTCTGGGCGAAGACGTGCCGAAGAGCCGGTTCGCCCGGGTACGGGCATGGCTGGTGGAGCGCCGCGACCAGGTCTATGGTCAAGCGGCCAGCAGTGATCGGGTCGCTCTGGAGGTGATCGCCGACCTCACACCGGCTCGCGAGCGCTTGGAGGATTGGAATCTGCAGCGTCAGGGCTGGGGAGGGATCCGAGTGGGATTGCAGCGAATATACGCACGAGGTCGGCGCGACTTTGCCGCAGCCTACGCGCTGCCCAGCGACGAGGCATTCCACGACTGGCGCAAGCAGGCCAAGTACCTGTGGTACCATACCCAGATATTGGAGAATATCTGGCCGTCGGTTATACAGGCCCAGGCTGAGGAACTGGACCAGTTAGGGGAGTTGCTGGGCCAGGATCACGACCTAGCGGTATTGCGCACTACGGTTCTGGCTGAATTCCCTAGAGCTGGAGCCACGGCCACACTGCGGGCCTTGGAAAGGCGGATTGACGAGGTGCGTGCCCGGATACAGGCTCGGGCACGTCCGCTGGCAGAGCGCATCTACTTGGAACGGCCGCGAGATTTTACCCGACGTCTGCGGGGTTATTGGCGGGTGTGGCAGGCGGAACAGTCCGCTGGACGCTGAGGGGATTGACACTACTCGCCATTTGACGAAAAAGGAGCTATTCCCATGATCCATACGACTATGTGGACCTATCCCTGGGATGTGATCGACGAGGGAGTGGATCGCGTCATCGGCTTCCTCAAAGAAGAGGTCGGACTGGATGCGATCAGCCTATCCACGGTCTATCACACCTACGATGAGCTACGCACTCACATGCCCGGCAAAAAGCTCTTTTCTGGGTACGAGGATGCCATCTATTTCCAGCCCCAGAGCGAGCTGTACCAGGGCACCAAGATCAAGCCGCACGTGCATCCTATGGCCAAGGAACAAGATCCAGTGCGGATCATCGCCGAGGCCTGCCACGCGCGCGATTTGGAATTGATTTCGTGGACTGTGCCCCTGCACAACCACTACATGGCTAGGCAACAGCCAGACTGCGCTCTGCTCGGTGTGTTCGGGGACCGCTATCCGGGTTGTCTGTGTCCGGCCAATCCCGAGGTGCGGGAGTACGTACGAGGCTTGAGCTTGGACTTGGCCACCAACTGCGGTGTGCAGATGATCGAGTACGAGTCCCTCCACTACATGAGCTTTGGCATGTTTCGCAACCACGCCAAGGTGGGGGTTGAACTCGGAGCGGTGGGCTCGCTGTTGATGTCGCTGTGCTTTTGCGATGGGTGTACGCAGCGGGCCGTGGACAGGGGTATGGATGTGGGGGAGTTGAAGAATCAGGTGGAAAAGTGGCTATTGGACATCTTTGAGGAGGGGCCGCCGGAGCGCAGCGTGGAGGAATTCGTCGCCGACGAGCCTTTGGTGCACGAGTATATAAAGATGCGTGCGGACACTGTGACGTCGCTGGCCGCGGAGGTAAAAGAGGCCGTGAAAATGCCCGTTTCTTTTTTGTACATGGGCAACTATTACAACAACGGCATTGACCGCAAACCTATCGAAAAGATCGTCGATTGGATCAATGTCCTGTGCTACAGCGGCTCGCCGGAGGAGGCCAGCCAAAGGGCGCAGGAGACCCTAGCCGGCATGGACGATCCGTCTATGTTGATCTGCGGCCTGAACGGTCACAAGCCCATAGACAGCGCCGAACAGATGCGAGACATCATCGCTGCGATTTACGAAACGGGCGCGCGCCGATTCTCGTATTACAATTACGGCATGATTTCCCGGCGCAATCTCAGGTGGATTGCCGAGGCCATTGCCGCGGTGCGCGCGCTTGATGCAGATGCAGGGTGAGGTCGCAGCGTAGCCTTCACTCCGGCAACGCCAGCGCCACTAGCTGCGGCACCCCGCGGTCGTCATTGATTGGAAATACGATATACTGACGCCCGTCGGCCATATAGCTGATGGGACTGCCGTTAGGACGGCCGGGAAATTCCATCTCGGCCAGCACTGCGCCCGTATCTAGATCGAAGGCGCGCAGATAGGGCCCTTGCTCGACGAAGTTATAGTCGCTGAGGTCGCCCCACCAATCGGGCTGCTGCGAGACCACTACTAGCACAGTCTCGGTGGCGAGTATAAAGTTGTAGTGGAACCAGCCCATAGCGGGCAGGTCGAGGTCGCGCAGGGCCCTGTGGTTGACGGGGCCTTGGCCTACCGGGCTCATCCAAACGTGCTCGCCGGTGTCCAAGTCGATGGCAGTGATCCGGCCGTAGGGGGGCTTGGTCAGTGGTAGGCCATTGACGTATTCGGCACTCCCCTTGAAAGATGCGTAGGCCGAAAAGGCGCGCGGATTCCTCACCTTTTCCAGCCACACGATATCGGCGTCGGTGCGCGAAGGCACGTAGAGCACGTTCTTCTTTGGTAGCAGGGCCGCGCCGCTCCAATCCGAGCCACCCAAACCCCCAGGCAATACCAGCGTGCCCTTTTCGCTGGGCGGGCTAAACAGTGGGCCGTGATCGTATTTTTCGAGAATCTCCAGCGCCCTTTTTCTTAGCTCGGGCGTAAAGTCGATCAGGTCGTCTTCCTGCAGCCCTTGGCGGTCGTAGGGCGCGGGCTTGCTGGGAAAGGGCTGGGTCGGCCAGCTTTGCTCGCCCAGAGTTTTTGACTGGGGCACTTCGCGCTCGTTGATCGGCCAGACAGGTTCACCCGTCGTGCGGTCGAGCACATAGCAAAAGGCCTGTTTGCTTACTAGGGCTAGGGCCTTGATTGCTTTGCCTTCTACTTCTATATCGGCCAGTACTGGCGGTGCTGGCGGGTCGTAGTTCCACAGGCCGTGGTGGATGAGCTGGTAGTGCCAGACGCGCTCGCCGGTTGTCGCCTTGAGGCAGACCAGCGTCTGGCTGAAGAGATTGGCACCGGGGCGCTCGCCGCCGTAGTGGTTGTGGGTGGTGCTGCTGACGGGCAGGTACACGTAGCCTAGCTCGTCATCGGCGCTCATCGCGGACCACACATTGGCTTGGCCAAAGGTCTGCCACGCGTCGTTTCCCCAGGTGTCATTGCCGTGTTCGCCCTCCTGCGGCACTGTCTGGAAGACCCACACCTGTTCGCCGGTGTGGGCGTCGAAGCCGCGCACGTCGCCGGGGGTGGAGTAGTTGGCGGGCGATTCGCCGTGCCAATCGACGATGGCGGAACCCACTACTACTACATTGCGGCAGACGATAGGTGCCGAGGTGACGCAGTAGCGCTTGCGGTCGATCTCGCGGCGCAGTCCCTTGCCTAGATCAGCGAAGCCGCCCTCGCCGAATTCTGGGTCGGGCTGGCCGGTCTCGACGTCGATTGAGTAGAGGCGGTCGGTGGAGGTGGCGTAGAAGATGCGCTTCTTGTCGCCGCTTTGCCAGTAGGCAATACCGCGCAGAATGCCCGTAAAACCTTCGTAGTTTTCCCATACTTTCGGATCAAAGGTCCACAGCTCCTCGCCGCTCGTCGGATCGACGGCGCTGAGGATGTTGAAAGGCGATCCGTAGTAGAGCACGCCATCGACCATTAGGGGGGTGCCCTTGTTGGTACCGGTCCACATATAATGACGCTCGGCGATTTCCTTGTCGGGGACCGTGTAGCGCCAAACCTCCTGCAACTGGGCGAAGTTGCCGCCGTCAATCTGCGACAGCGGCGCGTATTTGCTGCTCTTGGCGTCGGCCGCGTAATAGGGCCATTCCTCGCCTTGGGAGGCAACAGCGATAAGGATCAATAATGTGTGGACTAACAAGGGATGGTCGGCGTATCAAGATCCCGGGGGCCGGTAGGGGACGCTTTTGCCGATGGCTTCGTCTATGGTTTCCGGCGTGACCAGTACGGTAACGCTAATGTCGAGCGCGCCGGCGTTGCCGATGACCATGGACACGGCTGCGGCCGTTGCGTCGTCGGGAAGATCGGCAATTATGTAGAGGTCCGGTTCTCCGAAGGCGTAGTAAAGCACTTCCACACTGCCACCCATTCCCTCAATGGTCTGAGTTAATGCCTCCCGCCGCCGCGAGCCGCCTTCCTTCAGCAAACCGGCAAGCCCGGCCTGCGTGTACGTTGAGCGAAACATATACTTGCCCATTAGCTTCCATCCTTTCTATTGAAAAGTGGACTAGGGATGTAAATGGCTATTCAACGGTACACACCATTGGAACTTGGGTCAAACTAAAACGATGACCGTTTGCCTTGTCCTGTGCTACGGCAGAGTGAGGTAGCTAGAGCAGCCTTCACTCCGGCAACGCCAGCGCCAAAAGCTGCGGCACCCACTCGTCGTCATTGATTGGGAATACGATATACTGACGCCCGTCGGCCATATAGCTGATGGGACTGCCGTTGGGCTGGCCGGGAAATTCCATCTCGGCCAGCACCGCGCCTGTATTTAGGTCGAAGGCCCGCAGGTAAGGCCCATGCTCGACAAAGGCGTCGCCGCTGACGTCTCCCCACCATTCGGGCCGTTGCGAGACCACCACTAGCACGGTCTCGGTGGCGAGTACGTAGTTGTAGTGAAACCATCCCATAGCGGGCAGGTCGAGGTCGCGCAGGGCCTTGTGGTTGATTGGTCCTTGGCCCACCGGACTCATCCAGACGTGCTCGCCAGTGTCCAAGTCGATGGCGGTGATCCGGCCGTAGGGGGGCTTAGTCAGCGGTAGGCCATCGACGTATTCGGAGTCGTCCTTGAAAAAGGCGTAATCCGAAAAGGTGCGCAGGCCCTCCACCTTTTCCAGCCGCACGATGTCGGGACGGGTGCGCGAAGGCACGTAGAGCACGTTCTTTTTTGGTAGCAATGCCGCTCCGCTCCAATCTGAGCCGCCCAAGCCCCCAGGCAATACCAGTGTGCCCTTTTCGCTAGGTGGAGTGAATAGCGGGCCGTGATCGTATTTTTCGAGAATCGCCAGCGCCTTTTCCCGCAGCTCGGGCGTAAAGTCGATCAGATCGTCTTCCTGCAGCCCCTGGCGGTCGTAGGGAGCAGGCTTGCTGGGGAAGGGCTGGGTCGGCCAGCTTTGCTCTCCCGGAGTTTTTGACTGGGGTACCTCGCGTTCTTTGATCGGCCAGACCGGCTCGCCCGTCGTGCGGTCGAGTACATAGCAAAAGGCCTGTTTGCTCACTAGGGCTAGGGCTTTGATCGCTTTTCCTTGTACTTCTATATCAGCCAAGACTGGCGGTGCTGGCGGGTCGTAGTTCCACAGGCCGTGGTGGATGAACTGGTAGTGCCAGACGCGCTCGCCAGTTGCCGCCTTGAGGCAGACCAGTGTCTGGCTGAAGAGATTGGCACCGGGGCGCTCGCCGCCGTAGTGGTTGTGGGTGGTACTGCTGACGGGCAGGTACACGTAGCCCAGCTCGTCGTCGGCGCTCATCGCGGCCCACACATTGGCTTGGCCATAAGTCTGATAGGCGTCGTTTTCCCACGTGTCGTTGCCGTACTCGCCCTCCTGCGGCACCGTCTGGAAGGCCCACACTTGTTCGCCGGTGTGGGCGTCAAAGCCGCGCACGTCGCCGGGGGTGGAGTATTTGGCAGGAGGCCGGTCGTGCCAGTCGGTAATGCCGGAACCGACTACCACTACGTCGCGGCAGATGATCGGTGGTGAGGTGATGCAGTAGCGGCTGCGGTCGATGCGGCGGCGCAGCCCCTTGCCTAGATCGACGAAGCCGCCCGCGCCGAACTCTGGGTCGGGCTGGCCAGTCTCGATGTCGATTGAGTAGAGGCGGTCGGAAGCAGTGCCGTAGAAGATGCGCTTCTTGTCGCCGCTTTCCCAGTAGGCGATGCCGCGCGCAAAGCCCCAAAAATCGCCCCGATCCTTCCACGACTGCGGATCAAAGGTCCATAGCTCTTTGCCGCTTATCGGGTCGATAGCGCAGAGGACGTTGAACGGCGACCCGTAGTAGAGCACGCCGTCGATGACCAGCGGAGTGCCCTTGTTCGACCGGGTCCAGATATCCTCGGCCGCGGCGATTGCGCTGTCCGGGACTGTGAAGCGCCAAACTTCCTGCAAACGGGCGAAGTTGTCGCCGTCAATTTGCGACAGGGGTGCGTATTTGCTGCTCTTGGCGTCGGCCGCGTAATAGGGCCATTCTCTACCCTGAACTGCGCCGGCGATAAGGATCAATAACACGCAGACTAACGATTGCATCCTGTGCATGGGGTGGGTCTTTCTCGCTGTAAGAGTCATTCGGCTAAGCCCTGATAGAGGGCACTGATTTCCGCGGTTGTCAGCACGCGGTCGTAGAGCCGCGCGTCATCTAAGGTCCCGGTGAAGAAGAAGTCCGTTTCGTCGAGGTTTTTCGCACCAATGTAGATGGGCTGATCGGGCGAGGTTTTGACCGCGCTCTGCTTCTGCTCTTGCAACATGCCATTGACGAAGAGCCGGTGATAATCTCCGTCGAAGACGGCTGCGAAATGGTACCAGTGCCCTTGGCGCAAAAGGAGCTTGGCGTGGAGGTCGTCGTCGCGCATCCGGTGCCAGGTGACTCGCCGTCCTCGGGTACTGAGTTGGAACACGCGCACTCCGCCGCCGTTGTCCTGCGCCCAGATGCAATTGTTCCACCAGTAAGGGCGCGTTTCGATTTCGTCGTATTTGGCCCAAATTGAGACGCTGAAGGGGCCATCTAGCAAAAAGCCCTCGATATCGACGACGGCCTTGCCGTCGAAGTAACCGGCACCGTCTTTGTCGCCGGCGCGATCCTCGGTGAACACTACTTTGACGTTTTTGAGCGGGCGCTGATGCGGGCTGGTGTCGCGGATCTCGCCGTCGAATAGGACTTCAAGGAGCAGGTCTTCGCGGCCCGGTGGGCTTGGTTCGGGTAGCCCTGCGCCAGGGTCGGCTGCCTCATCTCCCCAACGCACCTCCACGTCGTACCAGTCGGCACCGCTGTCTTGGTCGGCGAAGACGATGCTGAGGGTGTCACCGGGCGCTTGGGGCTCCCGCTCTAACTGCGCGACATCGCGCGCCTCGTGTTTGACTAGGTGGTACTGCGCGTCGGAAGGCCATGCGACCTTGTCGGCAAAATATACCTTGCGGGTCTTGTCGCCCTGCCAGATAGGTTGCCAGCGCACCCCATTGACCTCAATGGGTGAAAAGCCGTCGCCGTCCTCGTGTCGCCCGGGCAGGGTGCCGTAGCTGTGCTCGACCCACAGGCCCTCGTCATCTGCAAATACCTCGTCGCCGCCATCGACGAAGATGCGGACGCGAAGCTGCTCGCCGCGTGGCTCGACTGAGACCGTCTTGTATTCCTCGGCAGGTACTTGGTGGAGGACGCCGGCGATCTTCCAGCCGTCGTCCGCTCGGTCGAGCAACCAAGCGTTGTATTGCTTGTCTCCGACGGGGCCGGACACGCCCACCAAGTGCTCCTGCGTGATGGCCATCGCCCGGTCGCCCCACAGGAGGATGTCGAAAAACTCGGCCTGCTTGATGTACTGGTGGATTTCCGGGTCGTAGTCCCAAGCGTCGCCGCCGGTCCACTCGACGACGATTCCGTCGAGGAACTCCTCACGGGACTGCACCTTGTGCAAAAGCCAGGTCTGCGGCTCTTGGCGACTGCGCATGTCGAGCTCGACGACGCTCTCGCCGATCAGGTCTTCGGCGACGACGAAGTCCTGCTGGTTCCACGCCTCGTAGAAGCGCTGGACTACATCTTGTATCTGCTCGAGGTCAGGGCGTTCGTCGCCAAAGGTCAGGGCCGGGTACAACAGGCATAGAGCTAGTAAAACGTTTGCTACAGAGTTCATATTTCCCCTCGAAGACTGAACGGTTGTGCACTACAGAACTAAAGCACGAGGGGCAATTGAACAGTGTCAATTGCGTAGGGGGCGGTTTGCAAACCGCCCCCTACTTGCCGATCAGGACGATCCGATTGGTGTTGGTGCCTTTTGTGCGGTTATCTACGCCCCAGCAGTTTGCGGTCTTGGTGAACATCTGATCGTTGACCAACACCATCAGCGGCTTGAGGCCGGCCTCTATGGCCGCGGGCACGACGAGGGTTTCCAGGAGGATTTTGCCATTGCGGACCTCGCCCACCTCAAAGGCCACAAAGCCCCCGCTGGCGAGGACCCGGTGCAACTCTCGGAAGGTGCGGGTCATCGCTGCTTGCCAGTCGCCTGGTTTTTTCAATTGCCATATAGCCACCTCCTTGGCGTCGATGCCGTTAAACCAGCAGCGCAGCCAGTTGTCTGCTTGGTAGTTGACGATGTCCAAAAAGGGCGGCGAGGTAACGGCGAGTTGGATGGATTCACTGGCGATGGCGGAGGTATTGTCAGACGAGCCGGTTACGAGCAGGGGGATATTCGCCGTCAGCGTTTTTAGCTCGCGTGCTTGCAGCTTGCTCAGTAAGGATTTCGTCTTGCGGAGAATGATGGCCTTTATGTCGCGTTCAGGCGGCACTTGAGCGCGTCTTTGGTTGATGCGTTTTTGCGACTCGATGGACACCGCCTGATTAGGTGGCAGCGTATATACGGAGAAAAATCCCGGCGAGTGCCCGGTCAGGCGGTTAGTCGCTACCATCTGAATCCACGCATCGACGCGGCCTAGTGGCCCTTCTTGGAGGCGCGTGAGGAGGTAGGAGCGCAGGTTGACGATTTGGCGGAGCGTATTGGGGTGATAGAAAACAAGGAGATCGTCCCAGACCTCGCTCGATTTATCGAGGTCCAGAGCCATCAAGCGCGTTTCTACCTCGTTCCATGTGGGTGGGTCGAGGCGAGGGCGGACTAGGCGCTCGCTGAGAGGATTTATGTCGCAGCCGATGGGGCGGCGGCCCAACAGCGCCGCTTCAAGGACGGTGGTGCCGCGCCCCATGAACGGGTCGTACACCGCGTCGCCGGGTTGCGTCAGGCGGCTAATGAAAAACTTCGGCAATTGCGGCTTGAAACAGGCGCGATAGGAGACCTCGTGGAGCGAGTGGGCGGCGCGCTGCTTGGAGGTCCAGAACTCGTTGACATACACCGGAATGGAAATGGCTGGATCGGGAAAGTCGAGGATTTGCGTCTCTTTGCCAAAATCCGCAAAGGATTGAATCTCGGCGGCGAATTCCTTGGCGTTTAGAGGTTTATTCCTCGCCAACGCACTAGCTCCCGCCGCGCATCATAGCCAAAAACCGCTGGGCATTCCCGGCAAAGTGGTCTTCGATTTCTGCGGGCGTTAGTTGCAGCATCTCGGCTACTTGCCGTTCTTGGCGCAATTGCTCGTAGATGACGAGCGTGGCCCGCGAGTCGCAGTGCGGTGTGCCGGCCTCATCGCCAGGATAAAACAGCCAAGCGCGGCCATAGGTGATGTACTTGCCGCGCGCACAGCCGGCGACCACGTTGTCCGACCCGTACATTACCCGCTTGCGGTCTTCGTGTTTCATCAGCAGATAGTGCGCATACAGGTCGTTCACTGCCGAGGTGTCGTACCATATATTGGGCAGATCGCACAGGAAGTGGACGGCCTCTTCCATCATAAAGGAATTGAACGAGCGGGCGCAGTGGGCCAAGATCCACTGTGCGTTGGGGTATTCGCGGGTGTAACGCGCTAAGTCGCGCTGGTTGTCTGGGTCGGCTGGGCCGGTGGGTTTGGCGAGGTGCATGGTGATGGCCAGCTTCTTGTGGTGGGCGACTTCGATGAGGGATTCCGGGAGGAAGTCGCAGATGCGAGCGCTGACCGGGTCTGGGGCAAAGGTGCGGTAGGGTTTGAGGCCGAGGAAGCCATACTCATCGACTTGGGCGGCTACGTATTCGGGAGTCATGTCCGGGGTGACCATCATGTTGATCGCGGATTCGGGGTCGGCGGCGAGTTGGGCTGCCATCCAGGCGTTGTGCCCGGCGGCGTCCATGCCCGGCATTGGAGTGCCCAAGACCAGCATGTGGAAGGTGCGGCCCGGGTAGAGTTGGGCTGCCCAGTCGAGGTGGTCCTGATAGTCGATCTCCTCGCGCAGGCCGGTAGGTGCGCCCGTGAGAGAGCCTCGATGGTTCTCAGACCACATGTGCGTGTGCATGTCGTAAACCGTGGCGGGGACGAAGTCTTCGAGTTCTCGTTCCCAGAGTTGGCGGTCGAAGTCTGCATAGGTGAAAGTGGTCATGGCGTTGTGCTCCCAAGCGGCGCGTTTGACAGAAAATGGTAGGCAACCTAGTGTTGCCCCCAAAGGAGGAAATCCGAGATGAACAAGGAAAAGATAGCGCCCGAACTAGTCGTGGAAAAGGACGCGCTCATCGGCGAGGGGGCCGTTTGGGATGCGGATGACGAGTTGTTGTACTGGGTCGATATCCTCGGCCACGAGGTCTATGTGTACGATCCGGTGAGCGGAATCAACCGCACCATCTCCACGTGCCAAGCCGTGGGCACGGTAGTCAAGCGAAAGAGCGGTGGTCTGGTCGTGGCCTTGCACAATGGCTTTGCCCACATCGACTTGCGGACGGAGCGCATGGTGCCCCTCGGCGAAGACCCAGAGCGTGAGATCCCAGCCAATCGCTTTAACGACGGCAAGTGCGACTCGGCTGGGCGGCTGTGGGCGGGGACGATGGAGTTTGGGGGTGCACGGGACCAAGGCGCGCTCTACTGCCTCGATGTGGATCACTCGGTGAGCCGGAAGGTCGAGCCGGTCAGCGTGTCCAACGGCATCGTCTGGAGTGCCGACCAGCAGACTATGTATTTCATTGACTCTGGCTTGAACAATGTGCGCGCATACGACTACTGCCGCGATAGTGGGGACATCAGCAACGAGCGCGTGGTGGTGGAATACGGAGGGCCGGGGGTGTTAGACGGCATGGCCATTGACGAGGAAGACGCCTTGTGGATTGCCGTGTTCGGAGGGTGGTGCGTCCTGTGTTACGACCCCCGCTCTGGGGAGTTGCTGCGCCACTTGGAACTGCCCATGTCCAATGTGACCTCGTGCGCCTTTGGCGGTGCGGGTCTCGGCCAACTCTACATTACCTCGGCTTGTCGGGGTTTGGATGCTGAGGCGCGGCAGGCCCAGCCTTTGGCCGGATCGCTGGTGCGGGTCGAGCCGGGCGTGCGCGGCGTGCCCTCGGATGCGTTTGCTGGCTAGATGGCAATGGCGCGCATCTCGTCCGACCAGTCGCGCCACATGTCCTTTTGCGGTGGCTCCTGCTGGGTTTGCTCGATGTCCTTCTTGAGAAAATCGTAGAGCACGGCTTGGCGCAACTGGCGCGAGGTGTTTGGGCTGGCCATGTGGCCGAGGCGGTGGTGCCAGAAGACGATGTCGCCAGCTTGGCCGTGGGTATCGACGGGCGGATGCTGATTGAATTCAGTGCGCACTTTTTCGTAGGCGGTTTCGTCTTGGTCGCGGAGGTACTGAGAGGTGAAAGTCGGGTAGAAGGAGCGGTGGCTTTCGGGCCAGACCATGAAGCTGCCGCCGTTGGGCGGCACGTCGTCGATGTAGCCGACCACGCCGAGGTGGAAGGGGTGGCCGTCGGTGTGGCACCCTAGGGCTTGGGGCGGGTGATCGCCGTAGGGTAGGGTGCAGTAGATACCGCGAATGCGCTCGGGCTGGACGAGCTGTCCTTTGCCGAGCATTTGTTCGGCCATGGCCCATACCTTGGAATCGGTGGCCAGCAGGCGCACCATCCACTCCTCGCCGCCCGGCTCGCGGAAGTTCCAGCGGAAGCCGCGGCGGTGGTTGGCACCGTCGGGGTTTTCTTCGTCTTCGCGGAACGGGCCAACCCAAGTATTGGGGTCATCTCGGCGGCGGCCCGGGGGTGCGCCGTCCCACAGCCGGGTGCGGGCGCGCTCCATGAGCGCGGGGTCGAGGACGCCTCGTTTGACGAGGTAGCCGTTGCGCTTGAAGAAGCGCATTTCGTCGGTTGTCAGTGCCATGGTACATTCCTCCCAGTGGAGAGCATAGAAAAAGCCCCCGATTCTGTCCACCCAAATAGGAGCCTTCATATATGACTGAAGTAGAGCGATACCTGTTTGACCTCCAGGGTTATCTGATCGTCGAGGACGTGTTGGATGCGGAAGCTGTTGCCGAGTTGAATCGGCTGATTGACGCCCAAGAGATGGGTGCGGATGTCGAGCAGGCGGAAGGGCGGCTGCACACTGGCGGGTTTTTGACGTGGGGCCAGCCCTTTGTCGATTTGCTCGATCACGAGCGCATTATGCCACTGCTCAAAGTGATCTTGGGTGACGGTTTTCGGCTTGATCACTACTATGCGATCTACTTGGAGGCCGGTGCCGAGCGGCTTGGGTTGCACGGAGGCAACACGCCCTATGACCCGCCAGAGTACTACCATTTCCGCAACGGACAGATGTACAATGGGCTAACGGTCGTCTCTTGGAACTTGGCCGACACAGGGCCGACGCATGGCGGTTTTTGCTGCATTCCGGGCAGCCACAAGGTCAATTATCCCTGTCCGCAGGAAATCCGCGAGGCCCACGTCGAGGCCGGCTGCGTGGTAGTGCCCGAAGCAAAGGCTGGGTCGGTGGTGATTTTTACCGAGGCACTAACGCACGGCACTGCGCCGTGGCAGGCTGCATACCAGCGGCGCTCGCTACTGTTCAAATACAGTCCCGGGCAGCAGTCGTGGTCCAAAGGCCACATAAAGCCGCCGGATGGCGTGGCCTTGACCGAGCGGCAGGCGTTGCTTTTTGAGCCGCCGTATTTCCACGCGCGGGCCTCGCTCTTTGCAGAGGTGCAAGCATAACTGACTGGAGATTTGAGGCATGAAGGCGCTGTTTCGCCCCTTTGTGTTCGGAGCTGACGAACGAGCTGTCCTCGACCGCGATGGGCACATCGCGCTATCGGGAATCTTGACCGACGCGGCTTGTGCCCAGTTGATCGCGGCGCTGGCGCGCATTCAGGCACTGCCATGGGATGACGAGGAATATCGCCCCTCGCGCTTTGCCGCTGAATTCGACGCCTATTTGGAGAGCCTGATCGGGCATCCGCAACTGCTGGACTTGGTGCGCCGAGTGCTGGGGCCAGAGATTCGCTACGATCACTGTGTGGCGTTGAATCGCGAGGGGGGCAATCCGGGGAGCAATTGGCACAGCCACGAGTACGCCGACGCCGATCCGGCGCTGGGTTTTGTGCGAGTGTTTTTTTACGTCAATGGCTTTGCGGCCGACGACGGCGGGTTGAAGGTGGTGCCGGGGAGCCATTTGTATCGAGATCCGAGCATTAACGCGGAGTCGGATGCCCAGTTGGCACAGGGGTGGATGGCGGGGAAGGAGCATCCGGTTAGCGGTCAACCGCTCGCTATTGAGGAGTTGGCGGTGCCGCAGGGGACGGTGGTGTTGATGTGGACGCATGCGGCGCATGGGGTCAACCCGCGCAAGGAAGATAGCGATACGCGGTGGTGCGTGGTGTATGCGTATCGCAATCCGGGGCGGGAGTCGCGCGCGCGGTGGCTTAGTCCGAGCTTTGAAAAGAAGCAGATCAAAGGTGCAGAAGGATTGATGAGTTTGTACTAGAAAGGAAAGGAAAATGAAAATCACGGAGATTCGGACGTTTTTGGTGGGCAGATTTTTGTTGGTGCGGGTCTATACGGACGAAGGAATCGTCGGCAATGGGGAAGCTGGCTTGTGGGCGCATCACGGGGTGGTGAAAGAGGCGCTGGGGGAGTTGAGCGATTACTACGTGGGCAAGGATCCGCTGCGCATTGAGCATCACTATCAGGTGGTGTCGCGGTCGGCGCACTTCATGGGCGCGGCGATGA